>JAYPDO010000210.1:0-6270 GCA_038125285.1 Opitutia bacterium
TCGACACATCCGCAGTAAAAAAGTCCCCACCCTACAAATTCAGCTATACCAGCACGGACACAAGCGGCAACACCACCACCCTGTACCGGGAAGTTGTCGTCTCCAACGACACCATCCCTCCAACTCTTGCCCTCCAAGGGGCGTCCAGCATCGACATTGCCCCCGGGGACACCTTCCAAGACCCAGGTGCCACTGCCGATGACGCGGTGGACGGCAACCTCACCCCCCTTATAATCACCACGGGTAACCTCGACACCTCTACACCAGGTACCTACACCCTCACCTACAACGTCAGCGACCTCTCCTTCAACCCTGCCACCCCAATCACCCGGACTGTCGTGGTCAGCACACCTACCAACCCTCTCGATATCTGGACAAACACCTACCTATCCTCCTTTCCGGCCAGCGACCAACTCCCCCTCGCTGACCCAGACCATGACCGCGTAGAGAACCTCCTCGAATACGCTTTAGGAGGCAACCCCGCCTCCAAGGACGGAAAGGACACCCTTCCCGAAGCCAAGTCCGTCTCCGGTTCCCTCCAAGTCACATTCTTGCGTGTCAAACCCTCCGTTGACCCAAGCCTTATCTACACCGTAGAACTTACCCGGAGGCTTAAAGGCGGCACTTGGTCAGAGGCCGACGTGACCCTCTCCGTCGATGCCGACCAAACCGGCGTCCCAACCAACTACGAAAAGGTTACCGCTACCTCAAAAACCCCCATCGCCAGCGAAACCCAAGGCCGCCAATTCCTGCGGGTCACCATTAGCAGGCCGTAATAAGGGGGCAAACGTACGTCTGCCCCTTTGCATGTCGGGATCATTCTTTCCCACCGGTTTTTTTGTCCTGTTTGAAATTGCTGGGCGGGGAGTCGCGTCCATTGGCTCAGTGTGATTTCCAGGTTTTCCGTGACAGTGGGTGCGATTTTGGAGTTTTCTGTATCTTGGCCATTTGTGGATATTGGGTTCATGTTTACGCTCTGCATTGGGTTTCTTGGTTATGGGAATGTAGGCTTTGGCACCACGCACACGTAATGCCCGATTGAAAAGGGTGGGGGATCCCCCAGTTCTTGAAGCTCAGGAATCTGGTGATTTCTGCTGATTTGGAGATTATTCCAGGTCTGGCAGTCTTGCACTTTGGTGGCATGTTCGCAATCGACCCTTGACCACTGCCTCCTGCTCTATAAAAGTGCTCAACTCACTTATTAGACAGTCTAACCAATGCTGGTGCTGTTTGCCGTCCTGCGTGCTTCGATTTACCAATATTGCCGATCCATGCTAGTAAGAAAAGCCTTAGAAGCGTTCCTTCCAATCATTCTCCTGCCTTCCTTGGTGATGGCGATCACCCGGGAACCTGATCTCCTGGTCTGGTACAAGTTGGATGAAACGGGAGGGGCGGTGGCGGTTGACTCCTCTGTGAAAGGCAATGACGGGACGTTGGTGGGGATGGACGATGCTGACTGGGTGGACGGGAAATTTGGAAAGGCATTGGACTTTGGCGGGGGGGATGACCGGGTGCAGATCCCGTTGTCGGTTGTGGATTCTTACGAAGGCATGTCTGTCAGCGTCTGGGTAAAAACTGCCCAGGCACATACGGACGCCGCCCACTTCTACTATGGTTCGCCAGTCACCGGAGGGGATGGTTTTGGTGGGAATTTGGAATACCACTTGAATTTTGTGGCTAACAATGACCGGATCCAATTCTACATCCAAAGCACGGGTGGGGTGAGTTTGGCCAGCCCGAATGCCTTCAATGACGACCAATGGCACTTGGTCACGGCGGTGAACCAACCCGGAGCCTACACCCTCTACATCGACGGTGGGAAGGCATACAAGGGGGTGGATCCGGATTCCCCCGCACCATACGGCTTTACCGAGTACCACCAACTTGGCGGCCCGGCGGCGAACCGTCGGCAATTTGTGGGGCTGTTGGACGATTTCCGGATTTACTCGGTGACCTTGGCAGAAGCCGAGGTGCAAGCCCTCTACGGAAATGGCCTGGGAGATTTCGACGCTTTGCCAACAGTGGTGCTCAACGGAGATGCGCTTGTCCGGGTTGCCTTGGGTGGGACATATACGGAGGAGGGTGCGGTGGCTGCCGATCCCGTGGACGGTGTCCTGGCCGTTTCCACCGAGTACATTAGCCCGGCTTTGCCCGAGGTCGTGCGTTCGGACGCCCTGGTCGCCTGGTGGAGGATGGACGACGATGCCACCGATGCCTCCTTGAATGGGAACGATGGCACCTTGGCCGGGAATGCCGCTTTTGTTACCGGAAAATTCGGCAAGGCGCTGGACCTGGACGGGGCAGGGGACTCGATGGACATCGCCTCTTTCAACGGAATCCAAAACTCCGCCACCCTTTCCTTAAGTGCTTGGATCAACTTGGTCGACCTCGGGACGGATGACAATGGCGACGGTGCTGTCTTTGGAGGGGTCAACTCCACCTTGTTTTGGGTCAATTACAATGGTGCCGGGGCCGACCTGCCATCCATGACCTTCATGTCCGGGGCCACCCGGGTGAACGGAACCGCCAATGTCCTCAACATTGGGGAATGGCAGCATGTCGTCGGGGTGATGGACGACGGGAAGCGCACCCTCTACATCGACGGTGTGGAAATCGCGACTGCCAACGGCGCATCCACAACAACCAACCTGGACGGCACACTCCTGCAAGTTGGGCGATGGACAGGTGGTGGCCAGTATGACTTCGAGGGGATGATCGATGATGCCCGGGTCTATAACGTCGCCCTTTCTGCCCTCGAAATCCTCGACATATACAGCAATGGGGATGGCGAAGTCCTCCCTGCCGCCCCGACTGCTGTCGACACTTCCGTCACCGGTGATTGGCAGGTTATCTACTCCACCGCCGACCAACTTGGCCAAACCGCCTCCGCCATCCGGACTGTACGTGTTTACGACCCACAATCCCCCGTCATCACCCTGGTGGACGGCCCTGCCCTGACCCACGAAGCGGGTGATAACTACACCCCGCCGCAAGTCACGGTACAGGATGCGGGAGGGGGCGACCTCGATGCCTCCCTAATCCTTACCACCGGCAAGGTCGACCCCAATGTCCCTGGCTCCTATGTCCTCAAGTACAACTTTACCGATGACCAGCAACGCCCCGCCGAAACCGTTTTCCAGACCGTCAATGTGGTCGATACCACCGCCCCGGAACTTACGGTCACCGGAGCGGCCACGATCAAGCACCAACTTGGCCAGCCCTACCGTGACCCAGGAGCCAGCGCCGCAGACTTTGTGGACGGCGACACCCATCCCTTCAGTTCCCTCTACACTCCTAACCAATTGATTCGCCGGGGGTACATTGGCGGCCCCAGCGAACCCTTGTTAATCCTGGACGCCAACGGCGGGTTGATGGCGCAAACCCCTGACGGGGAAGCCGTTTTTACCAAAGCCATCGGGTTTGCCGGGGACTCCGCATTCCAAGACCCCGCCGTAGGCATCGACAACCGCAACGACAACTTCCGCAACCTCTTCCTCGGCTACTTCCTGGCCAAGAAGGACGGGGTTTACCAAATCGGTATGGAATACCCGGACGACCGTGGTGTCCTCTGGCTGGATTTGGACCAGGACGGCGTTTTTGAATCCCAGGGATACCGTGGGAATGAAATGATTACCGACGGCTATTACGGCGGGTACTTCAACGTCACACTCCAAAAAGGGTATTACCGGATTGCCATTGCCCACTTGGAGGGTACGGGTCCCTCCACTTTGATTGCCCGTTTCAAAGCGCCTGACAAAGCCGGGCCGACTTCCCGACAGACCATCGACCCCTTCGAACCTGCCCAGGACGGGCTTTGGTCCACCTCCAACCCCATCGACGTCAACACCCCCGGCACCTACACCATCACCTACACGGCCAAGGACTCCAGCGGCAACTCCACCACAAAAAGCCGCACCGTAGAAGTCGCCGACTATCCCGGCCGCCCTGCCCTTGCCCTGGTTGGCCTGCCCATCCTTTCCCATCCTGCCTCTACCGACTTTGCCGACCCAGGCGTCTCGGTGACCGATGGCAATGGCGATCCCGTGCCTAACCCTGCCTACACGACCTTCGGCGGCCTGGACAAGGATGCCCCAGGCAGCTACCTTATCGAGTACAACTATACCGACCCGGTGTCCGGGCTTTCCGCCGACCCCATTACCCGGACTGTTGTCGTCATCGACAAGTTCGCCCCGGAAATCACCCTCACCGGCGACGCCGAAATCCAGCACATCTATGGCGAACCCTATGTCGACCCAGGCGTTGTAGCCACGGACAACCTCGACGGCACAGTCCCCGTTGGCAGCACGGCCGATGTCCCCCGCGACCTTTGGCTCCATATCGACGCCAGCCAGATCGATGCGACCAACGGCGAAGTCCTGACTATCTGGGAAGACCTCTCCGGCAATAGCCGCCACTTCACCGATGTCCGCGGCGACCCGACCTACGAGCCCACCATCCTCAATGGAAAACCTGCCGTCCACCTCGATGGCGACGACTTCATGGCCATCACCGCTCGGATGAACAACCGGTACTCCATCTTCACCATCTCCCAGTTGACCGGTACCCTTAACAACCGCCTCATCAGCACCAAGCGCAACGTCAACTGGTTCCTCGGCTACAACGGCGGCTGGGCGGACGTCTTCCATCCCCGCGCTTGGGCGACCATCGCCAATCCCCGGCGACCTGACACCAACCCCAACCTCTACACCGCTACCAGCACCGGCAGTATAGTCCAGTTTTGGGCCAATACGGTCAACAAGACCATTGAGGACGGGCGCAACGGAACAATCGAGGAACTACAACTCGGCGGTTACCAAACCACCAGTAACCCTTCCGAAGGCGATGTCGCCGAGATCATGCTCTACAACCGAGTCGTCACAGAAGCAGAGCGGCTGGGCACCGAAGCCTACCTTTCTTCCAAGTACCACCTTTTCGGATTCCCGGAACATCCCTTGCCCGACTTCCTCCAGCTTGGCGAACACACACTCCTTTACGCAGCCAAGGATTCCGCAGGCAATTTTGCCTTCGCCACAAGGAAGGTCGCCGTCGTCCCCAACCCCGACGCCCCGGTAATCCAGCTTAGCACAGGCACCGACATCGTCCACGAAGCCGGGACTACCTACACTACCCCGGTTGTCACGATCCTCGACAAGGATGGAGCCGAACTCCAGCAAGACGATTTGGCCATTACCGGTGTGGTCGACCCAACGAAGGTTGGCGTCTACGTCATCACCTACACCTTCGCCCCGGCCGCAGGATTGGCGGCTATCCCGGTTGTCATGACCGTAACCGTCCGGGATACTACCCCGCCGGACGTCACCTTGTCCGGTGATACCACTGTGGTCCTCAACCTTGGGGACACCTACACAGAGGCCGGTTCTTCCGCCGTGGATACCCTCTCCGGGAGCCTCACACCCGTGGTCCGCCATGCCCGCCCGGGGACTGTTTACTTCCCCGGCCTGGTTGTCGGCAAACTCCCAGGGGAAGATAGCATGGAGCCGAATCCGGCCAATGAGCCTGTCGACCCGCTCGGCCCCTCCCATTCCGAAACCACAGCCAAGCCGCCTTGGGCGGACAGCATCACTTACGTCTACACCGGCCAAATCTACGATGCCGACGGCGTCATCAGCTTTACCGAGAACATCGACGACAACGCCATCCTCTTCGTCAATGGCGAGGAAGTCCTCAACGACGCCACCTGGGATGCCCGCACTTCCAAGGCGATCGACCTGGGCGCCGGGGGATGGTACGATTTCGAAGTCCGCCTCGGCAATGCGACCGGCGGCGCGGGGTTAGCCAATGCGGACCCACCTGGATTCGGGTACGATCCCGCCGGCGGCACCAACTACGTCGTCCCCCAAAACTCGGACGCCAGCACCATGGACCTCTTCCGTTACCCTGTCCCGGATTATACGTTTTTCGACACTTCCAAAGCCGGGACATATGACATCGTCTACTCTGCCACCGATGCCGAAGGCAATGTCGGCACCGCCATCCGCCAGGTCGTTGTCCTTCCCGAAGCCTCCGCGCCATACATCGTCCTCAACGGAAAGCAGGAAATCGTCATCGAAGCGGGTACCATCCCTGCTTGGGAAGACCCCGGTGCCATTTCCAAAGCCTCCGACGGCACGGTTCTTGACGCAGCACTCGCAGGGACAGGTAGCGTGGAGACCAAGGTGCCCGGTACCTACACCATCAACTTCCGGGTCCAGGACACCAGCGGGAACTGGGCGCAGGACGTCGTCCGGACTATTGTCGTCCAGGACACCA
>JAYPDO010000211.1:0-6260 GCA_038125285.1 Opitutia bacterium
ACCGTGAACTCCAAGGACATTTCCAAAATGAGGGGAAGGGGTACTGGGTGTGGATGCCATTGGTACCCTATAGCCCCCTGGAAAACGACTTTGCTGGCGGGAATGTTGCCAAACCAATGAAACCGGACTGGTCCCGAAAACATTACTTGGGTACGGATTCTACGGGCCGGGACATCCTGGCCAGGCTGGTCTACGGCTTCCGGATCGCCATGGTCTTTGCCCTTGGGTACGTAGTCATGGTCTATGTAATTGGCATCGTGATCGGGTGTGCCATGGGTTATTTCGGGGGGAATGTTGACTTGTTGGGGCAACGGCTGGTCGAGATTTGGGCTAACATTCCTTTCCTCTACATGGTCATCATCATGGTCGCCATAATCCCGCCCGGTTTGTCCCAAGAATTCCGGATCGCCCTTTTGCTTCTCATCATGGTGCTGTTCTCCTGGACCGGGATGACCTACTACATGCGCTCCTCCGTATATAAAGAGAAAGCCCGGGACTATATCGCCGCCGCCCAGCTCCTTGGTGCTGGCCCTGTCCGGATCCTATTCACCCATATGCTCCCAAACACGATATCGACACTGGTGACCTTCGCCCCGTTTACCATCGCTGCCGCCATAGCCTCCTTGTCCGCCTTGGATTATTTGGGCTTCGGGCTGCCCCCGCCTGTACCCAGCCTCGGCGAACTGCTCAAGCAGGGGATTGCCCAGCTCCAAGCACCTTGGATCGTGACCTCTGCCTTTTTGGCCATGGTCTTCATCCTTACCCTGGTAACCTTTATTGGGGAAGCCGTCCGCGAGGCATTCGACCCCAAGAAATTCACCACTTACGAGTAATGCCCGGAATCCCCCAGCCCGACCTTGCCGACCTTGTCCGCCATCGCAGGACTGTGGCGCCCAAGCAATTTTCCACTGCTGTCCCTGACCACAGCCAGGTCGCCCGTTGTGTCGATATCGCAAGGAACGCCCCAAACCACCATCGTACGGAGCCCTGTCGGTTTTACTTGCTCGACGAAGCCAGGATACGGGAGGTTGGCCGGCTCTATGGGGAGTTGGTCACGGGGTCGGATCCGACCCCGGAATCGACCGCCAAAGGGGAGAGGAAGGCCCAGGAGTGGGGAAGTTCGCCCGGGCTCCTGGTCGTTACCCAATATACCCCCAGGGATACCACCCTGGTTCGGAACAAACCCGAAGTCGTGCGGGAGGATTACGCCACGTGTTGCTGCATTGTCCAAAACCTGCTTCTCCTCCTTGAAAACGGGGGGATTGCCTCGAAGTGGAGTACCGGTGCGGTGTGGGAACATCCTGCTTTCCGGCTAACGGTCGGGATTCCGAACCCTCCGCAGGACGAAGAAGTGGTCGCCTTGGTATTTTACGGGAAATACGACGGGGAAAGGTCAGTCCGGGAATTGTCTCCCCTCACGAATGTGCTGTCGGACTATCGTGGGGAAGCATTAGCATGAGCCCGAAAGTGATTATTATGATGGGGGTCTCAGGTTGTGGGAAGACTACGGTCGGGCAGCTGGTTGCAGGCCACCTGCAGTGCGAATTTGTGGAGGGAGATGAATACCATTCCCCAGAGAACGTTGCCAAAATGGGTTCCGGTAAACCCCTCAACGACGAAGACCGGTTCGAATGGATGGAAACCCTCAACGCCAAGATTTCAGAAATCCTTTCCGAAGGACGGAGCGGGGTTCTTGCCTGCTCAGCCCTTAAGGACAAGCACCGCAAAGCCCTTGCCTTGGGATGGGAAACCCAAGTCCTCTATATCCACATCCAGGGGAGTTTCGAAACTATCCACCAACGGATGGAAGCCCGCAAAAACCACTACATGAAAGCGGGGATGCTCAAGAGCCAGTTCGAAGCCCTGGAACCCCCGGAAAACGTGCCGACCTACGACCTCCTCCTCCCTCCGGAGGAGATTGCGGGCAAGATAATTGCCCTGCCGAAGGTCTTGGCCTGATCCAAATAAAAACGGCCACCGGAAATTCCCCGGCAGCCGCTTTTTGTGAAATTACTTGGGTGGACTTACAAAGCTTCGTCGCCTTGTTCCCCTGTGCGGATACGGATGGCATCTTCGATCGGGATGACGAAGACTTTTCCGTCCCCGATCTTACCGGTCTTGGCGGCTTCGACGATCGCGTTCACAGCTTTGGATGCCAGGTCGTCGGCGACGACAATCTCGATTTTGACCTTGGGCAGGAAGTCCACGGTATATTCGCTCCCGCGGTAGATTTCGGTGTGACCCTTTTGGCGGCCGAAGCCTTTGACTTCGCTGACGGTCATCCCCTCGATCCCAAGTTCGGAGAGGGCGTCCTTCACATCTTCCAATTTGAACGGCTTGATGATGGCTTTGATGAGTTTCATATGGGTATCTCCTTAGTTGTGGGGATTCGATTAGATGTGATATCCTTTTTCGCCGTGATGGCTTTGGTCAAGACCGTTTATTTCTTCCTCCTCCGGTACGCGGATCCCGCCGCAAACCGCTTCAAGGATTTTGACGATGACCACTGTGGCCACCACGGATAAAGCGACTGCTGCAAGTACACCTGTCGATTGCACTGTAAATTGTTCGCCCGCGGTGTCTTTGTTGATCCCTTGGCCGCCCAGGCTGTTGCCTAGGAAGCTGACCAACAGTGTACCCATGATGCCACCTACGCCGTGGACGGCAAAAACGTCGAGAGAGTCGTCAATTTTCAAGTTTTCTTTGATTATGCCGCACATGAAATAACAGACGAAGCCCGCCAGGATACCGATGACTAGGGCTCCTTGCGGGCCAACGTTTCCAGAGGCGGGGGTGATGGTGGCCAAGCCCGCAACCATACCTGTCACAATACCAACCAGGCCAGGTTTTCCGGACTTGCCCCATTCGATGAACATCCAGGTCAGGGACGCAGCTGCAGCTGAAATATGGGTCACCAACATGGCCATCCCAGCATCGCCATTGGCCGCTGCCGCGCTGCCTGCGTTGAACCCGAACCATCCGACCCAAAGCATGGATGCCCCAGTCATTACCATCCCCGGGCTATGCGGCGGGGTCAGGCGAACTGGGAAGCCCTTGCGAGGCCCGAGAAGCTTCGCCAGCACCAAGGCAGAGGCGCCGGCAGTTGCATGGACCACGATGCCCCCGGCGAAGTCGATGACGCCCTTTTTGGCGAGCCAGCCTCCGCCCCAGACCCAGTAACATACCGGCACGTAGACCAAGAGGAGCCACAGGGCGCAGAATGCCATCATGGGGACAAACTTCATCCTCTCCACGAATGCCCCTACGATGAGGCCGGGTGTGATGATGGCGAAGGTCATTTGGAACAGGATCCAGACGGATTCGGGGAAATCCCCATTAAGCCCGTCCTCAGTCAATCCATTCAAAAAGAACTGGCTCTGCCCGCCGATGTACGGTCCCGAGCCTTCTGTCAGCGCAAGGCTATACCCGCAAACCACCCAGATGATGGACATCAGGCAGGCGATGGTGAAGCAGTGCATGAGCACTGATAGGACATTCTTTGACTGTACTAACCCGCCGTAAAACAATGCCAGGCCCGGGAGGGTCATGAACAATACCAGGGCAGTGGCCGTGATCATCCATGCCGTGTTCCCCGTATCCAGCGTGGCGACAGCTTCCCCTCCGGATGTATCGGCGGCCACTATGGCGGTGGTAGCCTCCCCGGCGGTGGGTTCCGCCTGTGAAAATACGGATGTGCAAAACGCGAGTAACCCGAAAAGCATAGGGAGGAGCGGGCTGCGGGTCAAAGGCCGGAACAAACAGGCAATGGCTGGATTCATGGTAGGTAACAGGGTGTCTGGTTTCGGTTGGGTCCCGTGTTCTGCTTGTCTCCCTTGGGTAAGGAGGGTCTACTAGTCCTGGGAGGATAGGCAGACTCCCCAATTAGATCTTCTAACAAGGCGGCACGGGCGGTTTTGTTTGCGTGAACAGTCTGCAACCTAGAAACAATTCTCATCCAATCCAGAAAAAAAAAGCATACCTTTTGTTAATTTTCTTCCAGGATTACAATTCCCAGCAAACTGGTTACCGGGCTTGACCAGTCCTGAGGCCGACCTATTTTCTCGCACCCTTATGGCTAAAAAAGATAAAGGACCTAACCTGATGGACGAAATCGTCGGCCTCTGCAAACGCAGGGGTTTCATCTTCCAGACATCCGAAATTTACGGCGGGATCAATGGTTTCTTCGACTACGGCCCCTTGGGGGTCGAGCTTCGTAAAAACATCAAGGAGGCCTGGTGGAAGGACATGGTCCAACGTAGGGACGACATGGTCGGGCTGGACTCCACCATCATCATGCATCCCGATGTCTGGAAAGCTTCCGGGCATGTGGACAGTTTCACCGACCCGATGGTGGACTGCAAAGTTTCCAAAATGCGTTACCGTGCCGACCATCTTTTTTATTCCCCTGTGAACGTGGACGGGAATACCATCGGCTTCATTTCGCTCCTGGAATCAGAAAAAATGGACTCCGAGGCCCAAGAAATGGCGGAAGCCTTGAAGCGGAAGCAAGCCGTCCAAGGGGAGCTTGGCGCCCTGGAGTTGAAGCCTTACACCGAGGCTCCGGAGGAAGATTGGGCAAGGGTTCCGTCTCCGGCGACAGGCGAAGCCGGTTCCCTGACCCCTCCCCGTGAGTTCAACATGATGTTCAAGACCCATGTCGGCGCACTCCAGGATGCATCCTCCGTGGCCTATCTCAGGCCCGAGACCGCGCAGGGCATTTTTTCCAATTTCAAGAACGTAGTCGATACCGGCCGGGTCAAAGTCCCCTTCGGGATCGCCCAGATCGGGAAGGCGTTCCGCAATGAGATCACCCCGCGCAATTTTATTTTCCGTTCCCGGGAGTTCGAGCAAATGGAAATCGAATACTTTATCCCGCCGGACGAGGACGTTTGGGAAAAGTATCACCGTGAATGGATTGATACCCGCAAGGCATGGTTTGCCAGCATCGGCCTGACGGACGAGCATTTGGGGGAGGAAGTCCACCCTAAGGATAAACTTGCGCACTATGCCCGCGCCTGCACGGACATCACTTTCAAGTTTCCCTTTGGGGAGCAAGAACTGGAAGGTATTGCCGCCCGGGGGAATTACGACCTCATGCAGCACCAGGAGGCCAGTGGCACCTCAATGGAGTATTTTGACGAAGCCCGGAAGGAAAAGTATGTCCCCCATGTCATCGAACCGAGCCTTGGGGTGGACAGGACTTTCCTGGCCGTCATCTGTGCCGCATACACCAAGGACGAAATTGGTGGCGAGCCCCGTACTTTGCTCAAGCTACATCCCCGCGTCGCCCCGATCAAGGCCGCTGTTTTCCCATTGGTGAAAAACAAGCCCGAGTTGATGGAAAAGGCCAGGGCGATCTACGAAAAGCTCCAGCGGCGCTGGAATGTTTTCTGGGACGTTTCTGGGGCGATCGGCCGTCGTTACCGCCGGATGGACGAAGTGGGCACCCCCTTTTGTATCACGGTAGACTTTGATACGCTGGAGGATGGCACCGTCACCCTTCGAGACAGGGATACCACGGAGCAGAACCGTGTTTCCGAAGCCGAACTGTTCTCCACTTTGGAAGATAAGATCGGTTGTTAGGCCAGGCTTACTGGCCCTCTACCCTTATCCGAAAGAAGCGTTTTGCCGGCTCAGCCTGTTCGGTGACCAAGTACGTGTTGCTTGGGTGCGAATCAGCAGGACTTTCGAAATTTGTGGCTGATTTAAGGGATATCCCTTGAAGAGCTGCCTATGGAAAAAAACTTTGGTCAGCCCCGCTAGTGATGCTAAATCCTAGCGTGTCGCCACCAGAGTTTGCCGCAGTCACGGTAACTAAGATTCAGGAACCGGAATTTTCTCGGTATCCTAAGGCGCTGAAGGATGTGAATGCTGGTGGTTTGGTCGCGCTGAGGATTGCGGATTGGGCTGAGAATAGGAAGGTCACAGCCAGGCGCCAGCGTGCTTTAAGAGCGGGGGTGCATGTTCATTGTATCCGGAAAGGTTGAGCCGGCACGTTTGGACAGGGTATGCTTTAATTGGGAAGCTCTTAAAACGATTTATTGGGGTAGGGCAGGGCTTGAGGCGGGAGTAGTTTAAAGTGAATACTTGTATTTCTCATCTGCAAGCCAATGTGGACTAGCCTCAAAAGGGCGAAACTTACGGTATCATTACGTCCACTTTGATTCTACCAAGTTGTTGGTTTTTTCTTTTCTGGCTAACGGCTTGTACTCAGGCACTCAAAATAGGGGCGCCCCTGTTGCCAAGGACGCCCCATTGGG
>JAYPDO010000212.1:0-6208 GCA_038125285.1 Opitutia bacterium
GGATATGGCTTGGTCGCGCCGGAAGCCGGGAAGCACAAGGAGTATGACTCCTACGTCCACCTGGATGTGAAGGACAAGTGGGTTCTGGCCTTCCGCTATATCCCGGAAGAGGTCGAATCCCATACCCGACAACACCTTTGGCGCTTCGCCTCCCTACAAAACAAAGCCTCTCATGCCCGGGACCATGGAGCCAAAGGCATCATTTTTGTAAGCGGGCCCAATTCCAAAGCCAACCATGAACTCATCCCCCTTGGTGACACTGGCTCCACCGCCACCACATCAATCCCTGTGATCAGCATCACGGACGCCCTGGCCAAAACCCTCCTCGGGCCATCCGGGAAGTGCCTGCACCAGCTCCAGGACGACTTGGACACTGGCGACCCAATGATGGGCTTCCTCCTGAAGGATGTGAAACTTGCGGCAACCACGGATCTTGTCCGGCAAAAGAATGAAGGCCGCAATGTCCTGGGACTGCTCCAGACTGGGGATAAACCCGCCAAAAGCCTCATTGTCATCGGAGCCCATGTCGACCACCTGGGCAACGGGGCGGCCAGCTCCAGGGCGAGCGGGCAAGACCGTGGAAAAATCCACCATGGGGCGGACGACAATGCCTCCGGGACAGCCGTCTTGATGGAGATCGCCCAATACATGGCCGACTTGAAGGAAAGAGGGAAACTCCCGACAAGCTACGACCTCCTATTTGCCGCATGGTCAGGGGAGGAACTGGGACTGCTTGGCTCCGGGCACTTCATGAAGTCAAGGCATCCCCATTCCAGGCCGATTGCCGCCTATTTGAATATGGACATGGTCGGTAGGTTCCAGGACACTCTGACTTTGCAAGGCACAGGATCCAGCACGGCATGGAAGGGCATCATCGAGCGGGCGAATATCCCCGTAGGCATCCCGATCCAACTCAACACGGATAGCAACCTCCCAACGGATACCACTTCGTTCTACGCCAGGGGGATTCCCATCCTGAACGCCTTTACAAACACCCACGAGGATTACCACATGCCCTCCGATACGGCGGACAAAATCAATTATCCCCGTACCCAGCAGGTCGCCCGCCTGATGGCCTTGGTCACCAGGCAACTCCTCAAACTGGAAGAGCCCCCCGAATATGTGGCGACCAAAGCGGGCGGGGAGAAAGTACCACGGGGGAGCCTGCGAGCCTATTTAGGGACAATCCCCGATTATGCGACAGGGGGAAACCAGGGAGTGCTGCTTTCTGGCGTGTCCCAAGGCGGGCCGGCGGAAAAGGCAGGGCTGAAAGGGGGCGATACCATCACTTTCCTGGCCGGGAAAAAGATCGAGAACATCTATGACTACACCAACGCCATCGGCGCATTGAAAATTGGCGAACCATCGAAGGTCCAAGTCCGGAGGGAGGGAAAGTTGCTGTACTTGGAAGTCACCCCTGGCTCAAGGGATTAGAACCAGGTCGTTACGGGAATAGTCGAACCCTGCAAAAGCATCCGGCCTCCAGGCGATTAGAAATCGCCGCTCCATTTTACCCATTCGGATCAACTATTCGGTTACAGTTTTTCTATCCTATCCCCAAACACGAGCTGGTAAGTGCGCTACGTAGATTGGTGTTAATTCCGGATCAGGGGGTAATGGAAGTCCGGGGAGGAAAAGTTACCGCTGGTCCGGGTGTGGAGGGCGACTTGTTTTTCGGTCACGGTATCGAGGATCTTGAGTTGGTGTGCGCCACCTTGCTGGGAGGAGTAGACTAGGTGCCTGCCGTCATTTGTCCAACTCGCGCCTTCGTCATCCGAGTTGCTCTGGATGACTTTGGTTTCGTTAGTCTGGAAATTGAAGACCGCGATTTGGGAATGGCCGTTGATATTGGCAGTAAAGGCAAGAAGGTTGGAATTGTGGGGTTTCCAGGCAGGTTCGGTGCATTCACGGCTAACATTGATCGGCAGGGGGCGCATCCGGCCTTTGTTGCTACCGGTTAAAATGACTTCATACAACTTGGCTCCCCCCTGGATGTCCGAAGAAACGATCATTTCCCGTCCGGAAGGGGACCAGGTCGGGGATGTCTCTGCACTAGGGTTGTGGGTTACCCTGGTTGGTTCGACATTGGGATTGAGGATCGAGGAATGGATGAAGACTTCTCGGTTGAGGATCATGGCCGCCCGACGCCCATGGGGGTCGAATACGGCACCATGGTTTTGCCCCTTGAAACTTGCGACGACCAGGGGGACACGGGAAGCGACGTCCAGCATGTAAATATCCAACCCGCCCTTATGGTTGCTGGAATAGAGGATCTTGCTCCCGTCCGGTGACCAATCCGGGGATATGACTTGGTACCGGTGGGATGTCAGCTTTTGGAAACCTTGGAAGAAAAGGTCGCTGGAATACAGTTCCCTGATTTTCCCCGAATGGTTGACATAGGCCATTTGCCCCGCAAAAAAGCCGGGCTCTTTGGTAAGCCGCTCGACAGCCATGTCACAAGCCAAAAGGACTGCCTTGCGAATATCCGTACCACTGACGGGAAAAGACTCTGTGGAACCATCCCCTCTGAGAGGAACAATGGTGAGCAAAACCGTGGAACCAGCACGCCGGCTGATGCGGATCGCATATTTGGCACCACTTTCCTGGATCATCTTGAACCCGCCATGGAGCCGGAAGGCTTGTTTGGCAACGACCTCAAGATTGTTGTCCGGTGATTGCACCGAGATTGGGATGACCAACTGGTCATAGGTAATCCTGCCGACTCCATCCACCTGGGCAGTGGCTTGGACGGCCAGGAAAGAACAGGAAAAGAGTAAGGAAAGAAGAAAAAGTAACCATCTCATCATGAAAATGGGGTATGGGCATTTTGGTAGTGCATGGCCAGAAAAAATCCAGCCCAGTATCAATTTCCATGCACACGGTCTTGACCCCGGCGTTCAAACTATACTAGCAAGGGGCGTAAACGAAGGAACTACCATGGGACAATTACAAACCGGCCAACCCGCACCGAAATTCACCACCACCGACCAGAACGGAAACACAGTCAAACTTCAGGATTACCTGGGGAAAAATGTCGTCCTCTTCTTCTACCCGAAGGACAACACCCCGGGCTGTACGAAAGAAGCCTGTGCCTACCGGGATGCGTTTGAAGATTTCTCCTCCAAAGATACCGTGCTTCTGGGGGTAAGCCCGGACGATGCGAAGTCCCACAACAAATTCATAGAAAAGTTTTCCCTCCCTTTCACCTTGCTTTGCGATACGGACAAAAAGGTCTGCGAGGCCTACGGGGTATGGGTGGAAAAGAGCATGTACGGAAAGAATTACATGGGTGTGGAGCGTTCGACATTCCTGGTCGACAGGGAAGGAAATCTGGCCGCGATCAAACGTAAGGTGAAGCCGGAGCCCCACGTTGCGGAAATGCTTGCCCTGGTATCCTGAAAAGACCCTGCCCGGTCAGCGGGCATCCCAGGATTCCGTTGAGAAATCGTAAAAGTAGCGGGGGTCGCCCGACCCGGTTTGGTAGTAGAGCCATCCTGGGGAACCACTCCAGTAGTCCATGAAAGGGTAAACGGACTGGGAGGTCCAGCACCAACCAGTCACCTGTGCGCCGCCCCAAGATGCGGAGCCAGGCTCGACCTGGACAGTCAGCCTGGGTTGGTAAGAGTAGGTGAGGGAATCGGAAAAAGTCATGTTGGGCTTGGAAAGGAGCCGTTGGGCATAGAAAGGTACAGACTTGCAAGCCTGGAAGCTGGCAACCAGCACAATTAAAGCGGCGAGAGCCTGCGGGCATGTCTCTTTGTGTTCCACAGTGGAGTGAGGATGCACCCGGTATGCCGGATTTCTACAGAGAAGATGAAGATCCCCTCATTGCATGGATAAAGCTGGCCTTTAGGGTCAACTAAACCGCAACCACTTAGAAAATCGCCAGGAATGCGCTGGTGTCGGACAAGTCCTCGAAAACAAAATCCGCACCGGCTTCTTGCAGATCAGCGACGGAATATTTCCCCGTCGCCACACCGACAGTCGCGGCGGAAATCAATTGCCCGCACTCGATGTCCCTCGGGGTGTCCCCAATGACGAAGACTTGGTCTGGTGCAAACTCGACCCCAAATTGTTGGCTGGCCAGCTTGAGGGCTTTGGGGCCGAGATCGTTGCGGTCGAAACAGTTGTCGGCAAAACTTCCGAACGCGAAATGTTGCCAGACACCTACACTGGAGAGTTTGCATTTGCCACCAGCACGCACGTTTCCGGTCAATAACCCTTGGAGGACATCTTGACGGGAAGCGAGGGTTTCCAGGACATCCATTCCGGGAAGGAGGGTGGCTGGCGTTTTTGCGAGGATCGAAGCAAGGTTCCTGACGTACAAATCGACAAACTCTTTGATCTTCGCCTCAGTTTCCGAAATCCCATAATGCCGGCAAATCATCCTGCCAAGGAGCGGGTCGGTGCGCCCACTGTAGTCAATGTCGTTGAGACGGCCATTAATGCCGAAGACTTCCAGCATGGCCAGGTCCATGGCGGCTTCCCCAGCGCCTTGGGTGGCGATGATGGTGCCGTCGATATCCCAAAGCAGAAGTTTTTCCGGTTCGCTATTCATGGACGCATGTTGCTAATAATCCTTCACGGAAAAAAGCCGCTTTTATGACTTTTCGGTAAATTCAGGAGGAAGATCCAGAAGGCTTACTCAGTGTACTCCACAAGCAGGCGGAGGAAGTACTTTACGTGGTCTTTCCCGACGCTGGGGAAGGTGTAGGCTTCCGTAGTGGTGCCGTCACCATTATCCGTGGAGGTGAGCTGGAAGTCGGGGAAGTCGGCGGAAGGAGTGAGCGCATCGACCCAAAGCCCGGTTTCCAGGTTTTCCAAGCGGAGGACTTTGAAGGCCAATCCAGCATCCATCCCTTTCCTTTTGACAAAGGAGAAGGTAAGGTCCCCATTGACGATATTGACGTAGAGGTTCGGATCGACCGGATCAGAGGCCAAGGGGTTGGTACCAGACGCATATTCAATGAGGTTGGACATACCGTCATTATCCGGATCGGCCAGGAAGAGTTGTTGGTCTAGGGATTCCCCGGAGAGGTTGGAGACCAGAAGCCAGTCCTTGTAACCTTGGGGTTGGTTCTCGACAACGACCATCCTTTCGGCAGTTCCTTCGTTGCCGGAGGAATCCTTGACGGAGTAAAGGACTTTGTAGATTCCCGGGGTGGCACTGTCGACCGGATTGATGACGCTTATGGATCCAGTAAGGTCGCCATCAATGTTGTCCAGGGCCGTGGCACCGGCATCCGTGTAGACGGCACCTTCGGAGAGGAGAATTTGACCTGCGCCAAGCAAGGAGATGACCGGGGCATCCACATCATGTATGGTCACACGGCGGGTAAGCTGCTTGGCCGACCGGTTTCCAGAGGAGTCCAAAGCAGTGTAGGACAGGATGTAATCACCGGGTTTGGAGGTATCAACCGATCCGGTAATTTCAATCTTACCGCCTGACAGGACTCCATCGTAGTTGTCGATCCCGAAGGCCCCTTGTTCGGTGTAAGTATCACCGACGAGCAAGTGGACAAACTGGGAACCGGTGACGGAGAGGAGGGTCGGTAGAATAGTATCCACCACATCGACTGTACGGGTGAGCTGAGATTGGTTGCCGCTCGAATCGGTTGCGGTGTAAACGATTTGGTAGGTACCGATCTTGGCAGTGTTGACCGAACCTGTGATCGAAACGGTAAGGCTTCCGTCCATATCGTCAGTCGCGGTGGCACCGGGCTCGGAGTAAGTGGAGGCCTTGGCTTCGAGGGTCATGGTGTCTGAGCCGTTGAGCGTAATGACAGGGGCGACTGTATCCAAAACCGTAACTTTCCGAGTTACTTGCACGGCCTTGTTTCCAGCTAGGTCGGTAACGTCATAGGTGAGGTTGTAAACGCCTTGGGTGGAGGTATCCAAAGTATCCCCACCGACCACTACCTTACCTGAGATGTCGCCATCGCGGTCATCGGAAGCGTCAACCCCAGGATCCACGAAGGGCTGGCCAAGGGTGACGGCTACGTCGGCATCGCCCTTGAGGACGATAACCGGGACGGTGGTATCCGGGGCTTGGGTAACGGTGACTTGGCGGGTTACAGCCGATGCTACGTTCCCTGCTGTGTCGGACACATTGTAGGTGATGTTGTAAACCCCATCGGTGGATGTGTCCACTGTGTCACCACCGATGACAATCCGTCCGCTGATGTCCCCTTCGAAGGTATCAATGGCG
>JAYPDO010000213.1:0-6196 GCA_038125285.1 Opitutia bacterium
GGCGTTGCCCGGACATAAAGCGGAGCGAGGAACGAGCGGAGCGTCCGGGCAACAAGTTATTAGATGATTTCGATATAAAATTCAGGTGGTGAGGCAAGTCAAGGAATTTCCCCGGAAAAGTCTTGCACTGACTAATTAGATATCACTCAATGCGCAGAGAAAATAGATAGTGATATCATGCAAAAGTTCAACGGGGATGCTCTGAACCAGTATCAATCGGCTTTGAAAGTGATGGGGGTTTCCGACCGCTTGATGCCCCACTATGTCAAGTGGGTGCGTTACTTTTTGGACTACATGGCCAAGTATGGCAATGGTGCCGTTCCAGCAGGATTGGTGGAGGGTTTTCTGGCCAAGCTGGCCAGCAAAGGGCAGTCTGCAGGCTTGCGGGAACAGGCGCGGCATGCGGTCGGTGTATATATCGGGTTGGTGCCCGGCAATGTTCCTGTTGCCCGGGCAAAGGAAGGCGTTCTAACCGGGACAAGGACATCCGGCCAAGGCCCTGCAGTGGATATGCCTTCCCAGGCAAGTAGCGACAAAGTGGCCAAGCCTGCATGGGACGATTTGGGGAATTCCCTGGCGGCGGAGATCAAGAGGAGGAACTATTCGCCGAAGACAGCTTCGACCTACTTGGCCTGGGTGCGGCGTTTCGGGCAATTTTTGCATTTCAAGCCTGTCGGGGAAGTGTCGGACGAGGACGCCAAGGATTTCCTGACAGGCTTGGCGGTGAGGGAGAACGTGGTGGCCTCGACCCAAAACCAGGCATTCAATGCGTTGTTGTTTTTGTTCCGGCACATCCTGCAGCGGGACTACGACCTGAAGGACCGGGTGGTCCGGGCGAAGCGGACCAAATATATCCCGGCCGTCCTGACGAAGCCGGAGGTGGATGCGGTTTTGTCGGGATTGAAGTTTCCCTACGATTTGATTGTTTCGATGCTCTACGGCTGCGGGTTGAGGCTTTCGGAGTGTTTGGACCTGCGGGTCAACAACCTCGATTTCCCGGCTGGCCTGGTCATCGTGCATGACGGGAAGGGGATGAAGGACCGGTCCCTGCCGCTGCCGAAAAAGCTGGCCCCGGAACTGGAGAGACAAACGCAACGGGTGGCCAAGTTGTTGGAGAAGGATCTGGGCAACCCGGATTTTGCCGGGGTGTTCATGCCCGGCAACTTGGGGTCGCGACGAGCCAAGCAGGAAGCCAAGGACCTCCAATGGCAATGGTTGTTCCCCGCTAGGGAGTTGACTTTGGTGCCGGACGAGGGAGCCTACCGCCGTTACCACAACTATCCCCAGAACCTGGGCAAGGCCATCAAGGAGGCGGTAAGGAAAGCGAAGGTCCCGAAGCGGGTGACGGCGCACACCTTCCGCCATACTTTTGCCAGCCACCTGTTGTCCGCCAATGTGGATTTGCGGACGATCCAGCAGTTGTTGGGGCATTCCGACATCCGGACCACCATGATCTATACTCATACGGTGCAAAGCCGGACGAAGAAGGAGATGGTCAGCCCGTTGGATTTGGATTGGGAGGACGGATGAGACGGGGAGTGTCCTTGCGGGACGAGTTGCGAGTTGGGGGAGTGCGGCGACCGAGGTTGACGCTCCTTTTGCCCGGGCTGAAATCGTGGCCGACGTGGAAGTCGGCGTTCCCATGGCCGGGCTGTATTCTCCCACCTTCCCCTTGTCCCCTACTCCCGGAGGGTTTGGATCCAGGTTTGGAGTTCGGCGTCGGTGCGGAGGAGCCGGGGTTCCAGGTTTTCGTAAAGGGAGCGGTAGTGGGGCTGGAGAAAACGGGTGCAGTGGAAGAGTATGGCGGCGTGTTGGCCAGGGGCGCGTACCATGCGGCCGATGGCCTGGCGGATGCGGGTAAGGGCGGGTTGGCGGCAGATTTGGTGGTAGGCGGCTTCTTGGTCCTGGGTTTGGAGGCGGTCCATTCGGGCGCGTTGGATGTGGTCGGTGGGCGGGAGCGAAGGGCCGATGATGATGGCGCGGTGGATTTGGCCACCGAGTTGATCTATGCCTTCGGCGAAGCTGCCGCCGAGCAGGAGGAGGAGGATTTTATGGGTTTGGAGGGCGTTGGTGAGGAATTGGTTTTGCTGTTGGAGGGGGAGGCCTTGGGGCTGAAGGATAGCTGGGAGCGGGGGATTGATGGCTTGGAGGAGTGGGAGGATGGCTTGGGCGTATTGGTAGGAGGGGAAGTAGGCGACGATGGGCTTTGGGGAATTGGAAGCGAATTGGTGGATGGTGCGGGCGGTGGTGTTGTAGTGGGCGGGACGGGTTTTGAAGCTGGTGTCGATGCGAGTATCGATGGCGAGTTGGTAGGCGTCCTTCCGCCACGGGGTTTCGGCTTGGACAAAGGGTGGAGGGGTTTCGGGGGGAAGTCCGATGTCTTTGGAGAAGTTTTCTATGGGGGAGAGGGTGGCGGAAAGGAGGAGGCTGGAGCCAAATTGGCGGAGGGTATTGGCAATTTCGTTGGCGGGGTCGAGGCAGTCGAGGCGGTATTGGCCGGGCTTGGGGGTAAAGTGGAGGTAGGGTGTGTCGGGGGCGGAGAGGAGTTTTTTAAGGTAGAGTAGGTCGGAGAGGGCTTCGTGGGCATCTACGGGGAGGGCTTCCCAGTCCAGGTGGGTGTTAAGGAGTTCTTCCAGGTATTCGGAGAGTTGGTCCTCGATCTGGTAGACTTCATTGAGGGGCATGGAGGGCGTAGGCTCCAGGGTCTGGAGATAGTCGGCCCAGCAATTGGCAAGCGCTTGGAGGCGGGCGGATGCACGGGCGCGGGAGAGGCCGTCGGCGAGAAGGCGGGCTTGCTGGTGGCCTGTTTCGGCACAAAGGCAATCACGGACGCGGGTAGGGAGGTTGTGGGCTTCGTCGACGAGGAGGAGGACGCGGGCGGTAGAAATGCCTTCTTGTTCGAGGAGCAGGGAGTTGTTGCGGGGGGAGAAGATGTAGTTGAAGTCGCCGATGAGTATGTCGGCATGAGGAAGGGAGGCGCGGGTGATTTCGTACGGGCAGACACCGGTTTGGGCACCAAGTTTGCGGACTTCCTCCAAAGTGGGCGGCCCGGATGCGTAGAGGAGCGCAGGCTGGATGCCGGAGCGTTGCCATTTTTCTTCGAGGTTGCGGCGGCAATCGCGTCCGTTGCAGGTGTGGAGGGTGGACTGGATGGCGTGTTCCTGGCGGTTGCGGAGCTGGAGGAAGCGGGGGGAGCCCCCGTCTTGCATAGTGGCGAGTTGTTGGAGGATTTGGTTTTGGCCGGTGGATTTTCCGGTGAGGATGTAGAGTTTTTCGAAGTTTCCGGATTGGAGTTGTTCGAGGGCGTATTGGAGGGCGACGCCAGTCTTGCCAAACCCGGTTGGGGCTTCCAGGAGGAGGGGGTTCGGGGGATGGGGGAAGCTGTGTTGGCGGAGTTTATCGATGGTTTCTTCCTGGCCTGGGCGCCAGGTGACAAAGGGGGGGTGGAAGCGGATGCTGGTGAGGCGTTCGTAGTTCTCGCGGCGGATGCCCAGGTAGTTTTGGAAGCGGGTGGTTTGGGCTTGGTGAAGGGAGAGGTCGCCAGGGTGGATGGGGACTGCCTGCACCATGCTTTCAGCGATACTGACAAAGGTGAGTTCGCCTTCGAGGTTTTCAAATTGGGCGAGGCCAAGGTCGAGCGCCATGGCCATGTAGGCCTGGACTTGTGCGAAATAGGAGGGGTAATGAACGAGGAGTTCGCCCTCTTCCATTGGGAGGTTGCGGGAGATGGTCTTGATCTCCCGGATGGTATGGCGTCCTTGGTGCTCGATCCATTGGTCGACCTTGCCGGTAAGTTCGACTTGCCAGCCGTTGTGGTAGGTGGTGGTTTTGAGGGTTTTCTCGAAGGTAGCTTCGCCGGGTGCAGCCTCGGCGTGTTTGCGGAGGTTGTCGTGCCATTGCTGGCCGACGGAAGCGCGCCAGCGGGAAGGTGTGGGGGAAGCGGGTACAACGGCTTGCCGATCCTGGAACTGGGCGAGTTCGCGGACGTTCAGCTTGGCGAGGCGTTGTTGGGGGTCGACGAGCATGCGGGTTGCGGGTTGCGAGTTTGGGATTCTGGTTAGTCGAAGTGGAAGCTGGTGTGGTGGGTGGCCCAGGTCAGGAGGTTATCGAGGAAGGGTTGGACGTTGTGGCCGGGTATTTGGATCAATTCCGAGAGGGGAGTGTGGAGTAGGCTGGAGAGAAAAGGTTTCTCTGAGCAGGGGATTTTGGCCCGCCAGTCCTGGCGCACGGGGTAGCCTTCTTGTTTCAGGAGGGTATAAAGGGCTTTGAGGCGGATGATGTCGGGATGGGCAAGATGGGAGTCCAACGCATCAAAAGCGGTAAGGGCAAGCTGGTAGGTGCGGCGGGTGTCCTCGATCCAGGGTATGTTTTTATCGAGGAATGTGGCGAATTGGCAAGCGGCCTGGAAGGTTGGGTAATCCTTGGGGATACGGGTGCGGCGGGCCGAAGGGTGGTAGCTGGAGAGGTGGTGGAATTTGCCGTCGTTGCTGGCCTGGAGGTGAAGGGTGGCCGTGTCGAAGAGATCGGGCTGGGCACGCGGGGAGAGGGTTTTTCCTGTGCGCTTGTAGACGGTAAGGTGCCCGTGTAACGGAGCGAAGAAAGTGAGTCGGACTGTGGATTCGCCGGTAGGCTTCTGGAGAAGGAGGAGCGCCTCGGTTTCCATGCGTTCCGTGTGGCAAACAGGAAAATAGTAGGAAGGTCAGCCCTTGCCGTCCTTGAGCTTGGGCTTGGCGTCAGCTTTCCACTCGGGGATGACGGCTCCCCCGGAGATAATGAGCTTCATGGCGTCACCCACGCTCATGTCGAGCATAGTGACTTCTTTTTCCGGGAGCATGAGGAGGAATCCACTAGTTGGATTCGGGGTGGTGGGGACAAAGACGTTGTAAAGCTTCCCGCAACCCGATTTGGCCGGGATTTCACCATCGGCGGTGCTGGTAAGGAAGCCGATGGCGTAGCTGTTGGACTTTGGGTACTCGATCATGACGACCCTCTGGAAGACTGCCCTGTGTTGGGTTGTGAAGGTTTCGACGATCTGCTTAACGGTCTTGTAGACTGTGTTGATGATGGGGACGTTGCCGACAATCCGGTCTGTCAGGTTAACAAAAAAATGCCCAATGAAGTAGCGGGAGAAAAACCCAAAAACGGCGATGACGATGAAAATGGCGACGGTGGAGACGAGGTTAAGGATGAGGCCGTTGGCGAAATTGTCCCCGACATATTCCTCATAGGTCTTGCCGGGAACCGTGTTGAGAAGGTCGTACTTCTGGAGGACGTACTCGTAGAGCAGCTCACTTGGGGCTCCACCGATTTTTTCGAGTACGAAATGGACAACGGCGATGGTGACAGCGAAAGGCAACAGGACGAAAAGCCCTGCCAGGAAATTGTTCCTTAAAGTGTGAAACATGTGTGGGTGAGGTTGTATTGACGGACCGGAGGCTCCCGCAAGTCCATTTTAGAGGATTTTTGATTGGGACGAGGTTTTTACAAAATTCCACTTGCGGGGGAGGGGGACAACGGCTAAAGAGACACGCTTTTTTCCAACCCCAAAATATATCTACGATCATGCCAAGGGAGCACATCACAATCGAATGCACGGAAGCCCGTGCGGAAGGCAAACCGGTATCCCGCTACATGTCCTGCCGCAACAAGAAGTTGCAAACAGAACGCGTGCAAAAGAAGAAATACAACCCGCACTTGAAGCGGCATACCGTCCACCGCGAGATCAAGTAAGGCTTGATCCGGCAGCCTAGGGCTGTCTTTGATGCAATGGGTGGAATTTAAAGCCTTCTGCGACAGGAATGGCTTGGCAATAGATTTTGGCCAGTTCACCTTACTTAGTCAACGGCACCCCTCTAGAAAAGCCCTGCTACGTACTCTAAACCGCAACATTGGGGGGCAGGATTTCCAGATTGCCAAGTTTTGGGATTGGCTCTGAAATTCAGGGGTTTTTGGCGGCCGCTGCAGCAGCACGGCGCTCGGCTTTCCATGTGTCCCGGTGTTTGCAAATCCAGTCGAGGAGGGCACGTTCGAAGCCGATGTCCTTGCCTTGTTTCTGGGATTCGATCCACTTGTGCTTTAGGATTTCGTCCCGTTCGGCGAGGAATTCGTGATATAGTGTCGATTTCGCTGCAAACACGTTTTTCGATGGGTTGTCAGCTGTTTTTGTGCTCATTGTGCGCCAAACCCTATGTACAGG
>JAYPDO010000214.1:0-293 GCA_038125285.1 Opitutia bacterium
CAACAATGGCATCCCAACCTTCTTGGTTCGTGGATTCAGCCATAAATACAACATGGCCAGTAGATCGAAGATGTTCGGCTATGAACCCTTCACCGACTTCTCCTTTGTATTTTTTGACTGCACCTTCCCATGCAGCATCGCCAGCGTGAAACTTCTCTGTCAAATGGCTGACGATCTCATGGTAGCTATTTGCATGGCCTGGGTCATAGATGTTATCGACCGCTTCCAAAACCTGCCCGTCGATCTGGCTTAAGTGATATAGTGCTTGGTAGGTATTTACTCCAGCAGTAGGC
>JAYPDO010000214.1:405-6172 GCA_038125285.1 Opitutia bacterium
TTCCATTCCCTTGAGAGTTCGTCAGGCAGATCAGGGAAAGGCTGCCCCAACTGCTTGCGGATGGAGCTGACTCTCAGGCGATTGAGGATCAATGCCGTTATTCCAAGTGTGCCTACAATACCAGCTGTTATCCAAAGGGCGACCTCCATGGTAGCTATCTACAAGTTGGGCAGATTGATTCAATACGGAATCACAAGCCAAGATAACCTCTTATATTCTGGTGACCATTTGGTGACCACAAAGGCTCATATTCCCTGCAAATCAATGCAGATTAGACAAAATTGAGACCTCAGAACTACTCTTTCATGAATCGGCTTCACCCCTTTGATAGAGAGGGATAGACCACCATTTCACACCCTCTTCTGACCCGCTTTAGGAAACCGCGGTTCTATCCATTGAACTACAGGGACAGGTGGATAACAAACCAGAAAACCAAAATGATTGCGGGGGACAACCCCAAAATCCAGAGATGGAATGTTTGCCCCAATCGTTGGCGAACGCTGAATAAATTCATCTCATGATGAATCTAAAAAGGTATGATTTCCTTGGATGTCCAAACCTTAGACCATTTTCCGACTCACCGGAAGGTGTATCTTTCCCTGGTTCGCCAAGGATTGGGGTTGGGGAAATTTGCCCCTGCCAGTAGAGTTTGCACCAAAACCTCAACATTACCATAGGTGGGACGCACCCAAAATTGACTTCTTGGCGGCATCAGAAATTTCCCTAACGCAATTTCGGCGCGAGACGCAGCGAACGGCTCCTGGACAAGTCCCGGGAAATGGAAGAAGCCGGGTTTGGTGAGTACACCCTTCCCAAGGATGTCATGAGCGGGGCGTAGTCATGTTGCTGTGCAGCAAGTAGTAGCAGGAATTCCATGAGAAATGCAGGCTAATGATTGAGGTGCTTCAGGGGTTCCAGAAACATCTTGACCCGCCTATGAGCGAAAACATCCTAGCGCGTTCCATTTTTCCAGGGATCGCCCGATCCAAACAGGAATGCGGGCAAGCCGCCTGACTGCCAGCCCTGGATTGGAAAATTCCCCTCTCCCCAATAAGAGTTTTTAAAAAGTATGAAAGCACCCAAGGCCCAAGGCCTGTACGACCCGAAGAACGAACACGAAAACTGTGGGATCGGATTGATCGTGGACATGAAGGGGCGCCGTTCGCACTCGATCGTGCGGGACGCGCTGGAAATATGTGTGAATTTGGACCATCGCGGCGGTTGCGGTTGCGACCCGGAGACCGGGGACGGCGCAGGGATTTTTATCCAGATCCCGGACAAGTTTTTCCACGAAGTGTGCGATTTCGACCTGCCGGAGGAAGGGGACTACGGGGCGGCATTTGTGTACATGTCGCAGGACGAGGAGTCCCGGAAGCATGAGCAGGAGACTGTCGAGGCCGTGGCCGCAGAGTGTGGGTTGCCTTTCCTGGGCTGGCGCAATGTGCCGGTTACGGACGGTTTGCTGGGTCGGGCGTCCAAGGCTAGCGAGCCTTGCACCATGCAGTTCTTTGTCGGCAGGCCAGACTCTGTGGAACGCGGGCTGGCTTTTGAGCGGAAGCTCTACATCGTGCGCCGAATTTGCAGCTTCCGCCTACACTACGGGCAGGACGCAGCGCATGACGACCCGGATTTCCACATCGCCTCCCTTTCCGCACGAACCATTTGCTACAAGGGCATGCTGACCACTTGGCAGCTGGATAAGTATTTCCCGGACTTGTCGCACCCGGCCATGGAGTCCGCCTTGGCGCTGACGCACTCCCGTTTCTCCACCAACACTTTCCCAAGCTGGCACCGGGCCCAGCCTTTCCGCTACCTCTGCCACAACGGCGAGATCAACACGGTCCGGGGCAATGTGAACTGGCTCAACGCGCGCCAGATGCAGATTGCCAGCGAGGCTTTCGGGGACGATTACGAAAAGCTCCTGCCCATCATCCGTGCGGACGGTTCCGACTCACAGCGATTTGACAATTGCCTGGAATTTCTTGTCCTATCTGGCCGGAGCTTGGCGCATGCCCTCATGATGATGATTCCGGAACCCTGGGAGCGCCACAAGAACATGCCCCAGTTCAAGAAGGATTTTTACCAATACCACGCCTGCGTCATGGAGCCTTGGGACGGCCCGGCGTCCATCGCAGTGTCCGACGGTGTGCAAATCGGGGCGGTGCTGGATCGCAACGGCCTTCGCCCCTCCCGTTATTACGTCACCTCGGACGACCGCGTCATCCTGGCTTCGGAAGTCGGCGTGTTGGGCGGGATCGAGCCTTCCACGGTGGTTAAAAAAGGCCGCCTGGAGCCGGGACGGATGTTCCTGGTGGACATGGAGGAAGGCCGGATCATCGACGACACGGAGGTGAAGCAAACCGTGGCCGAACAAGCGCCCTACGGCGAATGGCTCAAGCAAAGCCTGGTGGATATTGACGACCTCCCAGCCGTTCAAAGTGGTGCGGCAGATGATTTCGATACCCTGCTGACCCGCCAAAAGGCATTCGGTTACACCTATGAGGACCTGCGTTTCCTGATCGGGCCAAGCGCCGATAGCGGGAAACAACCCCTCGGCTCTATGGGCAACGACGCGCCGTTGGCAGTCCTTTCGGACCAAAACCAGCCGCTCTACAACTATTTCAAACAACTCTTCGCCCAAGTGACCAACCCGCCGATCGACCCGATCCGGGAGGAATTGGTCACGGCCTCGGTCAGCTTCGTCGGCTCGGAAGGCGACCTTACCAAGCAGGGTCCGGAAAGTTGCCGCATGATCCAATTCCCATCGCCCTTGGTAGCCAACGCCCAGGTCGAGCAACTCCGCCACATCGACCTCGACGGCTTCTCCGCCATCACACTGCCGATCCTTTTCGAGCCAAAGCCAGAAGAAACTGACAAGGCATTGGAAGCAGCGTTGGAAACCATTTTCCAAGCCGCAGACGAAGCCATTTCCGGAGGGAACAACATCCTTATCCTGTCTGACCGCGGGGTCTCCCCGGAAAAGGCTGCCATCCCGGCACTGCTCGCAGTCGCAGGTTTGCACCACCACCTCATCCGGAAAGGCACGAGGACAAAAGTCTCCATCGTCCTGGAATCCGGCGAACCGCGCGAAGTCATGCACTACGCTCTGTTGATTGGTTACGGGGCAAACCTCGTCAACCCCTACCTCGCCCTGGAAACCTCCCGCCACCTTTGCGCCGAAGGCATCCTCAAGACCGACGACCCAGCCAAAGCCACATACAACTTCCTCAAGGCCAACCTCAACGGCGTCATTAAGACAATGTCCAAGATGGGCATATCGACCGTCGCGTCCTACCGTGGGGCGCAGATCTTCGAGGCTATCGGGCTAAACCATTCCGTGGTCGACAAATACTTTACCGCGACGGCATCTAGGGTGGAAGGCATCGGGATGGACGTCATCGCCGCCGACGCCCTGGAACGCCATACCAAAGCCTACGCCCCCCGCGACGACGAAAAGGCCACCCCGCTCGACCCGGGCGGAGTCTACCAATGGCGAGCCGCAGGTGAACGCCACCTCTTCAGCCCCACAGCGCTGCACAAGCTCCAAAAGGCCACCCGCCTAGGCGATTACGAAGTTTTCAAGGAGTACTCCGACGAGATCAACAACCAGGCCAAGGCCGCCTTCACTTTGCGTGGCCTCATGGAATTCAAGTTCGACGAATCGAACGCGATCCCGATCGAGGAAGTCGAGCCTGCCTCGGACATCGTCAAACGCTTCAAGACCGGCGCCATGTCCTACGGCTCCATCTCCAAAGAGGCTCACGAATCCCTGGCCATCGCCATGAACCGTCTCGGTGGCAAGTCCAACACAGGCGAAGGCGGGGAGGACGCCGACCGCTTTACCCGTGATGAAAACGGCGACCTGCGCCGCTCCTCCATCAAGCAAGTTGCATCCGGGCGTTTCGGGGTGACCAGCTACTACTTGGTCAACTCGGACGAGATCCAGATCAAGATCGTCCAGGGAGCGAAACCCGGAGAAGGCGGCGAGCTGCCGGGGCACAAAGTGCTGCCCCCGATCGCCAAGACCCGTGGGACTACCCCCGGGGTAGGCCTGATCTCGCCCCCGCCTCACCACGACATTTACTCAATCGAGGATTTGGCGGAGCTGATCCACGATTTGAAGAACTCCAACGTCAGCGCCCGTATAAACGTCAAGCTCGTCTCCTCCGTAGGGGTCGGGACGATTGCCGCCGGTGTGGCCAAGGCCAAGGCCGACGTAATCCTCGTCTCCGGTTATGACGGCGGAACGGGAGCTTCCCCGCGCTCCTCCATCCAGCATGCCGGGTCACCTTGGGAACTTGGCCTCGCCGAGACCAACCAGACCCTCCTGCTCAACGACCTCCGCAGCCGCGTGGTCGTTGAGACCGACGGCCAGCTTAAAACTGGCCGGGACGTAGCCATCGCCTGCTTGCTCGGGGCAGAGGAATTCGGGTTTGCAACCGCCCCGCTGGTGACTTTGGGCTGCCTGATGATGCGGGTTTGCCACAAGAACACCTGCCCGGTCGGGGTCGCCACCCAGAACCCGGACTTGCGGAAGAAGTTCAACGGGACGGCAGAAGCCGTGGTCAACTTCATGAACTACGTGGCCGAAGGCGTCCGCGAGGTCATGGCGCAACTCGGTTTCCGTACCATCAACGACATGGTAGGCCGCTGCGACAAGCTGGAGATGCGCAAGGCGATCGAGCATTGGAAATCCCGTGGCCTGGATTACTCCAAAATCCTTTACCGTCCCGAAGTTGGCCCGGAAGTCGGCACTTATTGCCAAATCCAACAGGATCACCTGCTGGACGATGCCCTGGACTATAAAAAAATCCTGGAACTCGCCCAACCAGCGATCCAAGAAGGCAAACTGGTGGAAATCAACCTCCCGGTCGTAAACACGGATCGCGTGGTGGGCACGATCACCGGAGCCGAAGTTTCCCGCAAACATGGCCCCGACGGCCTGCCGGAGGACACCTTAAAGATCAACCTCACCGGCTCGGCTGGCCAGAGCCTTGGCGCGTTCATGCCCAAGGGGATGACCATCACCGTGGTTGGCGATACCAACGACTACTGCGGCAAAGGCCTCTCGGGCGGCAAAATCATCGTCCGCCCGCCGGAGGATGCCCCCTTTGTCGCCCACGAAAATATCATCACCGGAAATGTCTGCTTCTACGGCGCCACCGCCGGGGAAGCCTACATCGCTGGGGTGGCCGGGGAACGATTCTGCGTCCGCAACTCCGGGGTGGACGCAGTCGTCGAAGGCATCGGGGACCACGGCTCGGAATACATGACCGGGGGCCGCGTCATCTGCCTCGGGACAACTGGCCGGAACTTCGGAGCCGGGATGTCCGGCGGCGTGGCCATCATGTACGACGCCTCAGGCGACTTTGTGGACAAACGCCTCAACACTGAGATGGTCAACGTCTACCCGCTGATAGAGTGTACTGACGAAGAGATCGAGGAAGTCAGGGGCAAGATTCAAAAGCATGTGGAATATACCCACTCCAAACGGGGCAAGGCTATCCTGGACCACTGGGAGGATGAAAAGAAAAACTTCCTAAAAATCCTTCCGCAGGACTACGAACGCGTCCTCAACGCTCTGTCCCGAGCCAAAGAACGCGGCCTGGAAGGGGACGACGCGATCCAAGCCGCCTTTGAAGAGAACGTGAAAGCCGGCCACTAAGCCCCGCCCGTTCCCAACTCTAATACCCAACTCTAAGAAACCATGGGCAAACCAACTGGATTCCTCGAATACGAACGCAACCCGATCGCCGACCGTCCGCCA
>JAYPDO010000215.1:0-6169 GCA_038125285.1 Opitutia bacterium
GGGCAAGACCGTGCCGGAAGGCCATGAAGTCCACTCCGGCAAAGCCTCCAAAGCCGTGTTGCTCTTCACCAATGGGAGTATGGTGACCCTCGGGGCTGGCTCCAAGTTGGAAGTCAAAACTTTCAAGCAGGACGCATTCCAGGACACCGGCCAAAAACTTTCCGAACTCCAGGCCGAGCCCAGCAAATCGACGACCAAGCTAAAGTTGTCCTATGGGGAAATGGTTTTCGATGTGAAAAAGCTGAACGTTGGTTCGAGTTTTGAAATAGACTCCCCGGTCGGGAGTGCAGGGATCCGGGGGACGACCGGGCAGATGGAAATGGAAGTGGATCCGATCACCGGCACGGTTACCGGTGGGGTGAATATGGTGGAAGGCAGTGTCCAGTACACTGATCCTTCCGGGGCGACCATGCAAGTCAACCAAGGCCAAAGCACGACGACTTCCGTCACCTCCACTGGGCAGCAGATCGGGTTTACCACACAGGCCTCCGTCCCCGCCGATACGGCATCGGAAATTACGAACACGGCGCAGTCCTCCCAGTCCGATGCCAGCAGCGTAACGACCTCCGACCTCTCCAATGCCGCGCAACAGGCCACGACAGACTCTGCCAATGGAAGTGGTGACGGAAGCAGCCGCAGTTCCCCGGATTCCAGCAACGGCGATGCCGCGGAAAGCGTGGATTCCGCCGCACTGGAGCAGGCAGTCAACGACGCCCTTTCTAACGCCAATAACGATACCTTTTCCATCGAGGTAGCGATCCAGAAGGTGCTTACCGAGACCAAGCCGTCTGTGGCTTCCATGAAAGTGATCGCCTCTGCCGCGATGCGGAAGGTCGCCGGTTATAATGACCCTTCCCTCATGCAAAAGGTGAGCGAGGGAGTGGTAAAGGCGTCCCTTGGCCAAGCAGTACAGTACGGGGTAAATGCGCAGAAAGCGGTTCAAGCCGTGTCAGAGGGGTTGGTCGGCACTGCCATGGACGTTGTGTCCAGGAAAGGTGGCAATAGCATCGCTTCCTCCACTTTTGTCGCCAAGGCCGCATTGTCCGCAGCAGTCCAGTCCGCGAAGCAATTGACCATCCCCGTTGCCACCATCTCCAATGCTGCGGCCTTCGGGGCGATGACCGGGGCAGTCGAGAGCAGTTCGGATTTTGGGCAGGACTTGGGAGCTACCGGAACCGAGATCTCTGCTGGAATTACAGAAGGCGTCATGGAAGGTGCCACCGCCGCAGGAGTGGATGCCGCCCCGGTCGTCCAGGCATCCCTCGCCGGTTCGGTGGACAGCATTTCGGTGGTTGCCCAGAAAAAGAGCATCCCTGTGCCGGACTCGATTGTGGCCAGTGTGCAGCAGGGGCAAGTCAAAGGCCTGGTCATGGCGGCAACCAGTGTTGCCGCCCTTACCCAATCCCCCGAGTCCAGTACACAGGCCAATTCCTCTACCACGGACTTCTCGACCACTACCTCCACTACCAATATCACCACGGATCTAGCCGGTACTGGATCCATCCCCAAGACCGTCCTGCAACGGAACCCGGTAAACGGCTTGGTTGAAGCCCATTTACAAAATGCGGGGAGTGCGACTAATGGCGCACTGTATGTCCTATATCATAATGGTACCCAAGTAGGGGAACCCTCCAGCAGCCCCTCCTTTGTCCTGGGTTCGTCCGCATCGGAATCCAATGTAGGGATATACAGCATCGCAATCTTGGATCCTAATTCCGCCCAAACGACGTTCTCCCTGCCCACCACCTTTGCCCTTCAAAATTCCCAGCTCCCGCCGAGCAGCCCGTCCAATTGACCGGTATCCTCCCCCGCTATCTCCTGGCAAAAGTGGTGGCGGAAAGATAACCCCAAAGGGTACCGACCAGCAGACCCCCGGCATGGCACCCGTTGGCCATGTTCATGAATCCAGCGAAGCCCAGGCCTAGCCATACCAGCATGAAGGTGACCGTTTGGGGATGCAAGTAAAGCCCGCATTCCGGCTGGAAGCGCGCTTTCATCCAGATATATCCCAGCAGGCCGTACACAACGCCGGACATTCCCCCAAAGGGAACCCCGGGAGCTAGGAATGCCTGGAACAAGTTGGATCCAGCGCCACAAACGAGGAAGAAAATGAAGAGGAATCGGCTGTTGTGATGGCTCTCCAGGATCCGCCCAAGGTCGAGCATCCACATCATGTTAAAGAGGATGTGCAGGATCCCAAGGTGTAGGAATACAGGGGTTAGCACGCGCCAGACTTGGCCTTGGAGCACCAAACCATGGTCGAACAAGAACCAATACGCGATAGACAGTTTGCCGCCTCCCCCCAGTTGTTGGAGCAGGTAGGTCACAATACTGATTCCCATCAGCGCATAAGTTACCCGGAATGTTGTGGATCCCTGGATCCGCTTGGCCAGCTTCGCGTCCATCTTTCTCTGGCGGGCTTCTGCCCTCTCCTCGGAACGTCTCTGGACGTCCGCCTCCTTGGCAATCCTTTTATATTTAGGGTCTCCAAGGTTTTCCTGGAACATCAGGAACTCGCTTTTGGCCGCTTCCAATTTTTCCTCCTGGTGTACCCAGATTGTCCAAGCCCCACCCGGCTCCTCTTGCTCGATTTCCGCCCGGATGGAGGATCCGTTAAGATAACCGCAAAATTGGGCGGCAATTTCCTTGTCTTGTATTGTGCCGATGGAACGCATGGCTGTAGAAGAGGGTTCCTTTTTTTAAAATACTGGCTTGTACCCGTTGATCTTTTTTACAGCCGGACTTTTGCGGGAATTGATTTGTTGGACAGCCCCCTTACTGGTGATATCCGTTTGCTTCACAGAATTTGTAGTGATGTCCTGGGTTATGTCCTGGACGGCCTTGGCTGCTTTTTCCGGATCCTGCTTTAGATTGATCGGCTCCACTCCAGGCCTTTCAGCCGACACTTGCACCCGGTAAATCCCGTCCCCCTTTTCCTTCTCGTCGGCCAGGAGGTCTTTGGTCACCACGTCGTTTTCATATACAAGCCGAGAGGTCATCAAGCCATCCTCATCCCATGTCGTGGCTACCCCATTGAGTTTCCCCTTCCTGACAGAGTATTCGAAACGGGTTCGGCCGTTGGGGTGGTATTCAAAGTGCCTCCCGTCCTTCATTTCTTTGGTTCCATCCTTTCCCATCAATTTCCTGGCGTATTTGTAGTAGGCATGGTCGTCCAGTTTGTAGTCCACCGAGTTGGACATGCATCCCGAAAATAAAATGGGCCAAAGGAGCAGCGCGATGCCGAAGGGATAATGGGTTTTGGAGAAATGTTTCATTGGTTTTTATAAAAGGAGTTGGGTTGGGCTTCCGATCAAGCCAAGGTTTCTTCGGGGATTTTTGAAATGGCCGACACCAGAAGCCGTGTGACTTTATCGACATTGGCACGGAATACTTCCAATACCGCTTCCCAGGAAACCGGCTCGTCCCCTTCCTTCCAACAATCGTAGTCTGTGCTCATTGCCACGGCGGCATAAGGGATGGCCGCCTCGTTGGCAAGGGCACATTCCGGGGCGGTGGACATGTTGATGATGTCAGCCCCCCATGCCCTGAACATTTTCGACTCCGCACGGGTGGAAAACCTTGGTCCCTCGATTGTGACGACCGTTCCTTTGGGGTGAAACGGGATTCCCAGTTTCCCACAAGTGTCAATTAGGATGTTCCGAAAGATTTGGTCGAAGGGATCCGACATCGGGCAGTGTTGCATTTTCCCTGGCTCGAAGGATTCATGGAAAGTGCTAGCCCGGTGCTTGGTAAAATCAATGAACTGGTCCGGGATGACAAGGTGTCCCCGGTCAATTTCCTCCCGGAGGGAGCCGACCGCTGTCGTCGCGATGATCCCCTTGCATCCCGCTTCCTTCAGGGCATGGATATTCGCACGGTTGTTTACCTGGGTGGGGGGGATGGTGTGTTCCCGGCCATGCCTTGCCAACAGTACGACTTCCTGCCCGGAGACCAAGCCGTGGCGTAGCGGGCTGCTCGGGTCCCCGTACGGGGTCGTTACCGTCTTGTCCACAGGGTCCTTCAACAGGTCCGGGTTATTCAAGCCGCTGCCCCCGATGATTCCAATTCGTTCCATAAGCCTGCAAAAACTAGCCGGTCGCGATCCGAAATCAATCCCCTTCCCTCCTTTCCTGGCTGATGCATGCTTGCAGTATTTCTAGGGGACTGTAGTAATATCCCGCAGATTATGGATCTAAAAGAATTTATCCGGGATGTACCGGATTTTCCAAAGCCGGGTGTGGTTTTCAAAGACATTAGCCCTCTCCTGGCTTCCCCGGATGCGCTGATGTTCGCGGTAAGGGAGCTGGCCAACCGGTTCCAAAGATCAGGAGCCAATAAAATCCTGGGTGCCGAAGCGCGCGGGTTTATTTTTGGCGCGGCATTGGCTTGCGAGATGGGGCTTGGCTTCGTCCCGGTCCGGAAACCAGGGAAACTGCCCTCCAAAACCCTTTGTGTCACATATGATTTGGAATATGGGACGGATACCCTCTGTGTCCATGAGGACGCGGTCCTTAACGGGGAAAAGGTTCTGGTGATTGATGATGTGCTGGCCACGGGAGGCACCATTGCCGGCATCCTCCAACTCATGGAAAAGTCCCGGGCTGAAGTCGTCGGTATAGGGTTTGTACTCGAGTTGGCCTTCCTCAACGGGAGGGAAAAGCTCGGATCCCACCAACCGGAAGCCATCCTCACCTATTGATCCTGCCAACCGTAACCCATGCTCGTAAATGGTAAGCCCTACCGGACCGTTTGGCTGGAAGGAACAAATCCTCCCCGAGTCCGGATCATCGACCAGCGCTATTTGCCATTCCGGTTTGTCGTTGAAACGCTCGAAGATGTTGCCTCCACGGCTATCGCCATCAAAGAAATGCACGTCCGTGGGGCAGGATGTATCGGTGCCACAGCGGGTTTTGGGATGTATCTTGCGGCATTGGAAGCCATCCGGCATTCTGATCCCCTCCAGGCATTGCGGGGTTTTGCTGAACAGTTGAAGACGACCCGGCCCACTGCCGTGAATTTGGCCTGGGCCGTCGACCGCCAGTTCCAAGTCTTGGAAAAGGCCGGATCACCCGATGGGTGGGTTGCGATCGCCTTGGAGACTGCTCGGAACATAGCGGACGAAGATGCCCATTCATGCCAGGAAATCGGAAGGCATGGCTTGCCCCTTATCCAGGAGGTTGCCTCCAGAAAATGTGCGGGCGCCCCGGTGAACATCCTCACCCATTGCAATGCCGGTTGGCTTGCATTTGTCGACTATGGCTCCGCGACCTCCCCCATTTATGCCGCCCATGACGCAGGCATCCCCGTCCATGTTTGGGTAGATGAAACCCGGCCCCGAAACCAAGGCGCCCGCCTAACCGCATGGGAACTCGCCAGCCATGGAGTATCCCATACCGTTATCTCTGACAATGCTGGCGGCCATTTGATGCAGCACGGGCAAGTCGACCTCGTGATCACCGGGACGGATAGGACGACCTACACGGGCGATGTCGCTAACAAGATCGGCACTTATTTGAAGGCTCTCGCTGCCATGGACAACGGTGTGCCTTTTTATGTTGCCCTACCCTCTTCCACTTTCGATTGGGAAATCGCCGATGGTATACACGGAATCCCGATCGAGGAACGTCCGGCAAAGGAAGTCACCCATGTTTCCGGGCTGGTTTCCGGGGCGTGTGGTGAAGACGAAACTACCCTCCAAATCCTACCCTCCGGAAGCGCGGCCTCCAATCCAGCCTTCGATGTGACCCCCGCCCGGTTGGTAACCGGACTAATTACCGAGCGGGGTATTTGCACGGCCACTGAGGAGGGGATTGCCCGCCTTTTCCCTGGGTTCCGAGAATGCTCCAGCCATTCTGCGCTTCAATTAGCCACACCCAAAACTTGACAAAGTTTCATTTTTTTTTGAAGTTATTGATCGTGCCTGAAAACCCTGAAATCGCAGAGCTTTCCCCGCCTGCCCTCGACATCAAAGCTCGTCATGAAATCGAGGTAGAAGGCATTGATTATTTCGTCCGCTTCATGGGTGTCCTAGGGCTGCCAAGGTCTGTCGGGGAAATCTACGGGCTATTGTATTTCTCCAGCGAACCTCTGTCCATGGACGCAATCGTCAAACGCTTGGGGATGAGCCTGGGTTCCGCTAGCCAGGGCCTCCGCACCCTTCGCTCCTTCA
>JAYPDO010000216.1:0-6094 GCA_038125285.1 Opitutia bacterium
GTCCATGGCCTTGCGGAGTTCGTTGTGGGTCTTGGGCAATGTTTTGGCCAAGTGGAGGAGCATTTTCCGTAAAGTTTTCCAAGGCAGGCCCAGTCGCTTGGTCGCGCTAACAATGTCCAGGCCATCCAGTTCGGGAATTTTCCCTTCTGCCTCAACTTCACGCTTCTGTGCATCAGGCAATGGCTCTTGGTTACCGTTCCCATCGTCTCCCTCCGCTTCATCCCTGCCGTCATCGCCCTCTTTCCAAATTAGTGCCTCTTCCCCCACCCATTTCCGCAGGGTTCTGAGTAGGTCGCGCCAAAATATGGGCTTGCTGACATAGTCGTTCATCCCCGCTTCAAAGCATTTGTCCTGGTCGGCTTGCAGGGCGTTGGCAGTCATTGCGATGATGGGCAGTTTCCGCCTGGGCCAGCGTTTGCGGACTTCTCTGGTTGCAGACAAGCCGTCCATTTCCGGCATTTGCATGTCCATCAGCACAAGTGCGTAGTCCTCGTGTGCGTTGATTTTGTTGACCGCCACTTTGCCATTGTTCGCTACATCGACCTTGAACCCGATGGACTCCAGGATCTCGCATGCGACGATTTGGTTGGCCTCGTTGTCCTCAGCCAAAAGCACCCGATAACCTGAAAACTCCTTGGTGTTGATGGGTTTGAACTTCGTCTGGCCGCTCCCGCTAATCCGTTTCGCCTTCCTGTATTTGCCGGGCTTCAGGAGGAGGTTCTGGAAGGTTTCGAGCAGCTGGCTGGCCGTCAGTGGCTTGGGGATGAACGCCCTTACGCCAGACTTGGCGGCCTCTTCTTCGTCCACTTTTGATGAGATGGCACTAGCCAAAACAATCGGGATGTTTTTGGTACCGGGTTGAGCCTGGACATGGCGGCAAACTTCCAAACCGTCCATGCCGGGAAGGATCCAATCGACCAAGATCAAATCGAACGGCTCCCCTCCCTCTTTCTCGATGTTCCTTTTGTGGAGCAATTCCAGGCCGGATGCTCCGTCATCGGCTGTTTCGCAGTCCATTCCCAAGTTCTCGACCATGGTACGTAAGAGGATCCGGGTGCTTTCGTTGTCCTCGATCGCCAGGATCTTCCGCCCCTTGAGTTCTTTCGGAACCTCGAAGGAGGACGCGGAAGTGGAGGTGCAACCGAAGTCCACTGTAAAATAAAAGTCCGAACCCCGGCCTTCGGAACTGGCTACTTCGATCCGGCTCCCCATCAGTTCGACATAGCTTTGGCTGATCGCAAGCCCCAGGCCCGTGCCACCGAACTTTCGGGTCGTGGAACTGTCGACCTGGCTGAAGGATTTGAAGAGTTTATCCTGGTTCTCCTGGGAAATGCCGATCCCAGTGTCGTTCACAGAGATCCGAAGACGCACCTTTGGCAATCCTCCGTCTGCAGCAGGAAGTGTACTGATTAAATCGATAGAAAGTTTTACTTCCCCTTTTTCTGTGAAGCGGAAAGCGTTGCCAATCAAGTTCACAAGAACCTGCCTCAAACGAAGCGGGTCGCCGAGCAACTTGTCCGGCACGTCCCGCCCCGCGATCACGACGAATTCCATCTGCTTTTCCATCAACCTTGAGCGGAAGGTGTCCGTAAGCTCGTCCAACATTGTCCTGAGGCTGAATTCCGACTCTTCCAATTCCATTTTCCCGGACTCCACTTTACTGAAATCCAGGATGTCGTTGATCAAGTAAAGGAGGCTGTTTGCGGATGATTCAACGACACCGAGCAATTGCCTTTGCCGCTGGCTCAATTCCGTGTCCAGAGCCAACTGGGTGAGGTTGACGATGGCGTTCATTGGTGTCCGGATCTCATGGCTCATGGTAGCCAGGAAGAGGGACTTCGCGTTGTTCGCCGCCTCGGCTTGCTCCTTGGCCTCGGCCAGCATTTCCCTTTGGCGCAGGATTTCGGTAACATCATTAAGCAAGAAGACCAATTTGTCCTGGATGACCCGAGCCCAAATAGTTGCATCGACCTTCTGGCCTTGTTTCCCGATGACCTGCATGTCGAAAGGCCGGAGATCCGGGCCTTGCTCGATCGCTTCCGCCACACGGCTATTCCACTTATCCCGCACTTGTTCGCGGTATTTTTTGTCAGGGAAGGCAGTTGCCCACCAGGACGCCAAGTCGGGAAGGTCGGCGATCGTGTACCCAAAGACGCGAGTGAACTCCCGGTTCAAATACTCGATATTGCCGTCCGCATAGTGGATGGCGATTGGGATGGAGATGCGGTCAAGGATCGCCCGCAGTTCTTTTTCCTGCTGGGCAATTGCATATTCGGTCTGCTTCCGGGAAGTGATGTCTCGAACCACCCCTTGGATAACAAGTTTGCCTTCCAAGATAACTGAGGTCAAGCGGACTTCGGCGGGAAAGGTGGAACCGTCCAGGCGTTGGTATTCCCAGTCGAACCTCGTTTTCCCCCGCCGCACGGCCATGGCAAGATGTTCCTCGATGGCAGCATGGGAGAGCGTACCGTCAGGCTGGATTGGAGGCGATAGATCCAGGAACGACATTCCGCAGAACTTCTCCTTGGACTTCGCGTTGAAAAGTTCGATGGAAGCCTTGTTGCAATCGATGAAAGTCTCGTCCCCGAGAAGGATAATGGCATCTGCAGAACCATCGAACACGGTCTTGAACCTCTCTTCTCCCACCTTGATCTGAGCCTGCTTACGGAGCAGTTCGACCTCGTGCATGATCCGTGTTGTCAAGTCCCGGAAGGTCGCGGCCAAAAGATGTTCTCCATTCCCCGGCATCTCGATCGGTCTGAGGAAGATTTCCGCAGGGAACTTGCGCCCATCTTTCATTTTTAAGGTGAGGTTTCGCGCCGATGTCTGGAGCAAAAGGGAAGGGTTGGCAAAAAACTGGCGGAATTGTTCCATAATTCCCTGCCCCATGTTGTGGTGAAGGAGCATTTCGATGGGCTGGCCGACCATCTCATCCTCCTCGTAACCGAACATTTTCAGCGCATTGCCATTGACGACTTCAATCAAGCCTGCAGAGCTAACCGCGACCAAGCTGTCCGGCACCGCCTCCAAAAGCCGCCGAGTACGGGAGTCGTTGGCCTGGAGTTCCGAAACCTTCTTTTGCAGTTCCCGGATTTCCATCTCGATCTCCTCGGCCATCTGGTTAAGCGACTTGGCCAAGTCCCCGATCTCCTTCGAACGGCTGACCGGCACACGAGCGGAATATTCCTTCTGGCGCAGAGTTGCTGCACTCTCCGACAACCACCCCAGCGGCAAAAGGATAGCCCGACGGGTGTAAACAAACATCCCAAGGACGGACATAATCCCGATGCACGACACGAAGAACTGGAAGCTCGAGAGCAAGGAACTCTCCTTGCGGTACTTCAGGATTCGCTTCTCCCAGCGGCCTTTGACCATGGAAGAGTACCGGTCAAGGCGGACTTCGACCATCGCCAAAGCGGCCTGGTACTCCTGGCCATAAAGCAGGGTCATGGCCATCCCCCCGTCAGGCTGGCCATTCCGGGTGTAAAGTCCGGAAGCGTCCTTGAACTTTCCCTCCGACGCATACATCGCCTCCTCTTCCAGTTTGGCTAAATCCATCGCTGCATCCTTTGCCTGGAGGAGCAAATCTTTCTCATCCTGCAACAGGAATCCCAGTTTCCCTTCCGACAAGTGCGGCGATTTCTCCCCATCGGCAAAAGCAGGCTGTGCCTTGGCCAATGTACGGTTCCAATACCCAGGACCATAATCGGCCGGCCTGGGTTCCTCTCCAGCCTGGATTGCCAGGATCCTGGAGTAGTAGTCTCGGTATTTGGGGTCGCCCGTGGAGACATAATGCCGGGACAAATTGCCCAGGTCGTTCAAATCCTGCCGCAACTGCCGAGCCAAGCCGATCGCCGCATCATGCTGGCCAACCGATAAGGTAAACCCTTGCACTGCCTGCATCTGCCGGAACGACAGCCATGCGAAAACACCCCCGGCAAGCATCAGTATGACAAAACCGACAATGAAAGTGTCACGGATCTTCATGGCTGGGCAGGCAAGTCTTCCATGCGGGCACCGGCGGGTTAACCATGCACCCAGTACGTCATCACATCATTCTCTATCCCCTTGGCCTTCACAGGGCCGTTTTCCTCGCACCAAAAGTCGTCCTTAATCAACTCGTGGGTAGACTGGGAAACAAGGATGCACCCAGGGTTACTGATGTTCTCCAACCGGGCAGCCAGGTTCACCACATTGCCGATAATCGTGTAGTTCATCTGCTGCAAGGAACCGAAATTCCCGACCAAGGCCTTTCCGGAGTTTACCCCGATCCGGATGCATACATCCAACTCGTTGACCACCTGGATCATCTCGATGGCCATACGGGTGCAAGCGACGGCATCCTCCTTCTTTCCCTTAGTCTTAGGATCCCCAAAAAAGACCATCACTGCATCGCCGATGAACTTGTCCAGGGTCCCGCCATGTTTATGGACCAAACCGGCCATGGTTTCGCAGTATTCATTTAACCACTTAGTCAGATCCTTGTCGCCCATGGATTCGGTCAACTTCGTGAAACCGACAATGTCGGAAAAGAAAACCGTAAGTTCCCGCTCATGGGTATCCAGGTTAGTATCGATCTCCCCTTTGAAAATAGCGTCGAAGACATGGGGGGAAATGTAGCGGGACGCCTTTTGGGTAAGGTCTTCCAACTCCAAATTGGCCCGTCGCAGGGAAAGGTGGGTATCAATCCGGACGAGCAACTCTAGATGGTTGAAAGGCTTTCCGATGTAATCCACCGCCCCTAGTTCAAATCCCCTCACAACCGCATCCGGTTCCGAGTTTCCGGTCAGGAAAATGACTGGGATGTCCTTAGTTGCAGGGTTACGTTTCAACTGGTAACAACATTCGTAACCGTGCATTTCTGGCATCTGTACATCAAGGAGGATCAAGTCCGGCATTGTCTTCTCGACCACCTGCAAAGCCTGCTTGCCATTCCTTGCAATATTGAGCTGGTAGCCCTTCTCCTTAAGGATGGTTCCGGCAAGCTGGATATTCTCGATACCGTCCTCCACCAGAAGGATCCGAGTCCCTTTCTTACCAATGATCATGAATTGCCAGGAGAAAATGTGGCCAGGGCACCGAATATCCCCTGGTGTGACAAGATTAAGGTCACAATCAAAGAGGGTTCGGAATGGCAATTCTTTTCATCCCAACTCGCCTGGCTGTAAACTTTTTGGATTGTCACAATGCGAACCTAACGGTGGATTCCAACCCAATGAAATCGATTACCTTCCCCCTCCTTGCCTGCACTCTCGGCCTAGCCACCGCAAACCCAGCTTTTACTGCCCCCGAAACGGCAAAGGCAAAACGCCAGCCCAACTCCGCCATGGCGCCGGTGACGGACATCGAAGGCCTGCCGCGTGTCTTGCTCATTGGCGACTCGATTTCCATCGGTTACACTGTACCGGTCAGGCAATTACTCGAAGGAAAGGCGAACGTCCACCGGCCCCGTACCAATTGCGGCCCGACCACCCGGGGTCTGGAAGGCATCGAGGAATGGCTCAAGACCGGCGGAGAAGGGAAAAAGTGGGACGTCATCCACTTCAACTGGGGTCTTCATGACATCAAGTACATGGGCAAAGACGGTAAAAACTTGGCCGACCCGAAGGCCGAAGGAAGCCACCAACAAGTCCCTCCTGCAGAATACGAAAAGAACCTCCGCAAGCTCGTGGCTCGCCTCAAGCAAACCGGGGCAAAGCTCATCTGGCGTAACACCACCCCCGTGCCCGAAGGTGCCCAGGGCCGGGTCGTTGGCGATGCTGCCAAATACAACGCCATCGCGGCCAAGGTCATGGAGGCAAACCAAATTCCTACCGACGACCTCTTCACCCTCTCTAAAAACCACCCGGATCTCATGCGCCCGGCCAATGTCCACTACACTCCGGAAGGTTCCAAAGCCCTTGCGGAGCATGTCGTCAAGGAGATCGCAAAAGCATTGGCACTCGTAAAGTGAAGCCAAGCATCCCGAGCGTCCTACCGCCCAATGGCATACTCGCGGAACACAAGGGCATAACGCGGCGGTTCTTCCTTTCCTTGGCCGGTGGCACCCTGGCCTTCCCTGCCCCGCTCCGGCTCATGGCAGCTTCCTTGCCCA
>JAYPDO010000217.1:0-6077 GCA_038125285.1 Opitutia bacterium
CCCCTTGTCCATCTAGGCAAACTGGATACTAGGCGTCAGCATGATTTAGCCACCACGGATATTGTAATCCAGCCCGGTGTAGCCGGCAGTGTTTAAGTAGCCAGGCAAACCATCGTCTGGCTTCTCCAGACGCAAGCCATGTGGTTCGGAAGCGGTAGCGGCTTGGAATCGCCCAACGAATTCCAACTTTTTGTGTAGTTGCCATGAAGGCATCAGGATAATACCGGATGTGTCCGCATTGTCCCCTTCCCCGATGTAGCGATGAACTCACCTATGTATTCGCTGTTGAATTCCGCTGAGAATGATAACCCGCAATTGATCCCTGGAATCATAATGGGAATAACCTTCTCTCAGTGTTCAAATAGGCCAACAGTAATTCGGAGGCTCGAAATCACAAAAACTATGATTGTACAATTCATGCCCGGTCGAGCTATTTTCGAAGGGTAATGAATTATACCAAGATCACCCTTTTGCTGTGCCTGAACATATTACCGGGGATTGGCTACAGTACGGAGGATGCTCCTTCGTTCCTGAATGAAGTCCTCCCGGTACTGACCCGAACTGGATGCAACCAAGGGGCTTGTCATGGGAAAAATGCCGGACAAGGGCAGTTCAAGTTATCCCTCCGGGGTTACGCACCCAAGCAAGACTACGAGTGGCTGGCCAAGGAATACATTTCAAGGCGGATAAACACCTTTGCCCCGGAAAATAGCCTCCTGCTCCTCAAGGCGACCGCCCAAGTTCCACACGAAGGGAACAAACGGTTCGATGCCCACTCCAGATACTATGAGACCTTGTCAAAATGGATAGGAGCCGGAGCCCCGACCAACCAAGAAGGAGAAGCTACTTTGGAAGGATTGCGAGTCGAGCCCCTTGCAATGATCCTGCATGCTGGGGAGAGCGGGGACTTGGCTGTAAAAGCAACTTTCGGGGACGGGACGGAAAGGGACGTAACCTGGCTCTCCCAATTCTTCACCGGGGACGCGACCGTCCTATCCGTTACGGAAGAAGGGAAATACACTGCCATCAGACCTGGTTCGGCCACCCTACGTGTACACTTCCTGGACAAAGTGGCCGTCGCCACCTTTTCCATACCACGAAAACACGAACCTCGAGGCGCGGATTTCAAGAGTGCGTCCAACTTTATCGACATACCGGTTTTCGCGAAGCTCAGGGAATTGAACATCCCCCCATCCGGGCATTGCGATGATGCGACCTTCTTGCGTCGCGCCAGCCTGGATGCAACAGGAAGCCTTCCCTCCGCAGACCAAGTGAAATCCTTCCTTGCGGATCCTTCCGAGGACAAAAGGGCAAAACTTGTGGAGAACCTACTGGTAAGCCCCGAATTCACAGACTACTGGACGCTCCAACTCTCCGACCTCTTTCAAAACCGCAAGGAACGAGACCATGATGTACGGGGTACCAAAGGTGTCCGCTCTTTCCATTCCTGGTTGCGGGAAAAAGTCAGGGCAAACACCCCTTGGCACCAACTCGCAGAGGAGATCCTGACCGCGTCTGGTGAGGTTCACCACAATCCTCCGGTAGGTTACTTTATAACCACGATGGGGGAGAGTAGGTCTGCGGAGGATTCGGAAGTAGCGGACTCTGTCGCCCAAGCCTTTCTTGGGACGAGGATCGGCTGTTCAAGGTGCCACAACCACCCATCTGCCCGCTATACCCAGGACGATTATTACCATTTCGCTGCATTTTTTACCCGTTCCTCACTTGCGCGGGAAAAGCCGGATTCCGGCACGACCGCCCTGTTTTCAATAACCCCGGATGCACTCCGGATCCAAGGGCAAATAGAAAAGTCCATGTCCAAGAAAAAGGAAGCCAAGGCCGCATTGGAGGCACTCCCAGGCAATGCGCCGGAAGGTGACAGGAAGAAGGCTGAGGAAGAATTGGAAAAGTTACGCAAGGATTTAGCGCGGCAGGAGGAGGAGTACGAAAAAGCGCACAAGAAACCGGCAATGGCCCGACACAAACGTACTGGCCAAATGATGCCACCAAGACCATTGGACAGGTCGGATACCGAAGTAAATGAAGGTGCCGATCCAAGGAAAGTGCTGGCAGACTGGTTGGTTTCGCCAGGGAATGAGTACTTTTCTGGTGCTATTGTGAACAGGATTTGGAAGCACTACATGGGGGCTGGCATGGTGGAACCTGTTGACGACCTTCGACCATCCAACCCTCCTAACAACAAGGCTTTGTGGGATGCCCTTCGTAACGATTTCATCAAGAATGGCTATGATTTGCGCCACCTTATGCGTCAGATCCTCAACTCCAGGGCTTACCAACTTCAGTCGGAAACTCTTCCGGAGAACAAGGATGACCGCCGTTTCCACTCCCATTACTTGGCCCGCCGACTCCCTGCGGAAGTCATGCTAGACGCCTTATGCCAAAGCACAGGCATACCGGAAAAGTTCGATGGCTACCCCTATGGCATCCGCGCAATCCAATTACCCGGGCCGGAAACAGGATCTTACTTCATGGAAACTTTTGGCCGCAGTGACCGCGTCACCGCATGTGCTTGTGAGCGACAGCCCGAAGTCACCCTTCCTCAAGTCCTCCATATCCGCAATAGCGACGATATCCAAAGGAAGCTGGACAATCCCAATGGCACGCTGGCCGTTATCCTCCATTCCCACAAATCCAATGGGGACAGGGAAAATGCGATCTTCCTGGAAACCTTGGGGCGCTTCCCAAAACAGGAAGAATCCCAAGCCCTTAAGAAACACTTCGAGTCCGAGGACACCCCACCATGGAAGGATTTGTTCTGGGCTTTGCTCAACACAAAAGAATTTGCTTTCAACCACTAGGGCTCCCTCACCATCGGACGGACAATCCTGTTCAACTGGCACATTAACATACATGCTTACCCTATCACCAGACCCCCTCCGCCGAAGGGAGTTCCTCCGCCTCGGCACTTTGGCCCCCCTTGGGCTTTCGCTCCCAAACTTACTCCGTTCCGCAAACCTACCGGCCAGGGCGAAGTCCGTCATTTTGGTCTTCCTTGGTGGAGGTCTCTCCCATCACGACAGCTTCGACCTCAAGCCCGGGGCGAGGGATGCCGTCCGGGGTAAGTACAAGGAAATCCCGACAAATGTCCCCGGACTGAGGATCGGGGAACTCCTTCCCAATATGGCAAAAACTATGGACAAAGTGTGCCTAGTGCGCTCGGGGAGCCATGAAAATGACCACCATGAGACTGCGACCAACTGGGTGCTTTCAGGACGTTTCGGATCCGCCTTCGGGGATTATCCTGCCATTGGGGCTGTCGTTGCCCACCGGACGGGATTTTCGGGAATCCTTCCTCCATACATTGCCGTCCCCAAAAACCCCTCCTTTACCTGGGAACTTGGCAAGAGCGCCTTCCTGGGAGGACGTTGCGAGTCTTTCAAGGCAGGCGACCCGAGCGTGGAAGGCTACCGCGTCCGTGACCTAACCATCGACTTGACCCAGGCAGCCAAGGCCCAAAAACGGCGCAAATCCATACTGGAAGCAGTGGACACCCTGGCGGCACGGATCGACGGGGATGACCAGCTTGCAACCTACGACGAATTTCAGGTGCGGGCTGCGGAGATGGTGCTTTCCCCGAAAGCCCAGGACGCCTTCGCCATTGAAAAAGAAAACGAAAAACTACGCGACCGGTATGGAAGGAATACTTTTGGTCAAAGCGCACTGCTGGCACGCCGATTGATAGAGAATGATGTCCGCTTCGTAACAGTGAATTACGGCGGTTGGGACCACCACAGCAATATATTCCCGGGACTCGAAAAGAAACTCCCGGAGTTTGACCAAGGCTTTTCAGCCCTCATCCAAGACCTCCACGAGCGCGGGCTTCTTGATGAAACGTTGGTCGTCTGCATGGGAGAATTCGGGCGGACACCAGAAATCAACAAAGACAATGGCCGGGACCACTGGGGAAGGGCGGGTTCGTTGCTGTTTGCCGGTGCGGGCATCCAAGGTGGGAAGGTCGTAGGTTCTACAGATGCCGAAGGCGCCTACGTGACGGACACCCCGGTCAGACCAGAAGATGTCGCCCATACCGTTTATGAATCCCTGGGAATCGACCCCCGTTCGGAAATCCAGTCTCCGGACGGTCGTCCGGTAAGCATTCTGGGCGGAGGCAGGATGGTCACCGAACTTTTCCATGGCTAGGCCAAAGCACATGGTTGCCCAGGCGGCCTTGCTTCTTGCAGGTTTCCTCCAATGCCAAGGCTCGCCTGAAACCAAGGTCATCCACCCCCTTTCGACCCGCCATGGGGAATTGACGAAGTTCCAAATCATCGGTCTGGATCTTCCCGAAGGCACAAAGATTCGTTTCCCTGGTAACGAACACAAAATTTTGCGATGCTTCCATAGCCGGACGCCTTTCAAAGTGCCCGACAAAATGGACAAGCTCGTCACCGGCGACACTGCATTTACCCTTGAACTCACTGTCCCCCATGGATTCGCGGCAAATTTCATCCCATTCTATTTGGAAACGGATGCGGGAAAGACAGCTACCCTCAACATCCGTGTAGACGATGGGATCGTTCCTGAGAAGGAAGACAATAATGGCTTCGATAGTGCCCAACCCATCGCACCCAACTGCATCCTCCAAGGCAGCATCCATAGGAAACAAGATGTGGACACGTTTGCTTTCGATGGTAAGGCAGGCCATGTTATTGATGCACGGATACACGCAAACACGGTCGGATCGGCAATGGATCCTTTCCTCTATCTCTATGACAGCGGGGGACATATCCTTGCTGAGGATGACGATAGCGGGGGTAAACGGGATGCCTGGATTTCCTACCAATTGGCAAAGGATGGCAAATACTACTTGGCTGTACTGGATGCCCATGATTTTGGTGACAGGCAAACCCACCCCTATCTCCTGGAAACCAAACTTATCGCCCAACCACTACCCCATGTGACAGACAGTTTCCCTGGAGGGAATATAGAAGTGCTCCAATTGGACAGCAAAACCAAGTCACTTAATTTCCGGACAAAAAAGCAGGAAGGAAGGGGATGGGACTGTTGGTGGTATTTTAAAATGGGAGGCCTTCACCCAGGCGACACTTGGGAACTGCGCCTGGAAGGATCGGGTTTCACCACCCCTCGGAATGCTGCGTTCAGCCTGGATAACCAAACTTGGTTCCAAACCCCCCAAGGCAATAGGAAAGACAATGCAATGGTCTATCAAGTGGAAGCCAAGGCGGAAGAGATGTGGTTTGCATGGGGTCCCCCCTTCCAATTGGGCCAAGCCAAGGAACTGTGCACAAGGATCGCTTTGGCCAATGTTGGGGCCAACTCCATTACGCTGTGTAAAAGCAAGGACGGGCATGATGTGCCTGCCTTGGAATGGCGCCCAGAGGGAGGAAAGGAACTGCCTGCCATTTGGATCCAAGCCCGCCAGCACGCTTGGGAGGCCGGGTCTAGCTGGGTTTGCCTGGGCTTGGTTGAATGGCTCGCCTCGGAGGACCAGGCCGCAGTCCGCCTGAGGAACAATGCCGCTGTAACAATTGTACCAGTGATGGATGTGGATAATGTGGAACGTGGAGCCGGAGGGAAAAACCAGATCCCCCATGACCACAACCGCGACTGGGGCGACAATCCTATCCATCCCGAGGTCGCAGCCTCCCAGCAATCTATCAAGCGGCTCGATATCGGGCACACCTTTACGCTTTTCCTAGACTTGCATAACCCGGCACCTGGGGACAAGAAGCCTTTCTTTTTCGGATCGCCTGAGGACCATATGACGCCAGAAAGGAAGGCGAACCAAAGCCGCTTCCTGGAACTTTGCGGGGAAAGCCTGGGCAAGGAAGCGCTGGGCTTGGATCCGGGCCTTCGCATCACTGGGGCGAATTACCACCCCCTCTGGCTGAGGATCAGCAAAAACTGGGTCGCCCGGAACACGGCACCAGGTTCCGTCTGCCTTACATTAGAGACCACTTGGAACTCCCCCAATAGTACACAGGGAGGATACCAAGCCTATGGAGAGGCACTAGGAAAAGCCATTGCAAGGATGCTGGAGTAGTTTCCCTGTACAAATTCCGGCAAGGTTCACCTGTTGGCACAATTCATGCAAA
>JAYPDO010000218.1:0-5688 GCA_038125285.1 Opitutia bacterium
GTATCTAGGTGCAGGGGATTTCAATCGGAAATTACTTCTGAGAATCGCTATAAGTGGATCAACTTCCTCCTCATTGGATCCTAAAACAAACAAGCCCGCGTAACATGGGTTACGGGGGCTTGTTGCCTACGAGATTTTGGAAAAATTAACTGGCTGCAGGTTCTGCCTTTTCAGAAACGCGAGAAACACCGAGGGTGTCGATCCGGAGGTGGCGATAGCTTGGCAAGCCCGTACCGGCCGGGATAAGGTTCCCCATTATGACGTTCTCCTTGAACCCTTTAAGGTCGTCCGTTTTGCCGAGGGTGGAGGCTTCGGTAAGGACTCGGGTGGTCTCCTGGAAGGATGCGGCGGAGATGAAACTTTCGGTCTCGAGTGAGGCTTTGGTGATGCCCAGGAGGATGGGTTCGCCTTCCGCAGGCTTACCTCCGGCTTCGACGATCTCTTCGTTGGCCTCTATGAAGGAGTACTTGCTCACTTGCTCACCCCAGAAAAACTCGGAGTCGCCTGGGTCGGAAATGCGGATCTTGTGGAGCATCCTGGAAATGATTACCTCAAGGTGCTTGTCGTTGATGGTCACCCCTTGGGTACGGTACACTTTTTGGATCTCACGGAGAAGGAAATCGTAGACGGCGGCGGGGCCGAGGATGTCCAGGATTTCGTGGGGGTCGGCAGAGCCTTCGGTGAGGTTCTGACCCTTATGGACATGGTCACCTGGTTGCACGATGATGTGCTTGCCGTGTGGGATGAGGTGTTCCTCTACGTCACCGGTTTCCTCGTTGGTCACAATGAGACGGACTTTGGAACGGACAGTGCCTGAGATGGATACCTTTCCGTCGATCTTGGCCATTTCGGCTGCTTCCTTCGGGCGACGTGCTTCGAAAAGCTCTGCAACACGGGGAAGCCCCCCGGTAATGTCCTGAGTCTTGGTAGCTTGGCGCGGGGTCTTGGCGAGGGCGGCTCCTTTGGAGATGTTATCGTCCTCTGTGACAGCGAGCTGGGCACCGGTAGGGATGGAGTAAGAGGCTTGGAGGTTGCCTTTGTCGTCCAGGATCTCGATCTGGGGATTGAGGTCTTCTTTGTGCTCCGTGACGATGTAGGCTTCGCGGCCAGTAGATTCATCAAACTCCTTACGGATGGTAACGCCGACGATCATGTCACGGAACCGTACCTTGCCAGCTTTTTCGGAAAGGATGGGTATGTTGTGCGGATCCCAACGGGCGAGGATCTCGCCTTTTTTGATCCGTTCGCCATCAGGGATGGAGAGGATGGCTCCCGCGACGATGTTGTAGTCCTCGACTTGGCGGTCATTGTCGTCGAAAATAAGGACGGAGCCAGTTTTGTTGAGGACGACGAAAAGGGGCTCACGGTTAGGCCCAGTGATGTCTACCAAGCGGAGCCCTTTATATGAGACGCGGCCACCTACACGAACTTTGATTTCCGGGTTTTTGAGGGCACCACTGGCAATCCCCCCGATGTGGAAGGTACGCATGGTCAGCTGGGTACCTGGCTCCCCAATGGACTGGGCGGCGATGATTCCGACGGCAGTGCCCCGTTTGACGAGGTTATTGGAGGAGGGGTCAATCCCGTATTCGAGGGCGGTAATCCCGTTGATCTGCCGACTGCTGAGAGGGGACATTATCTTGACCCGGGAGATACCTACTTCCTCAATTTTGCGGGATTGTTCGGCAGTAAAGATTTCACCATTTTGAATGATCAACTTGCCAGGCTCTTGAGGATAAGGGATGTCCAGGGAGCTGCAACGGCCTTCGATGCGCTCACGAAGGGGTACGATTTCCTGGTCACCCTCGTAGATGGTTTCCTTCCAAATCCCATCTCGGCGGCCGTCATCCTTTTCCTTAATGACGCAATCCATGGCGACATCGCAGAGTTTGCGAGTGAGGTAACCGGCGTCAGCGGTCTTGAGTGCAGTGTCGGCAAGGCCTTTCCGTGCACCGTGGGTAGAAATGAAGTACTCAAGAACCGTGAGGCCTTCACGGAAAGAGGAGAGGATTGGGCGCTCGATGATATCGCCGGAAGGTTTGGCCATGAGTCCGCGGGTACCGCAAAGCTGGCGTACTTGCTGGCGGTTACCCCGGGCACCGGAGTCCATCATCAGGTACACAGGATTTACTTCCTCGCGGTCGTCATTGCGTAGGAGCCCCTTGAACACAGCCTCAGAGATCTGGTCGGTAGCGTTGGTCCAAATGTCGATGACCTTGTTATAACGCTCTCCAGTGGTAATGATGCCTTGACGGTATTGGTTCTCGACTTTGTCGATTTCCTTACGTGCGTGCTTCACCACCTCCGGCTTGTCAGTCGGGATAATCATGTCGTCAATCCCGATTGATATACCAGCCTCGGTAGCCTGGCGAAACCCAAGGTCCTTCATCGCGTCGAGCGTCTCGATGGTCTTCTCCTTACCACAGTGGTTGAAGGTCTGGAGGATGAGGTCGCCAAGTTTCCCTTTTGTGGCGGTATGATTGAAGAAACCAATCTCGTCAGGCCAAATGGAATTGAAGATAACGCGACCGGCTGTAGTCCGGAGGACTTTGCGTTCGTTGTTACCAAAGTGGGTGTTGTTTTCTTGGACAGCGGCTTTGTATTCCTCCTGGGAAGCATAATCCCTGGGATTGACGTAGTCGGGATTGACGTAATCGATCCAATCATGCTTTTGGAGGACACCTTCGGAAAGGGCGAGCAACACCTCGTCCAGGTTTGAAATAAGGGGTACGCGCTCCCCTTTGGCCAACTCGCGACGCGGCTCAAGGGAAAGGTAGTAGGAACCCAACACGATGTCCTGGGAAGGGGTGAGGATGGGCTTTCCGCTTGAGGGGGAGAAAATGTTGTGGATCCCCATCATAAGGAGCTTGGCCTCCATTACCGCTTCTAGGGAAAGTGGAACGTGTACGGCCATCTGGTCACCATCGAAGTCAGCATTGTAGGCTGTACAGACCAAGGGGTGTACCCGGATTGCATCCCCTTCGATCAAGACAGGCTCGAAGGCCTGGATGGAAAGTCGGTGGAGGGTCGGGGCGCGGTTGAGGAGGACAGGGTGCCCCTTGGTAACTTCTTCCAAAATGTCCCAAACTTCCGGGGTCTTGCGCTCGATCATTTTACGGGCACCCCTGACAGTGTGGACAAATCCAAGTTCTTTGAGGCGGCGGATGATGAAAGGTTCGAAAAGAGCCAAGGCCATTTTCTTGGGGAGACCGCACTGGTTGAGCTTGAGCTCCGGGCCGATGACGATGACGGAGCGGCCGGAATAGTCGACCCGCTTCCCAAGCAAGTTCTGCCGGAAACGGCCTTGCTTTCCTTTCAACATGTCACTGAGGGACTTAAGAGGACGATTGCTCGCACCGGTGACGGCACGACCATGGCGGCCATTGTCCAGAAGTGCGTCGACCGCCTCTTGGAGCATCCGCTTTTCGTTGTGGATGATAACGTCGGGCGTCTTGAGTTGGAGGAGGTTTTTGAGCCGGTTGTTACGGTTGATGACGCGGCGATAGAGGTCATTGAGATCGGAGGTTGCGAAACGACCGCCTTCCAGGGGGACGAGGGGGCGCAGATCCGGTGGTATCACAGGGATGACCTGGAGAACCATCTGGCTAGGTGAAGTCCCTGAATTTAAGAAGCCTTGAATGAGCTTCATCCGCTTGGAAAGCTTCTTTTTGACTTGCTTGGAACGTGTGCTGTCAAGCTGCTCTTGGAGCTCGGTCACCATTTCGTCCAAGTCAGCTTGTTCAAGGATTTCAAGAAGGGCTTCCGCGCCCATCTTTGCGGTAAATGCGTCCTCACCGTACTCATCAATGGTCTGGAGGTACTCCCCTTCCGTCAGCAGTTGCTTCTCCTCGAGGGGGGTTTGCCCGGGATCGGTGACCATGTAGTTCTAGTAGTAGATGACCCGTTCCAAATTTTTGGCGGTCATGTCAAGGATCAGGCCAAGACGGCTAGGGAGGCTCTTGAGGAACCAAATGTGCGTGCATGGGACAGCGAGTTCGATATGCCCCATACGCTCCCGGCGGACACGGGCAAGAGTCACCTCGACACCGCAACGGTCGCAGATCACACCCTTGAACTTAATCCTTTTATACTTGCCGCAGGCACACTCATAATCCCGTACCGGACCAAAGATCTTTTGGCAGAAAAGGCCTCCTGGCTCTGGTTTGAAAGTACGGTAATTGATGGTTTCCGGGTTTTTGACCTCACCTTTGGACCAGCTTTTTATCGTTTGGGGATGGGCAACGACAATGCTGACACTGTCGAAGGATTGCTCCTTGTCGAAATTGACTTTCTCGGTCTTCTTTTCGTCTTCTCTCATGGAATGGGAAACCCGGACGGGTAATTTGGGTGTTGCGGAAGGTTGGGTATGGGAAGGGGATACAGATCAGTAGCGGTCTTCTTTGACTTGGATATCCAGGCAAAGGCTCTGGATTTCTTTCATCAAGACGTTGAAGGACTGGGGGATCCCGGCCTGGAGGCTGTTGTCTCCTTTGACCAGGGATTCATAAATCTTGGTACGGCCGACAACATCGTCGGACTTGACGGTCAGGAGTTCCTGGAGGGTGTAGGCAGCACCGTATGCTTCGAGAGCCCACACTTCCATTTCCCCGAACCGCTGGCCACCATACTGGGCCTTGCCCCCGAGGGGTTGCTGTGTAATGAGGCTGTACGGGCCAACCGCACGGGCGTGGATCTTATCAGCAACCAAGTGGTTAAGCTTCATCATGTAGATGTAGCCAACCACGACATCCTGGTCGAACCTCTGGCCAGTCTGGCCGTCAAAAAGCGTGGCCTTACCAGTGGAACGGACGTTCACAACGCCTTGATCCTTCTGTTGGATATCACCAGCCTTTACGAGGTAATCCCGGACACTTTGCTCTGAAATCCCATCGAAAATGGGGGTGGCGACCTTAAAACCAAGGACTTTACAGGCCCAGCCCAAGTGGGTTTCCAGAACCTGGCCAACATTCATCCGGCTTGGCACGCCGAGGGGGTTGAGACAAATTTCAACCGGGGTGCCGTCAGGTAAGAAAGGCATGTCTGCTTCTGGCACGATCCGGGCGACGACGCCCTTGTTCCCGTGGCGGCCGGCCATTTTGTCACCGACTTGGATTTTCCGCTTGGTAGCGATGTAAACTTTAACGTTCTTAATGATCCCTTGTGTGGCTTCGTCCCCTTCATCGAGGATTGCCAACTTCCGGTCACGCTCATCATCAAGTTCCCTGAACTTTTCACGGTGTACGGCGAGGATCTCCATGATCTTGTTACGGACAGGGGAAGGGTTGATGGCAATATGGTTGTAAACCTGAGCCATCCTGCGGAGCAATGTCTTGGTGATCTTGCGGTTCGCAGGGATGATAACTTCGTCCGTCTCCCCGTTCTTAACGTCCAATGGGATCTTTTCCCCGAGAAGGATGTTGGATAGCGCTTCGGTAAGATCCTCCCGCTGCTTCTCGATTTTGGTGCGATATTCCTCGTTGATTTTCCGCTGCTCACGGCGTTTGCCGGAAGGACTTAGGGACTCCTGGTTAGGATCGGCCTTACTCTGGATTTTTACATCCATGACAATACCGGCGCAACCGGAAGGAACGACAAGGGAGGTATCTTTGACATCGGCGGCCTTCTCCCCGAAAATAGCCCGAAGAAGTTTTTCTTCGGGAGCAAGCTCGGTCTCGGATTTTGGAGTGA
>JAYPDO010000218.1:5698-5824 GCA_038125285.1 Opitutia bacterium
CGGTGTCATTGGGCTTTCACCTTTTGGTGTAACCTTACCGACAAGGATATCACCGGGTTTCACTTCCGCTCCGATCCGGATGACACCATTGTGGCTCAGGTTTGCAAGGGCTTCCTCCCCGACATT
>JAYPDO010000219.1:0-5811 GCA_038125285.1 Opitutia bacterium
CGAGGTGCAGGGGATTTCAATCGGAAATTACTTCTGAGAATCGCTTTAACCCCAGAAACTGATTTTTATAAGGATAGCGCGCTGTAAGTGCGCTCATGGCGTAGAGCTGATCTTGCTCGCTACCCTGTCTTCTTCGATATCCTCGGAATCCCTAGGGTAGGTAACCCTGGGATTTGTGCGATTGTGACAGCACAAACTCTGAAATTATGAGTTGGGGCAGTGTAGATTACGAGTGAAGCCCCCTTTAGAACTGCCCCGCCATTTTCCTTCCAGTCCAGAACAGGCCGCAGAGGAGGAAGAGGAAGGTTCCCCAAGCCGGATGGCACCAGATTTGGTGCCTTTTTTCGATGGGCGTTGGTTCGGGGAGGTCAGAGATTTCCTTTAGGGCGTCTTGCAGGTTGCTCGGCCCAAGGACTTTACCATGGGAGATTTGGGCGATTTCCCGCAAGGTTTCCGGTTTGGTGGGGCGGCCGATTTGCTCTACTGCAGTTGCCCTGATTTTGATGCTGAGACCAAGGGTTCGGGGAGTCGCTTCGGAGGAGAGGAGGCAGTTGTACTCCCCAGGTTCGTCCGGGGTGAAATTGCCCGAGAAAAGGCCCCAGGCTTCTTTATCGGAGGGCAGGAGGCGGAGGGTCTTGGTTTTTCCGGAGGGGGAAGAAATTTGGACTGTGGCCATGCCGTCTTGCACAGGTTCGCCGAATTCCGTGGAGACATTTGCATGGAGGGTGAGGGTGTCACCGGCGGAAGGGGTTTCCGGGGAGAAGAAAAGCCGGAGGTTTTTGCCTTCGGACATGTGGCGTTGGTAGGCCATCCATCTGGCGACTTGCCCCCAGAAGCGGTAGTGGTAACGGTCCTCCACACCTTTGCGCCATCTCCAGACACCGTCTGTCCCCATGAAGAGGATTTTTCCTGTGCCGTATGTCCGTGTGACAAGGATGGGAACCCGGCCATGGGCAGTCTGGCTCGATTCATGGCGGGCGAGGATTTCTGTGCCGAACTTGGCCCTGTCCACCGCCGCATGCCATTGGAAGCCAGGGAGTCCCCGCCATGTGTCGAGGTTTTCCTGTGGGTCGTCCTCAAGTTTGGTGAGCAGGCTCTTGTGCCCGGCCTCGGTAAGGGAGATCCGCCCCGGCAATTCCGACCCGATGCCGTAGGGGTTATCCGGATCGAGTTGTACGGGGTAAAGTTCTTCCAAACCGGATTCGAGGAGGGATTGTTGGTACCCCCGCATCCCCGGGAGGAAGACCATCCCTGAGGCTTGGTCTCGGACTAGCCTTTTCAATTGGGAACATTGTTCTTTGGTGAGCTGGCCTGTGTCGGTACCGACATCCCCGAGGAATACCACGTCATAGGTAGCCAGGGTTTTCTGGTCGGGAAAGGCCTCTAAGTAACCCCTGCCCCCGCCCAATTCCTTGGAGTCCGGGTGGAACAGGAGGCAGCTTACCTCGACACCTGGATCCCGTTCCAGGGCGTTCCTCAAGTAGCGGTATTCCCATCTGGGGTAGGATTCGACCAGGAGGATTTTTAACTGCTCTTTCCGGATGGTGATGGTCCCTTCGGTTTTGTTATTCCTGTCATCCACTTCATTGGGCTGGATTGGCAAGACCAGGGATAGCGTTGTCTTTCCCAATTCCTTGGGATACCAGGTGAAGGCGGTTTGGAGCCTGCCCATGGCGGGGATGCGTACGGGGATGTCATATAGTTCCTCCTGGGTGACTTGTAGCTTGAGGGTAACATCCGTTTCCGAGGGGAGGGTGCTTTCAATGGAGAAAGGGATGCGTACAGGTTTTCCGGCCACCCCGAACGTCGGCACATCAAAACCGGAGACCCACAGGTCCGGCAACGGGGAGTCGCTTCCGACGGGGAGGACATAGGCGGGTACACGGCGGGCGCGGAGGTTGCCTGCCGCGCGGACTGGCGGTTCGCCGGTGTTCCAATCGCCGTCGGAAAGGAGGATGAGGCTGCGGAGGTTGGGATGTTGGTCGAGGGCTTCCTGGATGGCGGAATGGATGTCGGTGCCTTCGGCTGCATCCTTCAGGCCGGAAGAAAACTTATGGAAGTGGACGTCGGCTTTTTGCCTGAGAGGTTCCCAATCCGCTTCCCCGACCAAGTGTTGCAGTAAGGCCGCCCGGGTTTGTAGTTTGCCGGATTCCGAGGGGATATCGGCGGTGTTCATGCTGTTGGACTGGTCAACCAGCACGGCAATGGCGGGCCTGTGTTCGGGAAGGTAGGTTTCTACCCACTCCGGTTGGTTCAGGGTGATGGCAATAAGGCCGAGGATAAGGATCCGTAGCACTTCCAGCCCTAGCGCGGAGGGATTGTCTTTCGCTCTGTACCATCCCCATGCCGCAAGGAGGATTCCACAAACAAGGATGGCCGCGGAGAGGCCAATTGTCCCGGATGAAGTGACAAACCTGAGTTTTTCTGGGATCATCGGGCAGGGAATGCTCCCTGTGCGCCGGACGGGGCGTTCTGGCGTTTGGGGATGCAGAGGAGTGCTTCCAGGATGGCGGCTGCGGCCATGAGGTAGAGGAAGATGCGCCAGACTTCCGATGTGATGGATTGCCCGCTGCCGGCTTCGTCCTCGATCTTTTGCCAAGGTAGCCCTTCGGTAAGGGAGGCCAGTGTGTCGTCCGGTAGGATCCCTGAGATATCTTCCTCCGGCGGGCGGTTGTAGGCGATCCATTGGTCCCCGGAATTGTATGCTCCTGCGTGGAAGTGCCTGGTGGACTCCGGAGGAGGATCGACTCCCATGGCTTTCCATTCGTAACCAGCACTGGGGGCATTTTTCCCTGTGCTGTATACATGTGCGTCCCCCAATTTCTGGGCACCTTGGGAAAGTGCGCGGTGGAGGAGAATGTAAAAGGCGATCCCATCCTGGGAGAGGCTAGAGTGGGTCGGTTGGGGGAGGGTGCCGCAAAACCATGCGTTGCCTTTGGGGGTGGGGGCGCGGGAGAGGAGGCTTGCCCCCGATTCCAGCGTCGCGATGGAGGTCGAATCCCCTTCGAAACGGCAGTTGCGGAAAACTTTGAGTTTTCCCAGGGGGAGGGCTTTGCCGTCCTTTGAGTTTTGGAGGATTCCTGAGTCCGTACGCCATGTCCTGATGGGATCCAGGCTGTCCAACCCATCATCCCAGGCTGTCCACCGGATCCCGAAAAGCTGGCTCACTGGATCCGGGTTTTCAGGGGGGAAGAAAAGGACCGAGCCTCCGTTTGCCACGAAATTGGTAATTTGCTGGGCAAGGATGCCGTTTGGCAAGGGGGCTTGCCAGCAGAGCAAGGCCGTGGTATCCCAGTCGATTTGGTTGGCTTGTGCCGGGGTAAGGAGGTCTATCGAGTAGGTAAGATAGGGGTCGGGAGGGGAGGCTGCCGCGATTTGGACGAGGCGGTTGAAGGCAGGGTTCGCGGATACGGAGACGGTTTTTCTTGTGGGCGCGGCTGAAACAAGGAAGTAGGCGTCGTTGTTCCTCGGGTTGTCGTCAGGGGGGAGTTGGACCCTTCCCCAACCTGCCTCCGTTTCCTCCCCGAGGGGGACGGGCAGTGCCTGGATCCCGTATTGGTCCGATTCGATTTCGATGTTGTGGACGGAGAGTTTTCCATTGGCCAAGATCTGGACCGGGATGGACAAGGGGCGGGAGGACGCATTGTTTCGGGTAATCGTTGCATCCAGGAGCACTTGGGACTGGTTGTTGGTCTTGTATAACCTGGCTCCTGAGACCATGACGGACAAATCGTCGGCGGGAGCGCCAGGGAAGGCCAATAGGAAGATCCTGAGTGCCTTTTGCGCGGTGGCCCGTGTCCGGATGGATTCCCAGCGGGGGCTCGAAGGGAGCCAGTTGGACTTTTGAAGGTCACTACAGATCCAGATGTCGGTCTGGCCAGTTTCATTGACTTCGATATGATCCATGGCTAACTCCAGCAACTCCGGTATGCTCGCCGCTGTGGAAGTCGGCCCGGCTTCGGTAAGGTTGGCCAAGGATTGGGGGGAGGGGACTTCCACCGGCAAAAGTCCCGCACTATCGATGAGCAGGACTTTGGTGGCTGGATTAGTGTTGTCGAGGAGGTCGGTCAGTTTTTCCAATGCGGTCTGGCGTTTGGACACCCTGGCCTCCGGGCTCCTTTGCTCCATGCTTGCGGACCGGTCGAGCAGGATGATCGTGGTGTCGGTGGAGGATCCGGCCAAACTGCCCAACCACAAACCAGCTACCGGCCTGGAAAGGACAAAAATAAGCCCGAGTAGCACCAGGGTGCGCATGAAAAGTACCAGCCACTGCCTTAACTTGGCCATCCCCTTCGTCATCCTACGCGCATCCAGGAGGAAAAGCATGGCCGCCCATTGCACGGTCTTGTGTTGTTGTCTGTGGATCAGATGGATAATGACTGGCAGCGCAACAAGGGGAAGGCCATAGAGTAGTGCTGGTTGGAGGAAGCTCATTCGGCAGGTTGCGGTTCGGTTTAAGCCAAGGTTTGTTAGTGGCGTCAACTTTTAGGAATCCCTGGCAGATCTCTCCATTCCGTTCTGGAACGAAAGCCAGAAAACTATATTTTCTAATCTAATGCGCATACCAATTCAAGATGCCAAAAAGAATGTTGCCCGCATCTTACGGGCAGAAGGCGTGCCATCTGAAAATGCCTCCATGGCCTCGGATGTGATCATCCAGGCGGATGTTTTCGGGGTGAAGACCCATGGCCTTAGCCGGCTTGGATACTACATCAAAAGGCTACGGGACGGGATTATCCTCCCTGATGCAAAGATTTGTATAACGAGGAAGTTCCCGACTTGCTGTGTGATGGACGGCGGGAATTGCCTTGGCCAGGTCGTCGCTAACCGGGCTACTGACATCGTCATGGAATCGGCCAAAGAATACGGGATAGGTGCCTGCGCGGTAAGGAATTCCTCCCATTACGGGATCGCTGGGTACTACAGTTGGCGTTGCGCCAAGCAGGGATTAGTCGGGATATCGTTCACCAATGCCCGGCCGGCCGTCGCCCCGACTTTTGGGAATGTCCCCAAACTCGGGACAAATCCCTTTGCCATATCGATGCCTTCGGACTTCGGGTTCCCTTTCCATATCGACTGCGCGACCTCCTCCATCCAAAGGGGGAACCTGGAAGTCCTGGCCAGGATGCAGCAGGATGCCGACCTTTCCGCCTACGTTACTTGCGCCGGAAAGACTCCTTCGCAGATCCTCGATATGATCGAAGCGGGGACTTGTGCCTTGAAGCCCATAGGGGAGCACAAGGGGTATGGTCTTTCCATGGCCATCGAGCTTTTCAGTTCGGCATTCCAGAACGGCGCTTTCCTCAGCGGATTGGAAGGGTATTATGAAGGGGGCGAAAAGAAGCCCTATGATGTCGGCCATTTTTTCATGTGCATCAATCCCGAGGCTTTCACCGAACTTGAGGAATTCAAAAGGAATGTCGGGAACGTCATGCGGGAATTGAAGGCGTCCGGCCACCAGGTTCTTGTCCCTGGCGAACTGGAGTCAATTGCAGATGCGGAAGCCAATCAATCAGGCATCGAAATTTCCGACGAATTGTTGTGGGAGTTGGTGTCCTTTGGTTGGGACGATTAAAGTGCGTAACATGTCCTTAGTGAAGCAGAAGACGGCTAGTTTCCGTGTAAGTACCCCCTTTGTAAAGGTCGATGCTTTCTTCATGTTCCCGGTTTGCACAGATAAGATGCCATCCATGTTTCCGTCTAATGCCATCCTTCCGATGGCTCAGGGATGGCCTCGGAGATGATTTGATAAAGGCTGCGATCGGGCGATCCCTTGAACGACCCTGTCACTGCCAGGCGCAACGTCCCGGG
>JAYPDO010000220.1:0-5773 GCA_038125285.1 Opitutia bacterium
CTTCGCCACCCTTGGCCTGGGTCTCCCTACCGGTTCTACTGACGAGAAAAGCTCCGCTGGCGCACAACTTCCCTACGGGATGCAGCTTGGATCCGGGACTTGGGACATCCGTCCTGGCATCACCTATCTTGGCCAAACGGAACTTTACTCCTGGGGTGCCCAAGTCTCGGGAATCTTCCGGACTGGCGAAAACGACCAAGGTTACCAACTCGGCAGCGTGTTCGAAGGTAACGCTTGGATCGCCCGCAAGTTAAGCGACAGCCTGAGTGTCTCTGCCCGCATCACCCTACAAAATGTCGGTGGCATTGACGGTTCTGACAAGAATATCGCCAACCCTGCGATGTCCCCAACCCTGGATCCCGACAACTATGGCAACAAAAGCTTCTACGGGGCGCTCGGACTGAATTACCTCTTCAAGAACGGCCACCGCGTCGCCCTTGAATACCAACGCCCGATCGATGAAAACCTGGAGGGCCTCCAAATGAAGCAGGACGGTTCCCTAATCCTGGGATGGCAGTACGCCTGGTAAGGCAAACCATATTCCGTGGTTTTTCCTAAAAAAACCACCTATTCCCCGAGGGGGTTGCGCGTTGGAGCAAATATGCGCAGCCCCCATATTTTTTGGGGCTGTCCCTCATACAGGGATACAAAAAAAGGGGGCGAAATGTGCCCCCTTTCTTGTCGCATCTAGGATGCAAACCGCCATGTGCCGTTACTCGAACACGGCATGCGGGGTCATTTCATAGGGGCTACGCCAATCAATACCGTACTTCTCGCGCAGGACTTGCTTTTTATAAACCCAAAACAGGTGGATTAACCCGATTTGGAGGGAGTTTTGCGGCAACCCGTCTTTTTCTAGGGCACCTTGGATGTCGTGGTTGAGTTGGTTTTCGATTTGTTTATAGGCCTCCGATTCTTCTACAGGATCTGTCTCACACATTGTCTCATTGTCTTGGGGTTGGGGTGTTGGGGTTCGGAAAGGCGGGGTGTCCTCTCCGGCTCTACATGACAGGCTGCTTTGGGAATGTGTTCAAAAATCCTTACATTTTCACTCCCGCCCATCGCGCGGGCTGAGACACGTTAGGCTCCTGCAGGACGGGTTAATATGCTCGAACCATAGTTCCAAGCCCGCATGCTCCCTGTTTCTTTTCCTAAAGATGTACAAATTGCCGATCATCAAGGTCGTGGAAACAGATGCCCATATCCTCAATATGCGCACCCGGTTCCCCTTCCGTTATGGGATTGCAAGTCTCACATCCCTTCCGCACCTTTTCCTCCGGGCAAAAGTCTCCATCGACGGCATGGGGGTTGTGGACGGGTTGACCTCAGAAGGCCTGCCCCCGAAATGGTTCACCAAGGATCCGAACACCACCTTCGAGGAGGACATTCCTGCCTTCTTTGATTCCATAAACTTTGCCTGCGAATCTGCAAAGGCAGCACCGCAAGGGACGTGGTTCCAGATGTGGAAAGAAGTCCATGCGCGCCAAAACGCTAACAATTGGCCAAAGTCTGTCCCCCCTTTATTGGCGAATCTGGGTGTCGCGCTCATAGAAAGGGCGACGATCGACGCCCTCTCCAGGGGCTTGGGGATGCGACTGCACCAAATCCTGACCCGAAACTATTTGGGCATGGACTTGTCCAATGTAAGGGAAGGTTTGGCTAAAATTCCCCTCGCAGAACCCATCCTGGGGACAAAACCCCTGGAATCTGGCCATGTCCGCCATACCGTCGGGTTGGGTGATCCTTTGACTTCTGCGGATATTGAAGGAGGCAAAGGTCTGGAGGATGGCCTACCCTACACGCTGGAAGAAAACATCAACGAATACGGCTTGGGATATTTTAAAATCAAACTCTCGGGTGACAATGGACAGGATATGGACAGGATTGGCGCCGTTGCAGATATCCTTGGTTCTTGCGATGTCGAAAGGCCAAGGTTCACCCTCGACGGCAATGAACAATACAGGGACTTGGCCACATTCCGGGAATTTTACGGTTCATGCTTGGAAGTTGGCTCAGTACGCGAATTCTTCCAAAAAGGGTTACTCTTTATTGAGCAACCCCTACACAGGGATGTTGCCTTCGCTATCGACTTGAATTCATGGAAAGACGCCCCCCCCATCGTCCTGGACGAATCTGATGCGGACTTGGACAGCCTCCCCACTGCACTGGAACTAGGCTACCAGGGCTGTAGCTTTAAGAACTGCAAGGGCATCGTAAAAGGCCTGGCCAATGCGGCACTACTCGCCCAATACCGAAGCAAAGACAACCACAAGCAATACATCCAAAGTGCGGAAGACCTGGCCAACGTTGGTCCAATAGCCCTGAACCAAGACCTTGCATTGGTCGCCTCCCTTGGGATCACACATGTCGAGCGAAACGGCCACCATTATTTCCGCGGCCTCTCCATGTTCCCAGAAGACATGTGGGACGAAATCGCCGAACCAGGCCTCTACAAGTTTCACGACCAAGGCTTCCCTACCTTGGACATCCAGTCCGGATGCCTGGATTTGCGCCACATTACCCGTACCTCCTACGGCACCTCAAACCTAATGGAGATAGAACGCTTTACGCCCCTTGCAGATTGGTCGCCAAGCTCACTTGCCTAATGTCGCAGGTAACCGTGGCGAACAATAAAATCAAGTATCCAGACCAATGTAAAAAAATGAAAATAATTGGCCTGCCTCCAAGTCGCAAAGCGACCTTGACTGTGCCAGAATAGTGACATCCCTGTCGTCCTGGACTTCGTGAGGCAGGACTAAAAACCCGAAAAGTTGCTCGTTAGTGGCGGATTATTCCCGTCGCTAAAGGCGGCGCAAATTGATTTCGCTATTATGGTCGGGCGGCTTCCAGGGCTCATAGCAGGGTCGGGCTGTTTTTTCAAAAAAGAATGTCGGTGAATGCTTCGGTATGATGCCGGTGGTTAAAAGATGTATTCCACATGGATCAATTTTGGCTGCGTCCCTCGAGCTCCCTAAGCAACCTGGGCCCGCACTGCCTATTTTCTCGTGGTCAAAGCGATATGAGCCAATCGAGACACTGCTTTTGCCATTCGTCCCACATTGGCCCCTTGTATCCGTTAAGGCCATGGTTTCCACGGGGAAGCTCCAACAACTTTGCAGGTACCTTTTTCTCCAGCAAAGCTTTATAGAACATTTGGCTGTGGGCAACTGGCACGACGGCGTCATCTAAAGCATGGGCGAGGAAGCAGGGAGGGGTGTCCGCCGATACTTGTTTCTCATTGGAAAACAGATCCACCAACCGTTGGGAAGGATCATTTCCCAAAAGGTTCCTTTTGGAACCACCATGGGTACCCTTGTCCATGGTGATTACAGGATATACAAGGATTGCAAAGTCCGGGCGGCAGCTGAGCTGCTGGATCGGGTCTGGATCCTCGTTGCGACCTGCTTCAAAATGCGTCGCTGCCGTAGAGGCCAAGTGCCCTCCGGCTGAAAAGCCCATGATCCCGACCTTTCCAGGATCCACTTTCCACTCATTTGCCTTGGCGCGGATAATCCGGATTGCACGCTGGGCATCCAGCAGCGGGCGGAATGATCCGCCCCTTGGCAACCTGTACTCAAGGACTACCCCAGTAATGCCATGCTTCCCTAACCACTGGGCAATGCCATGTCCCTCCGGCCCTTTGACAAGTGTCCCGTAGCCCCCTCCCGGGCAAATGACTATGGCAGTCCCGTTGGGCGCTTCCGGGTGGTGGACTGTGATCACCGGGTTGTCCTTTTCAAAACGCCCTCCGCCGACCGGAGCCTTCTCTTCCGGCCACAATTCAATGGCTTCGGTATTGGCCTCGGAAAAACAGGCAGCCAATGGAATGGTGGCCGCTGTAATTATGATATGGAGTGTACTCTTGTATGTCATGTTTGATTCCTGCTAAATATGTTAGTGGTTTGCGTTATCTCCGGGCGGTCAACAGTGCCTTTAGTCCTTCCAGGTTGGCCTGGAGGGAGATCCTGGCATCCTGGGCGGGAAGGTGGTCTAGGATCCCTACCGGCCCGTCATATCCGCTTTCGACCAGGACTTCCAGCATGGCTGCATCATGTTCGCCCTTCCCGACAGGGAGGATCTTTGGGTTCGCCCCTGTGTTCATGCCGTTAAGGTTCACACAGAGCAAATAGGGCTGCATAATTGCTAATGACTCCTTCCAGTCATCGATATGCCCGTGCCCATGGTGCCAATTATACACGATACCGACATTCCCGTACCCCTTCTTCCTGAGCAATTTGCAAACGGCCACCAAGTTCTCCGGTTCGCCGCCCCATCCGCCGTGGTTGTAAAGCCCGAGTTTGCAGCCCAAAGCCGCTGCCTCCCTCGCCAGTTCCTCCATGCCCTTTGCGGCCTCCTCAATTCGGGCATCTTGCGAATCCGCCTTAGGAGAGCCCATCGTCCGCCAAATTTGCGGGTGGATCCCATGTTTCTTGAATAGCTCGAATGCTTTTGGGTGGGTACTCCAAAAGGCAAAAAACTCCACTCCGTGCTTTTTGTACTGAAGGATTTCCTCTTCGAATTCCGCAACATGTTCCGACCTCCAGTCGTAAGCGCAATGTTTCAGGCCCAATTCCACCAGCATCTCTGTCCTTTCAGCAGGCCCCCGTTTCTTCGCATCGAAGGGGACGATGCACCAAGCCGCCAAGTTTTCCCTTTTCAGATTGTCTGGGATGCAATCCTTGGACTGCGCAAAGGGGGCTATGAGAAGTCCCGCGCAAGCAGGTGCAAGGAAAGTCTTTGGAAATTTCATTGTTGGTAGATTGAAAATATCCAGACAGCACGATCCTCGCCCTCCGGTCAACGCAAAGGTATCGGGGAGGGGCGAAGTAGAACCATCATATACCGGTTCACTTCTTCCAAACTCCCCTCCACATCGAATGCACTGAACTTGTTGCCACATGGAGGGAAGCAATCCAAAACCTGCTTGAGGCGAAAACCTCAAAAAGCCCGTTGGCTTCCTTCTTCAAAAGCATACCCCCTAATACCTGGACATACTGCCAATACAAACCTGATAGCAATATTCCTTTAAGGATCATCCTTGCTATCCCGACCGCCCTTCTTCAGAACCTCGAAAACTTTGGCCTCGACCGACCTATTCCGAACCAGCCCATCCCTAAAGAAATGAACAAACTGATCCTGACGCTTCTAATTCTCCCTGGATTGATCGACGCTTCAAGAGCCCGGCCCAACATCCTCTTCCTCTTCACGGACGACCATGCTCCCCATGCCATCGGTGCTTACAATGGTTGGCTCAAATGTGTGGACCCGACTCCGGAAATCGACAAACTGGCCGCCGGAGGTATGCTTTTTGAGAACAGTTTCTGCACCAATTCCATCTGCGGGCCTAGCCGTGCCGTGATCATGACGGGCAAACACAGCCACAAAAACGGCTTCATGAGCAACGGGAACTCCTTTGATTGGAAGCAGCAAATCTTCCCGGAACTCCTCCAAAAGGCAGGTTACCAAACCGCCATTTACGGTAAAAGCCACTTGAAGGGGGAACCCCGGGCTTTCGACGATTGGGCTATCTTGCCAGGCCAAGGCCTGTACTACAACCCAGATTTCATTTTCCCAGGTGGGATACGTAAGCAGATCGATGGCCATTGTACGGACATCGTGACGGATCTGGCCGTGGAGTGGCTCAAAGAGAAGCGCGAGACCTGCAAGCCCTTCATGCTCATGGTCCAACACAAGGCGCCGCACAGGAATTGGATGCCCGCCTTGAGACACCTTTCCCTCTACAAGGACAAAGTGATGCCAGAACCCGCCACAC
>JAYPDO010000221.1:0-5510 GCA_038125285.1 Opitutia bacterium
CCGCAGAAAGTCCGAGGACGCCAGAGCCTCCGCCAGGCGCATAAACGAAAGTGACGCCCTGTGAACCTTCGTTTTCCGGATGCCGGAGAAAAACCAGGCTGGGTATGCTGACATCCCGTATGGCCGGCATTCCCTCGCGTGGACTTTCGACTGATTCCGGCGGGGATTTACGCGCAACATTCGGAGGAGTGCCGTCGCCAGGCCAAAGAGGGAGGGTGATCCCGTCTTTCTCCCTGCCGATGAGTTCGAGGAAGGCATCTTCCCCCGGCGTGGCTGAAGAAACTGCAGGACAGATGGAGAACAGGGCAAGGACTGTGGCAGTAATCGGGTATTGGAATTTCATGTCGATGGGATGGCTGGGTTGTAGTGGTGGAAGGTCGGGGTTGTTATCAAATCTTTCAAAGTGACTGATCCGGCTCGACTCACCGTTTTTTCTTGGCTTCCAGCATCCGTTTCACCCGGGCTTGTTCTTTCTTCAAGGCTTCGCCTGTAACGGGCATGGGCACAAAGTTGGGGTCGGCGACGAGTCCTTCCGTTTCCGGGATTTCGCGCCAACGAAGGTTCCGGAACCACACGGGCTGGCCATGATCCTGGAGTGAGATTTTCCCGCCACGCGCCGCGAGGTTGGCACCCCGAATCCTTAACAACTCGACCATTTCGCCCCACTTCGGGTCTGTGTAGTCGAAGGAGAGCACCCGCTCGTCGTTGACCCAGTGTTCGATGACCGTGCCTTTGCATTTCACCCGGCCGGTGTTCCATTCCCCATAAGGCTTTGTGGCGTCCTTCGAAGGAGCCATGCAGAAAAAGAGGGAGCCTGCGGCTTGCCGGGGATTCTCGCCATAGGGGCTATGGATGTTGTCGAGGATCTGGTATTCGTATTGGGCGGGCCGGTAATACACACCGGAATTGCAACCCTTGGAAACCTTCCAATCAAACCGGAGTTCAAAGTCGTCCGGCACTAACGCCTTGGTGTAGGTCAGCGACCCGCCTTTCCCTTTCCGGAAGAAAGCACTGTCTTCGATGACCCAATTCCCATCCTGTGTCCATCCGTCGAAAGTTTTTCCATCGGAGAGCATTTGGAACTTGGGTTCGTCCCCGGCAAGAAGGGTGGTAGCCAGGAAGGAGAGGGAAAGGAGTCGTGAGGCGATTATTTTTTCCATTTCAGTGGGAATTGGAGGAGTGCGTCGACCTGGGATTAGCTAAGGAAACTACCCATCGGGGGCATGATGTTTGGGTAGCCTCCGGCGATGACCGCACCATGCTCCATAATGGATTGTTGAAGTTGTACTGCGTCCTTTTTGACGTCCAGGAAACTCGGGGAGATCCGCCGTGTACCGTCCAGGCTGTGTCAGGCAGGGCAAGGATGGAGATAGGTAAGGTCGTCCAGGCCAGGAATGCAAGGAGGATGGGGAGCTTTTTCATTGGATAAAGCCAAGTTGGGGCAAAGTATGGGCCAGTCGACGAAATTTCCCAACATTCTCCTATTGGCTTGCCGCCCTGGAACCTTCCTTCCACAACGCGGGATGAAATTCCGTACACTTCTGACCGTTGTTTTCCTGACTCTTTTTGCCTTCTGCAACCTGGCCACCGCAGAGGAGAAGAAGGACGAGGAGAAAGATCTCCCGCCCTTGGAAAAGGCGTCCAAGGAACTGCAGAAGAAGTTTGGGGAAATCCAGGAAGCCTCCGAAAAGATTGTGGGGCTTTTTGACCTGTATGAGGATCAGCGGGACGGGAAGGTCTATATGGCCATCCAGCCCGAACAGTTGGGCAAAGAGTGGATTTATTTTTCCTACACACGGGACGGGATTGTCTCCACGGGGCATTTTCGAGGAAACATCTACCAGTCCAAGGTGTTCACCATCCGGAGGCGCTTTGATGAAGTCGACTTTGTAGCGGAAAACACGTCCTTCTATTTCGACCCGGCCAATGCGTTGTCCCGCTCGGCCGGCGCGAACATCAGCCCTGCCGTCCTCGCAACTGCGAAGATTATTGCCGAGAAGGAAAAGACGGGTGCGGTCATCATCGAGGCGGACGGGGTGTTCCTGGACGAGCTTTTCCGCCAGGTGAAATGGACTCCTGGGGATGGGGATGAGAAAAAGAAGTTCATGTTGGGGGATTTGTCCAAGGAGAAAACCCGGTTCAGCCAACTGAAGAACTATCCGGGGAATACGGCGCTCACGGTGGAGTACGTCTTTGACAACAAACGGCCAAAGGTGCACGGAGACTCGGATGTGACGGACTCGCGCTTTGTGAGTATCGAGGTGCAGCACAACCTCGTCGCCTTGCCGGAGAACCATTACCAACCCCGCTTCGACGACCCGAGGGTCGGGTATTTTACGAGCCAAGTGACCGACCTGACCTCTACCAGCAACACCCCTTACCGGGATCTGGTCAACCGCTGGCATTTGGAGCCCAAGTGCGGGACGGATACAAATGGCCTCGCCGAACCAAAAGAGCCCATCGTCTGGTGGATTGAAAACACCACGCCCGTCGAACTTCGCGACACGATCAAGGCTGCCGCATTGAGCTGGAACGAAGCCTTTGAAACCGCCGGGTGGAAAAACGCTGTCCAGGTAAAGCTCCAGCCAGATGAAGCGGATTGGGACGCAGGGGACATCCGGTATAACGTCTTGCGCTGGACATCTTCCCCGGATGTTCCGTTCGGCGGTTACGGGCCTCGGTTTATCAATCCCAGGACAGGGCAAATCCTCGGGGCTGACATCATGCTGGAATTCAAGTTCCTGACCAACAGGGTCAGTTACCGGAAGATCTATACCGGGGAAGCCCAGCCCCACCAGTGCGGGAACCATCTCTGCCTAATGAACGATTACCTTCACCAGGACAACTTTTTCGGGCGCACCGCCCTGAAAGTCTCCGGGATCGGGAAGATCGAAGTGGATCGCCTGATGAAGGAAGCCGTGGCCATGCTCGTCCTCCATGAACTTGGGCACACCTTCGGGTTGGGTCACAACTTCAAGGCCAGCGGGCTCCATGATGCGAAAACCATCCATGACAAAGCGGCCACCGAGGAAACAGGCCTCACGGCTTCCGTTATGGATTATTCGACCATCAATGCCCCTCCCATTGGGGGCAAACCTGGCCTGTATTACGACGTCAAACCGGGAGTCTACGACCATTGGGCAATCGAGTACGGTTATTCCCGCTCATTGGAGGACCCTGCCCAAGAGGCCGCACGCCTGGAGAAGATCCTCTCCCGCTCCACCGAACCTGGCCGCGACTATGGCAACGACTCCGACGACATGCGCTCAACCGGCAAGGCCATCGACCCCCGGGCCATGATCGGGGACATGTCGAGCGAGCCCCTGAAGTACGCTGCCGATCGTATGGATCTGGTACGGGAGCTCGTCGGCAAACTCCTCGATAGTTCCCCTGAGCAAGGCCGAAGCTACCAGACCGTCAAGGACGAGCATAATTCGCTGATGGCCCAGTACGGTTCGCAATTGAAAGTGGTGTCCAGGTACGTCGGGGGAATCTATGTCAGCCGCGCTGTCGTAGGCCAAGAAGGTGGTAGCCAGCCGCTAACCCCAGTCCCTCTTACTGAACAAAAGCGGGCGATGGAGCTTCTTTCGAAATACGCCTTTGCCCCGGATCCCTTTACCAACAACGAAAAGCTCTTTGCCCATCTCCAGACACAGCGCCGCGGCTGGGATTTCAAGTCCACCGGGGAAGACCCCAAGTTGATCCACCAATACCTGGATATCCTAAAGGAACCCCTCCTCCACATCCTCCATCTGAACTCAGTCACCCGGATCCTCAATTCCGAATTTTACGGCAACCCGTACCCCCTCCGGCAAGTCCTGGACGACCTCACTTCCGCCATCCTCGACCCGGAAGCCGACCCGGATCCCAACGCCATCAAACAAGGGCTCCAAAGCACCTACCTGGACAAGCTCATCGCAATCTCCGGTCTCCGATCCAGCACCCCCTACCCTCAAGCCGCCCAGTCCGAAACCTTCCGGCAACTGCTGTATTTGGAGGAGAAGTTGGGAAAAACCAAACACCCCCATTACCGGCTTCTCCAACTCCACATTCGAAGGGCAATGGAGGAGGACAGGGAATGACAGTAGGGAACGCCTCTATGACCTAAGTGGGTAAGGCATTCCTCCTTTCGCCATACGCAAGTTTTCGAAGCAAGGACATAGCTGGCCGAACCGGAGCCTAGGGACTAAACCATAATTTCCAAACTCACCCTTGCCCAACCTAGGTGCTTTCCCCACATTGCCGGGATGCCCCGATTGTTCTTTGCCGCGTTCCTCTTCATTACATCCATCATCCACGCCGGGGAGACTTGGCAAGCCGGGGTCGCCAAGAGGGCAATCACGCCGACGGAACCCACTTGGATGGCTGGATATGCTAGCCGGAAAGAACCGGGAGACAGGAAAGTCACCGACCTTTGGGCAAAAGCGCTCCTTCTCCAGGATAGTTCTGGCCACCGGGGCCTTGTCATCACACTGGATCTTGTCGGCATAGGAAGGGAGTTTTCGGACTCCGTTTGCATACTCCTACAGGAGGAACTGGGTCTTGGGCGGGAACAGATTGCCCTTTGCACTTCCCACACCCACAGCGGCCCGGTCGTCCGGGAGAACTTGGGGCCGCTCCACTTGTTCCGCCTACCGCCGGGGCAGCAGGAAGTCATCCAAAACTATTCCACCAACTTGCGCCGTGGTTTGCTCGAATTGGGAAAGGAAGCTGCCAAGGACTTACAACCCGCCCGCCTCCAATGGGGTAGCGGCAAGGCAACCTTCGCAGCTAACAGGCGCAATAACAAACCCGAAACGGTTGTCCCCGAACGTCGCCGCCACGGGACCTTGGTGGGGCCGGTCGACCACGACGTGCCTGTCCTCAGTGTCCGCTCGCCGGAAGGAGACCTTCGCGCCGTCCTTTTCGGATACGCTTGCCATGCCACGACCACGAGCTTCCAGGAGTGGTCGGGCGACTATCCCGGCTTTGCCCAAATCGCCCTCGAACGCGACAACCCCGGATGCACCGCCTTGTTCTGGGCAGGTTGTGGGGGCGACCAAAACCCCTTGCCCCGCAGGACACAAGAATACGCCGAAACCTATGGCGAAAACCTGGCCCGGGCAGTCGGCGATGTGCTCGCTGCACCTATGCCGGAACTTTCGGCCAAGTTTTCAACCCGCTACCAATTGATCCCGCTGGCATTTGCACAAATCCCAACGCAAGAGGAAATCAAGGCCAAACTGACACACACCAATCCCTACGAAGCCGCCCGCGCCCGCCACCTCCTCCAACGCATCAAAAAGGAAGGGAAACTTGGCGATAGCTACCCATATCCAATCGGATGCTGGAAACTCGGATGCCAAAGCGAAGGGGTGGAGTTCATCACCTTGGGCGGCGAAGTCATGGTGGAATACGCCCTCCGCCTCAAAAAGGAACGCCAAGGCCTCCGGACGTGGGTGGCGGGCTACTCCAACGACATCATGGCCTACATTCCCAGCCTCAAAGTCCTCCGCGAAGGGGGCTACGAG
>JAYPDO010000222.1:0-5349 GCA_038125285.1 Opitutia bacterium
CCTTCCGGACTCATTTCTTCACGACCTGGACAGGGAGTATCGGTTGCTGGATTACCGTGAGCTGGACGTCATCGACGAAGTAGCCGCCCAGTTCGACGGGAGCCGCATGTGTGCCAATGCCCGCAGACAAGGCGACAAGGGCAACTTTCGCTTCCGGTCCAAGGAGACAGGATGCGGTAATGGTTGCCGACTCTCCGGGCTGTAGTTTGACCGCCTTTTTGCCATATCCGACCCCGTCCTCGTGGATCACGCGGGGCCAGGACTCGCCGATTGCCTCTGGTTCGGCATTGAACAGGTAGATACGGCAGCCTCCTTTAAGTTTCGGCACTTCGGCATCCGTAGGCGCGGCGTCCCGCCGGAATCGGGCTGAGAGATTGAGCGTGACCTGCGTTTCCGCACCTGTGGAGTCCAGCAGCCGTCGAAGGGGTGACAGGTCGACCAACTGGAATACGGAGCAGTTGGAGGCGATGCCATCCGGGCCGCCTTTGACATTTCCCGTTTTGAGCAGGCGCAAGATCCGGTTTCCATCCGCTTCTTCAACCACCTCGGCAGGATTACCACCCCATTGACCAATTAGCGAAGGGAATCCAATCTTAACGGGACCTGAATAGGCCTCGAAATCGCCGTTCGCGACATGGAGCATGCCCACCTTCGACTTCGGGCTGCCCACCGCCCAAACCATTCCAACCCCGACAAGGCCGACAAACAAACCCGCCACCAATCCGGCTGCAATTTGCTGGGGCCAAACCCGCCTTCGTAACAGCGGCCCCTTTGAATCAGCGTTGGCAGGCCCTTCGTCTTCTGCATCCAGGATAGAAACGATCTTTTCATCGCGCAAATGACTAACTAGCGCTTGTTCATCGACCAACAGCTTCGCCATGATGGCGCGGGCTTCCGGTTGATTCCGGAGAAGGTCGTTCAGTTCCGCCCGGGCAGCTTCGTCGGAGTCCTCCCGGACTTTGTGGAGTAGGGTCAAGAGTTGTTCTTCGATCATGGTTGGGTTCCCAGTTGGTTTTCAATGCAAGCACCCAGTTGCTGCCTAATCCGCAGGAGCGTCATCTTTACCGCGCTCAGTCCCCTACCCGAGGCTTCGGCGATTTTCCGGAGGCTCTGGTTGGCGGTGTAATGGTTGTGGAGCAGGGACGCTTGGTTGGGGGTCAGCTTCTTTATGCAGTTCGCCAGGGCTTCACGCCGGTCATCAAAGGCGGACGCGGCCAGTTCGGTTTCTTTCGCCATGGCCTCGACCACATCCTCATCAAAGACAAGGCGCTCCCGCTGTTGGTCACGGTAGTGGGACAAGATGGTGAACCGCGCCACCGTAAACGCCCAAGGCAAAAATTCCGTGTCCGGATCCCAATCCGACGCCTTTTGCCACAACTTCACACAAGTCGCCTGCAACACCTCCCGAGAATGTTCGCGGCTCGCAAGGTTGGCATGGCAATACGCCTCCAGGGCAGGTTGGTGGCGGGTCAGTGCTTCAATGAAGCGGGTTTCGTCAAAGGATGGCGGCATGTGGGATTGGCGTCTTCCAGGGATATTCCGCAGGAACGCCAAGTGGTCACATCTTTTCAGTACAACCCAGTATATTTTTGATTGGTGGATGCCAACATCTAGGGAATAAAATAGTGCGGAGTGGGACAGAGCGTTCAAGCATTGCGGTTTCCTACAACCAAAATGACAAGAAACAGCTACCGTCCCCAGCTCATTCTGGCTGATAGCAAAGCCCAAAGGGCTCATGGCATAATAGCCCGGGGCAACGCCCTGGGTAAAGGTTGCAAAGAAGTGGCAGGCTGAAGGCCTGTGGCATACGAACACCACACCCTGGCCAGATTTATGCAGCAGACTTTCAGCCTGCAAACCGTGTGGTCATGGCTACCCAGGGCGGTGCCCTGGGCTATTATGCGGACAGCCCGCCGGGCTTCTTTTGTCATTCTTTTGCCAACATTCTTCTGCCCACATACATTACTGCCCCAGCTACCCCCCTGACCTTTTTAGCAAGACGGGATCAGCTACTGTTCCTGGATTCTTGAGGTTACTGCTCTGGACTACTGACTTGCCAAACCCAGTTATGTCAGGGATGCTGACCAACATGGACGCCGCACAAATCATCGACGAATACAAGCGCCTTCCCGCCGAGGAACAAGGCAAGGTCATGGAGTTCATCCGCCACCAGCCCAACGCGGAAACCATCGAAGCGATCAACGAGCCACTGGAAGGCCTGCCCCGTTACAGCAACATGGACGAGGTGAAAAGCGCCATTAAGGATCTCGTCCATAATGCTTAACGTTGTCTTCAAAAGTCGCTTCAAAAAGGATCTCAAGAGGCTCAAGTCCTCCAACCGCGACGAAGACGAACTGTTGGCCGTCATCGAAGTGCTGGCCATGGAGCAGCCACTGGAAACCAAATTCCGTGACCACGCCCTGACCGGCGACTACACCGGTTGCCGCGAATGCCACATCCTCCCCGATTGGTTGCTGGTTTACCAAGCAACCAATTCCGACCTGATCCTCTTGCGCACCGGTTCGCACAGCGAACTTTTCGGGTAACGCTCCCTTTACGTCCAATACCTCGACTAGTTCCTAGCCTTGCAAGTACATACGGCTCGATGCACACCTATAATCATTTCCAGAAACCCGTTCCAAAAGGAATGTGGTTTAGTAGGCCATCCTGTAGCCGAGGGCTGGAAAACCCCCGCTCCCATAAAAATCCAACCGGAAATTACTTTTGGTGTTTGCTATGCAGTCGTTTCATCTTTGTTGAAACTGAAGATCCAGTCCGAGCCCAACGGGCTCATGGCATACTAGCCCAGGGCAGCGCCCTGGGAGTAGATTTCAAAAAAAGTGGCAGGCTGAAGGCCTGCGGTATAGAGTTGCCCGTCCCGGCCAGATTTACGCCGCAGACTTTCAGCCTGCAAACTGTGTGATCATGGTTACCCTGGGCGGTGCCCATGTGCTAGTATGCGGACAGCCCTTCGGGCTTCTTGTGCCATTCTTGTGCCAGCATTCTATTGCCTATAAAAAATGTGTTCCAGCAAAGGAATTCAGCGCTATATTCGGAATTGGATTCCCACGACGGCGACCTAAGTTCGCCGCTCCGTTTTACTTTCCCAGCAACCAATCGCGCACCGCTTCGACATTCGGGAATTCTGGGATCCATGCGAGGTCGGAGGGGAGGTCGGTCGTGAATTCACAACGTAAGCGGACGGGGTGGGCACCGGACTCGATGGCGGCGTACTGGTTGTAGATCCGGTCGTCGACGAGGATGGTTTCGTCGGGGTTGAGTTGGTACTTTTCAAAGCACTCCCGGAGCCGGTCGGTTTTGGCAGTGTCCTTCATGAATTGGCCGTGTTGGACGCACTCGATTGTCAGGAAGCCCGTGACTGGGGCGAGGATGTCCTGGAGGTAAGCTTTCTTGGCCTCGACATCGAAGGTCGCGGACATGGTGAACTGGCGGTAGCCCTGCCCATCCAGCTCCTTTAGGACTTCGATGACTTTGGGGTAGAGTGGCCGGTTCCTGAAAAACGCTTGGTCCGCGCAAAAGTCTTTGTCCATCTCGGCACCACGTTCAGGGTGGGTCTTTAATTCCAGGGCACCATATTCAGGCACAATGGGCAGGACATCGGGGAGTTGCTCCCATTTCAAGTCCTCGTATTTATCCCGGTATTTGGGATGCTGGGTCAAAAAATGAAAGTAGGCATAATTCAAGTCTGCCAATACCCCGTCGACATCCCAGAATATGTTTTTGATGTTGGTGACGTCCATAGGGTTGGTGGTCAGGAGGATGACGGAGCTGCGAATTTTGGTCGCTGGATTTTGGATGGGAAATGGGTAGGAAGTCCCACTGCGGGGGTTGCAAACCGCCGCTCCGACTTACCAATCAATACTCCTTCAAGAAGATGTTCCGGAACTTGTAGACCGCGCCTTTTTCGCCGTGGTGTTGGATGCCGATGTGGCCACAGGCGTCCGTGTCGTCCTGTAGGTTGGTGATAGTGACGCCGTTGAGCTTGATGTTGATGCGGTTGCCCCGGCAGGAGATTTGGTAGCGGTTCCAGTCGGTGCGCTTGAGTGCGCCGGCAATCTTGGGTTGTTGCATGAACTCCTGGGATTCCTTGGCGTAGGCAAGCATCTTGGGATCTTCTGTACGGCCTTCCTTGGAGGGTCAGACCCAGCCCCGCCGGCCTTCGTCGTAGAGGCCGCCGGACCAGCAGCGGTCGGAGCCGTCGCATTCGGCTTGGTAGCCGTACACTTTGTTGGGCTCCACATGTGCGCGGAACATGACGCCGGAGTTGGCTTTCCCTTCGGGGATCTTAATTTCCACATTGAGGAGGAAGTCGCTGTAGGTGGCTTCAGTGACGAGGAAGAATTTCTTGTTGGCCTCCAGGTGGATCTCACCGTTCCTCACAGTGACATTGCCCCAGTCATAGGGGTTCTTCCAGCCGGTAAGGTCGAAGCCATTGAAAAGGACTTCGAACCCGGCCTTTTCCAAACGCTCCTTTTGCAGTGCGAGGGATGCTGCAGTCGGGACTGCCCCGTCGCCCAGGGTTTCGTAGCCTTCTGTAGCCAAAGGCCAATCGTCGGTGCGGAAGAGGGAGGCGGGAAGACCGGCGGAATTCACGAGGTTTGCACCTTCGGGGTTGGCTGCCCAAGCATAGCGTGCTGCGACGGGCTGGGGAACTTCCTTGCTGGAAAGCAGGACACTTTTCCCTCCTTTTTCAACCTTGGCATCGGCCCAGGCCCATTTCTGGTCTTCCCCAGCAACCTCGAAACGCTTCAATTCGCCGCCGTCACGCGACTTCAAACCTTTGCCCACATGGCCGAACACGACCCGGATGCCTGAACCAGCCACCTCCGAACATATCATGATGGGGCCGGAAATGGGGCCGACATCCTGGCCATAGTCCTTGTTGAGAGCCCACAGCGCGAGGCGATGGCCAACGTCCTTTTTGTTCTTCGGGTGGATGTCGTTGGCCGCACCAATTTCGTTGATGATGGCCATGCCGGTGTGGGGAAGTTTGTCGAGGGTGAGGGTCTGGGCGTTCTGTAGCTCGGCCCAGGAAGAGGCCATCCCAGGGGCATCGACAGGTTGGAGGAAATTGGCCAACTGGACAAAGTAGAACGGCATCGAATGATTGCCCCACTTGTCGCGCCAATCCTCGATCATGGCCGGGAAGATGGTCTCGTACTGCTTGGCGCGGTTGCGGTTGGATTCGCCTTGGTACCAGATTGCCCCCTTGATGGCGAAGGGTGTCCAGGGAGCAATCATCTGGTGGTAAATCGCAGCGGGGGCATTGGGCATGGCCATCGGCTCCGAAGGCGCGGCGGGAGGACGGCCCGGAGGTGTGCCTTGTTG
>JAYPDO010000223.1:0-5337 GCA_038125285.1 Opitutia bacterium
GTGATACCTACGCAGCCCAAAGGAAACTATCCCAAGCCAAGGAGGCCTACCGCACCGCCATTCAAACCAAAGGCATCCCGGTCAATCTCAAGGCGGAGGCAGAGCAATCACTCCAATCCTTGACCGGAAAAGCGGAATGACGGAGGGGCGATCCTTAGCGAACCTGGGGATTGATCACCTCTTGGTGACATCCATTGAAGGCTAATCTACTTTGACGAGGCCTTTCCTGCCATAGGACGTTCCAAGGCTGTCCAAAATTCGCTAAGGATTGGGGTTTACTTCTAAATCCTTCTAATTCCCAGGCCGGTTGCACAGGATCAAGCTATTGGTCTTCAAATACGGAGAGAGGAGACACCCTCAGGGTAATCATCGGACCCAGAAATGGATGCCAGAAACACCAAATTCGTTTCATTTTTCTTGTCACCATCTCGCATTAGACCCGCCGATTAGTTTACCTAAGAGCATCTATGGAACACACAGGAACGCCATTTTAATACCTTATGCCGTAAGAGTCGATGCGCTTGCGGAGTGTAGAGCGGGTGATACCCAGGATTTCTGCGGCTTTGAGTTGGTTACCGCTGGTTTCATTGAGGGCTAGACGAACCATGTCTTTTTCGATGACGGTGAGAAGCGGTTCCTTGGTCGTGTCGCGGACCTTGGCGTAAACAAGCTCCATGGCTTCCTGGAGGGACATGCTTCCGGAGAGGAGAAGTTGCTCGTCCCTTTCTTCGGTTTTGGGGCTTCTTACTGTTAGCGGTTGTGAAGACATTGTAGGGGAAAGGTCTTCTTGGGCGGATAGCCCGCTTTCCTTGGTTTCGTATGGTTTGGCCTTCCCGTCGTGAGGGCTGAGAAATTCCGAAGGGAAATCTTTGACGAGTATTGTGTCCCCATTGGCCACTACGGCACTGCGGTAAATGATGTTCTCCAATTCGCGAACATTTCCTGGCCAATGATAGGCTTCTAGCTTTTCCATGGCTTCCGCGGACATTTTGCGTTTTTTGATTTTTTCGGCTTTGGCGAGTTTTTGGAGGATGAACCCGACAAGGGTGGGGATGTCGCTACAGCGTTCGCGAAGGGGCGGAAGCCTTAACCGGACGACACTTAAACGGTAGTAGAGGTCTTCACGGAAGTCCCCTTCCTGGATCATTCTGTTGAGGTCCTTATTGGTTGCCGCAATGACCCGGACATCGACATTGATCGTCTTGTTGCCGCCGACCCTTTGGATTTCGCCCTCCTGGATTGCGCGGAGGATTTTGGTCTGGGTGGCAAGGGTCATGTCGCCGATCTCGTCGAGGAACAAGGTGCCTTTGTTGCAGGTTTCAAACTTACCAACACGGGTTTGGGTGGCTCCGGTAAAAGATCCTTTTTCATGGCCGAAAAGTTCGCTTTCGATGAGATTTTCGGGAATGGCGGCGCAGTTGACGGCAAGGTAGGGGGCGTCGACCCGGAGGCTGTGGCGGTAAATGGCACGGGCGATGAGTTCCTTCCCAGTCCCGCTTTCCCCTGTTACGAGGACGGTGGCGTCGGTCGCCGCGACTTGGCCGATCATCTTGAATACTTCCTGCATCGCCTCGGACTGCCCGACGATACCTTCGGCGAGGTCCTGGGGTTCAAGGACGCTGGCGGGGCTGCCTTCCTTTGCCTGGTCAAGGCCGGCGTGGGCAGCTGCGGCGTTGGAGACTAGTTCGAGGATTTTAGCGGGGGAGAAGGGTTTGATGACGTAATCGAACGCTCCGAACTTCATGGCCTCGATGGCAGTCTGGGTAGTGCCGTAGGCGGTCATAAGTATGACCATGGAGTGTGGGCTGCCAGTGCGGAGGTGCTGGAGTGTTTCGATGCCGGTCATGCCTTGCATCCTATTGTCCAGGAGGATGACTGCGGGTTTCAAGGTGTTTGCGACTTTGATGCCCTCTTCCCCGCTGGAGGCGGTTTGGACGTCATATCCCTTCGGGCCAAGGACCCGGTTCAGAGAATATCGGATTTCGGCGTCGTCATCGATGACCAGTATGGTGGGTTTCACTTGAAATTCTACGGGGTTGGGGTATCAGTGTGCGAGGTTAATCAAGAACCAAGCCAGAATGGAAACCCGGATGTAATGAAATGGTCAATCTACTTGTTCCGGGTATTGGGGATCCGCCTTGAGCTTCATATCACTTTTTTGATCTTTGTGATCTTGCTCCTTTTCTTTGGACTGGTTGATGGCGGGCCGATGGGTTTGATCGAGAGCGTGATAGGGTTGTCAGTGGTCTTCACGACGGTGGTCTTGCATGAATTAGGGCATTGCCTGACGGCGAGGTACTATCACATCCATGTCCCCATAATAACCCTGACCCCTATCGGCGGGATCGCACACTTCCCCAGGATGCCGAGGGAACCGAAGCAGGAATTGCTTATCACCCTGGCCGGGCCGGCCGTCAACTTTACTATCGTCGGCCTTCTTTTTGTTTGTGCGGGGTTCTCGACGAAGGGGTTGGTCAACCCGGCGGATGCATACATGCCATCCACCCCGATCCAATTCCTTTTCATCGGGAACCTCGTGATGGGGGTCTTCAACCTACTGCCGATTTTCCCTATGGATGGCGGCCGAATCTTCCGTGCAGCCATGGCGTCGAGGCTGTCCTACTTGCTCTCGACCCGGATCGCCTTCGAATTGGCAAAGGTCCTGGCATTGACCGGCACCGTCTATTTTGCAGTCCACGGGCACTTTATGGGGATCGCTTTGCTGGGATTCGTCTTCCTTGCGGGAAGGCTGGAATATCTCCAGGTACGCGATGCGGAAGTGATCGGGGATAAGACAGTCGGTGATGTGATGCGGAGCCATTTCCTTGCCATCCCCGAAACGGCAAGGATCCATGATGCGGCATGCTTTAACCCGGGTTTCGAGCCATTTGACTTCATCATCATGGATTTCAAAGGGATCCCGAAGGGCGTAGTAACCTTGGGACAAGTGAAGGATGCCATGCAAAAAGACCTTGGGGACGAATACTTGGACACATTGGTTCGGGGAACCGTCCGAAGCCTCCAAATGCACTGGCCTCTCAGCGTTTACTCCTCCAGTTTCCGGAAGTGCCAGGCACTGCATCCCGTCCTCTACCACGACCGCGTAGTGGGAGTCGTGGACACGGAGCAATTCTGGAAAATCCTCAAGGGTAGGAACCGGAACCGCACGAACAATCTCTGGCACGGAAACGGGCAATAAGCCTGCTTTTCAGAGCCGGCCGATGCAGTAGAGGTGGCCAAATGTCCGTATGAAGACTTGGCCGTCGGAAAAGGCGGGGGTGGAGTTGCTACTTTCACCGATCGGATTGGAGCGGATGTGTTCCATCTTCTCCGGATTGGGCTTAAAGATGTGGGTACTGCCTTGTTGGTCGGTTACATAGAGCAAGCCATCGACATATATCATGGATCCCCAGTGGGCGACTCCAGGCGCACGCTCCTTCCAAAGAGCTTCCCCTGAATTAGGATCGATACATTCGATGACCGCGGGTCCGGCATTGGCCATATAAAGGTAACCTTGGGCAAAGACGCCCGAACCGATCCGTTGCGGGGCAGACTCCGTACGCCAGAGTCTCCGGGTTGCCGTGATGTCCCCTTCCCCAGCCATCTTGAAACCGACTGCAGGGCCGCCAAAGCCTCCCATAGCCACGCAAATGTCCCTACAAACAACGGGGGAGGTGTAGCACAAGTCCCCTTTCTTGCCCCGGATCCCTTCGCAACTAAATACAATCTTCCCGGTAGCAGGGTCGTACGCATTGACCCGGGTCGCAAAGCTGCAAAGGACCAATTCTCTTCCCTCCGGACTGACAATCACCGGCGTACTCCAGGAGCCCATGTAATTATTTTGCGTGTTCCGTTCCCCGTTGCCGTCCACAGGCTCTTGCGTTTTCCAAAGAATTTTTCCCGTATCCAAATCGACGGCAACCATGAAGACCTGCTTTCCTGGGCCGGCATGGAGGAAGACTTTACCTTTGTGAAGTAATGGCGACCCGCCGTAGCCCCACATGTGTCGGAATTCCCCAAGCTTGAGCTTCCAGATTTCAACCCCATTGAAATTGTAGCAATAGAGCCCCGCCGAACCGTGCCAAACCACGACCCTTTGCCCGTCGGCCGCAGGAGTAGTTCCGGCATACTGGTTGGTCTTGTGGGTCGGCATGGCTTCCCCGAACTCCACAGTTTCCGCCCAGAGTTCCTTCCCATTCCTCCTGTCGAAGCAATGCAAAGTGCGTTTCTTCCCCTCCTCCACCGCGCTGGTAAGGAACACCTTCTCGTTTGAAACGATGGGGCTACCGTTGCTCGCGCCAGGCAATGGGGATTTCCACAGGATGTTTTTATCCGCCCCCCACTCCCTGGGCACACCAGTCTCGGAAGAAATCCCATCTCCGGATGGCCCACGGAATGCAGGCCAATCCCCAGCGTGGGAAAGGAGGGGAAACAAGGACAAAGGAACGAGGAAGGATAATCTGAGCGTCATGTCTGGATAATGTGCTGCGGGAAAGAAATCCGGAAGCTTAATACGATTTATACCTAGCCACACGCTCTCCTCCATTAGATGAATTCAATGGATAGCAGCACTGAAGGAATGGCGTGTCCTTGAATTTCCCGCGCAATGGGCGTTGGTTCGAAGGTGGAGCGATGGAAGATTCTGTACATAATCGTATGGGTGTCGATATTTACTGGGGTTCCGGTAATTGAACCCAGCTTTTCCTTATTGCCGGGACAACCGATTGACCATGACCTACAAAACATTCCCATTCCTCCTGGTTGCTAGCATGGCCTTGGCCGAGCCTGGTGACGAAGTATACCAACGGGGATTCCTTTCCAAGCAAGAATCCCTCCGCTCGATCGAACTCCTGGACGGCTACTCACTGGAACTTGTCTTGTCCGAACCACAGGTGGAGGAACCTGTCGCAATGGCCTGGGATGGGAATGGCGTGCTCTATGTCGTGGAGATGCGCACCTACATGCAAAACATTGATGCGATCGGGGAGCAGGAGCCGACAAGCCGTATTTCTCGCCATGAGGATACGGACGGGGATGGGGTTTATGACAAAAGCACCGTTTTCATCGACAACCTTTTGCTGCCCCGGATGGTGTTGCCCCTGGACGACCGGGTCATGGTCGGGATTACCAACACCTTGGACCTATGGAACTACAGGGATACGGATGGCGATGGTGTGGCCGACGAAGCGGTAAAAGTTTTTGAAGGCGGCAACCGGGGGGGTAACATGGAGCACCAGCCTTCCGGGTTGGTCTGGAATTTGGACAACTGGATTTACATCACCTATCAGAACGTCCGCTACCGCTTCACCGGCGAGGAGTTCCGGAAAGAACAACTTC
>JAYPDO010000224.1:0-5322 GCA_038125285.1 Opitutia bacterium
GTCCGGCATGGCAAAGTTCTTCTGGGTAGCGGTTGCGCTGGGCAATCCAGTTTTTCGAGTTTTTTGTGATGGCTCGGGGCTGGGGGTGTTTTGGGGCGGGTAGCCTTTCCTTCTTCGGCGACCAACGTTTGCTATTCCTTATTCTGCGCCGTAGAGTTTGTGGAGTTGGTAGCCTGCGCGGTAGGGGTGACCGTGTTTTTTGACCCAGTTGGTTATGGTGTCCAGGATTGCTGGGTCGCGGGCTTTTGACCATTCTGGATGGAGCCAGATGTGATTTGAATTGTGACGGCCTTTCAGGGCTTCAGCCCATTGTGCGGGGGAATCCGGGGTTTCGACGATGATTTTGAGTTCGTTGGCTTGGGCGAGGGTTTCGTCCAGGGGGGGCATTTGCCACTTGGGGCTGAGGGTGACCCAGTCGAATTGGCCTTGGAGGGTGAAGGCTCCTGAGGTTTCGATGTGGATGGGGAGGTTCCGGGCGGCGAGGGCGGTGGTAAGTTCGTGGAGGTTGTGGATGGCGGGTTCGCCGCCAGTGATGACGACGATTTCACATTGGTGAGCCAGGGCTGCGGCGGCGAGGTCGGATGGGAGGGCTTTTTCGATGTGTCCTGGGGTGTGTCCGGGGTGCCAGGTGCTGGCGGAATCGCACCAGGGGCATTTCACGGGGCAGCCCTGGAGGCGGATGAAGTAGGCGGATTTGCCGATGTGTATGCCTTCGCCTTGCCAGGAGAGGAAGCGTTCGTTTACCGGGAGGGGCTTCATGGGGTTGGAGAAATCGAAACGAAGATTGCTGGTTGGGGATTTTTGATTTTTGAAGTGGCTGGCGCGGGTTGGTTGCAAGTCATGCGGAAACGATCCTCAGGGGGCGTAGGTAGCCGAGTTTTTGGAGTCTTCTTGGAGTTCGATGGAGGTGATCCAGGCTCGGCCTCTGGTGCGATCGCGTACCATGGGGTCGAAGGTTTGGAAGAGATGTTTGGCTAGGCCTTCGCAGGAGGCGTCGGGGATGACGAGGAGTTGGATGAGGCCTTCCTCGTTCCATTTCTCCATGCGGGCGAGGTGGGGATCCTTGGAGCTGATGGCGCAAGCGTGGTCGAGGTTTTCGTCGATCCAGGTTTTGATGTATTTGAGGTCTCCGAAGTCGACGACGAAGCCGTTTTGGTCGGTTTCTTTGGCGGCGAAGGTGAGGCGGATGGCCCAGTTGTGGCCGTGGATGCGGGAGCAGTGGCCGGGGTGGAAGGGTTGGCGATGGCCGAGGGGGATGTCCCGGTAGGTTTTGGAGCAGGAGAGCATGGGGGGAAGGTTTTTGTTTTCTGGTTCTTTGTTCTTGGTTTGGAAGGGGAATGGGGTCAGGCGGGGAGTTGCCAGTTGGATTCCAGGAGTTGTTCTTTGGTGTGGGCGTCGGGGGCGTAGGCCGTGGGGTCGTCGAGGTTGGCGAGGTGGAAGGCTTCGCGGCGTTCGATGCAGGTGCCGCAGCGTCCGCAGTGGAGGTCGAGACCTTTATAGCAGGACCAGGTTTTTTCGAACGGGACGAGGAGTTTTGCCCCGAGGGCGGCGATGTCGGCTTTGGTGAGGCCGACATAGGGGCGGTGGAGGGTGACTTGGTGCCAGTCAGCGAGCTGGATGGCTCGGTCGAGTGCGTCGGTAAATTCTCGGCGGCAGTCAGGGTAGATGTCGTGATCCCCGGAGTGGGCTGCGTAGGATACGTGGCCGAATTTGCTGGATATTGCCCATCCGGCGGCGAGGGCGAGGAGGATCATGTTGCGGTTGGGGACGACGGTGGCCTTCATGTTGTCCGCTGCGTAGTGGCCTTCGGGTACTTCTATGTCCGGGGAGGTGAGGCTGCTGCCGGAGAGGAGGTGGGCTGCGGCACGGATGTCGGCGGTTTGGTGTTCGACACCGCATACAGAGGCCAGGTGGGCTGCGGCTTCGAGTTCTTTGCGATGCCGTTGGCCGTAGTCGATGGACAGGGCTTTGATGGTGTGGCCTTCTGCCAGGAGTTGGTATAGGAGGACAGTTGAATCCATCCCGCCGGAGTGAATGAGGATGGTTTTCATGGGGTTGCCTGGGGCTGGCTTAGAGGTGGGGCTGTTCCCTTACCCATTCGGCAAATTTCTTCACGCCATCTTGGAAAGGGGTCCCCGGTTGGTAGCCCAGGAGTTCGCGGGTTTTGGAGATGTCGGCCCAGGTTTGGGGGACGTCTCCGGGTTGTACGGGCTGGTGGTCAATGACGGCTTTTTTGCCGATGGCGTCTTCAATGGTGGAGACCATTTCGGCGAGGCTGATGGTACGGTCGTTGCCGAGGTTGAAGATTTCGAAGGGGGAGGCAGTGTAGTTGATGGCGCCGCGGATGCCCTGGAGTATGTCGTCGATGTAGGTATAGTCCCGGCGGGTGCTGCCATCCCCGAAGAAGGGGATAGGTTTGTCCTGGAGGATGCGGCGTGTAAATTTGTGAATGGCGAGGTCTGGGCGTTGGCGGGGGCCGTAGACGGTGAAGAAGCGCAGGGCAAGGAAGCGGATGCCGTAGAGCTCGGAGTATACGTGGCCGAGGCCTTCGCAGGAGAGTTTGGTGGCGGCGTAGGGGCTGATGGGTTGGAGGTTCTCCGTGTTTTCTTTCCAGGGGACTTGGGGGTTTATGCCGTAGACAGAGGAGGAGGATGCGAAGATAAATTGCTCGATGTTGCAGGTTTTGGCGAATTCTAGGAGATGGAGAGTGCCTTTGACGTTGGTGTTGTAGTAGCCGATGGGATCCGCAATGGAGGGGCGGACACCTGCCTTGGCGGCAATGTGGATGATGGCGCTCACGGGGCTAGGGACGTTGTCCGCGCAGTGCAGGTCCCGGATGTCGGCCTGTACCCAGGTGAACTCGGGGTGGTCTTTGAAGCCTTCCATATTCCGGAGTTTGACGTCGGGATCGTAAAAGGGATCCAGGTTGTCCAGGATGCTAACTTTATGGCCGTCGGCCAGGAGGCTTTCCGTAAGGTGGCTGCCAATGAATCCGGCTCCGCCGGTGATGAGGTAGTGCATGGGTGGTAAAATTGCAAATCTAGGGTTCTTATCCGCCAACACGTCCTAGGACGCATAACTCCTATGGGTATATCGGATCTGGGCACAAGTCCCCAAATCTGCGGATCACTTTTTCCCGAGGTAGGCGAGGACTTTCTCCAGCTGCCAGGTGTTGAGGATGTTTTCGGGGGTGAGCCAGCCTTTGCGGGCAGAGAGGATACCTGTTTGGAGGAAGTTGAAATGCCAGGTGTCGTGGGCGTCGGGGTTGATGCTGCAAAGGAGGCCTTTTTCCGCGGCTTTGCGCCAGTGCCGCCAATCCATGTCGAGGCGTTGGGGATTGGCGTTGAGTTCGATGATGGTGCGGTTGGCGATGGCTGCGTCGATGACCTTGGGGATATTGACGCGGCCGGGTTCGCGGCGCAGTAGGAGGCGGCCTGTCATGTGGCCGAGCATGGTGATGTGGGGGTTTTCGATCGCCTTGATGATGCGGTTGGTCAGGGTTTCCTCATCTTGGTTCAAACCAGCATGGACGGAGGCGACGACATAGTCCAGTTGGGCCAGGAGGCTGTCGTCAAAATCCAGGCGGCCTCCGTTGAGGATGTCGACTTCAGAGCCAGCGAAAACGTGGGTTCCGAAGTCCCCGGAAGCATTGAGCCTGTGGATGGCTTCGATTTGGTTAGCGAGTCTCCCTTCATCAAGGCCGTTGGCTTGGAAACTGGATTTGGAGTGGTCGGAGATCCCGAGGTATTCCCAACCTTTTTCCTCTGCTGCCCGCACCATATCTTCAAGAGTGGCATTGCCATCGGAGGCGACGGTATGGTTGTGGAAACAGCCCCGGAGGTCTTTGAGGGTAACGAGTTGGGGAAGTGCCTTTTCCGACCCTGCGGCTTCGACTTCCCTGCTGCCTTCCCTGAGTTCCGGTGGGATATACTGGAGCCCAAGGGCACTGAAAATGTCCTCTTCGCAGTTGGCTTCGATAGAGCCTTCGCCTCGGGCTTTTTCTTGTTCGTCATCAGTCCGTAGACCCCATTCGCTGAGGTGTAGTCCTTTATCCAGGGCACGTTGGCGCATCAGGATGTTGTGGTCTTTTGATCCAGTAAAGTAGTGCAGGGCGAAAAAGAATTGCTTTGGCGGGATAACCCGAAGGTCGGCTTGCAAGCCGTCTTCCAAGCGGATGCTGGACTTGGTATCCCCTTTTGCGGTTACTTCCACAATTCCCTCTTGAGAAGTGAACCAATCCATGATCGGTGCGGGATCCGTGGAAGCGACGAGGAAGTCCAGGTCCCCCACAGTCTCCATCCCTCGCCGGAGGCTGCCCGCGGCTTCCGCACGTTCTACTTCGGGCAGTTCACGGAGCCCGGGCAAGATCCTGTCCGCCACTCCCCTCGCCTTCCACCAAAGGTGGCGGGCGCTGTATGCCTCGCGGTTGCGGATCCCGTCGAGGATCTTTTTCTGGCTTTTTTCCCCGAAGCCTTTGAGCGGGGCGACCTGGCCGGACTCGCAGGCTTGGGTCAGGCTATCGATGGAGTCTACCCCCAGGGCATCGTGCAAGGCCTTGATCTTCTTCCCCCCCATCCCGGGGATATCCAACATTTCAAGCAGGCCGGCCGGGATAGAATTTTTAAGGTTTTCATAGTATCCGAGTTTCCCCGTTGTGTAGAGTTCGCCGATTTTTTCCTCCAGGGCTTTACCGATCCCCTTGATCTCCCCTAGCCGGCCATCTTCAACCAATGTCCCCAAATCCTCTTCCAAAGTCTGGAGGATCCGCGCCCCGGTTGTGTACGCCCTGGTTTTGAACGGGTTTTCCCCTTTGATCTCGAGGATGGTAGCGATTTCCTCCAAGATGCCTATGATGTCCTTTTTGTCCATGGAGGGCAGTTTGCCAAAGGTTTGCCTCTGTCATCAAGGCAATCCTTGGGAAAAGGATGGTCGGGAAGACAGGATTCGAACCTGCGACTTCCGGCTCCCAAAGCCGGCACTCTGGCCAGACTGAGTTACTTCCCGCCATCTTTTGCCCTGGCCAGGGTGTTCCCGACCAAGTCAAGGTGCGGAAAATGGGATCGCCAATGGCGGGTGTCAATCCTTTCCGGCGGGGTTCGTTGTTGGCCTCAATCATTAGCGAACCAGTGAAATCGATACCATGTGGTGACAGATTTGGAAGGCTATCCTACTTTGGTGAGGCCGATCATACAGTGGGACGGCCTTCCAATGCGGTCAAAATTCGCTAAGGATTGGGGTTGTTGGGGAAAGCTTTTCCTGGAGGGTCCCGACAGCTTCCAGGAAGGTCGGTTCGAGTTCCATCCGGTTTTCCACGGTGTTGCA
>JAYPDO010000225.1:0-5299 GCA_038125285.1 Opitutia bacterium
AACTTGCTCGGCCACATTACCCCGAAAATGGACGTCCGCTTCACCCTGGGTTTCCAAAATCGCAATTCCGAATACTTTCGTTTTCCCCCCCTATCCTTTGATACCAATGCCTTCTCTGCCAACTTAGGGGTCGATTTCCAAGCCACTGGGAAAATCAAACTTTCCGCCGGCCTTTTCCGGGATTTCAATGTCGGTTCTAGCCAAGGGGAAACCATCCAGTACACCGCCTTCAACGCGGGTTCCGACATCCTGATTACCCCCACCTTCACATTTTCGACAGCGGCATCCGTATGGGCTTCGGACTACAGCCGCCCCGACCCGACCGTCCCCAAACGCAATGATTTCGGAGCCAATGGACGGGTAGGCTTCACTTTCGCGCCAACGGATTCGGTCTGGACATTCAGGTCAAGCTACGCCTTCGACTGGGCCGAGTTCGACTTAGGCAACGTGGACGAGTACACCAACCACAAAATCTCCCTAAGCACGACTTGGGAGTACTGACGCCTTCGGCCTGCTTCCCCGTTGCTTTTCCGGATTGGCTCCACCTTTCCGGTATTCCGACCCTTCCTTCGATTTCATTTTGGGTTCCCCTTTTGCCAATTGAAATTGATTCCGCAGGCGTTCGGGTCTATTTTCCAGCCCCACTATCATGAAAGCCTCTTGCCTCCTCGCCCTTTCCTATTTTCTGCACCTGGCCCTTTTCCTCCCTTGCGTCCTCCAATCCCAAGACGCGCTTGCCCCTCCCGGCGTTGCCAATACCCAGAACTATGTACTTCGCCCCTCCGATCAAATCCAGATCCAAGTCTTCCAGGAAGCTGACCTTACCCGTTCCCAACAAATCCAGGCGGACGGCATGGTTCACCTTGCCCTCATCAAGCCATTCCGGATCAGCGGCCTGACCATATCCCAAGCCCAGGATGAAATCGCCCGCCGTTACTATGACGAGGAATTCCTCTGGAGCCCTAGGGTTTCAGTTTCCGTCCTTAGTTATTCCCCCAGGAAGGTCAGCGTGCTGGGTGAGGTGGATCGCCCCGGCTTTGTCCCCATCGCCCCAGACCGTCCCTTGACCCTCGTGGAAGCCATCAGCGCGGCCGGCGGCTTCACCCGTGCTGCCGACAAGATCCATGTCCAGCTCAAGAGGATAGACGCCCGCGGGAATTTGGTCGTCTATGAATACGACGCCAACCGGATCGTCACCGACCCTAACATCGCCGATGTCCCCCTCCAGGATGCCGACATCATTTCCGTCCCCGAACTCCGGGAAAAGGTCAACGTTATCGGCCAAGTCGGCAGGCCCGGATACATTGCTATCCCTGCCCAGGAGACCCTTACCTTGGTCGAGGCGATCAGTGGTGCTGGGGGCTTTACCCGCCTAGGGAACCAACGCAAAGTCCTCCTGCTCCGGAAAGACGCGCAAGGCAACACCCAGGCCATTGAGGTCGATGTCACCAAAATCCTGAGCAGTGAATCCAAGGACATCCAATTGACGGACGGGGACACCATCCGTGTTCCTGAAAAGATTTACTAAGGGTCCATTCCATCCCTCCTCATTCCCCTACCTTAATTTTTCCCACTCATGAATCAGGGACAACCCCCGGACCAATACAATCCCCCGCCCCACCAGGATGATTCCTACCGGGGCTACAAATACTACGGGGGCTACGGTTATGACTACGGGGGCTACGACGCCTATTACTCGAACCCCAAGCGCCGCTCCATCAAGGATTACTTCATCATTTTCCGGGAACGCGTCTGGCTCTTCATCTTCTGTTTCGCGATCATTGTCACCGGGGTACTCCTCTACACACTTAACAAAACCCCGCTTTACCGAAGTTCCGCCCAAATCCGGATGCTCCGGGTCAGCAATGCGCCCATGGACTCCCCACATGAGAAAAACCCTGAGCTGATTGACAACCAACAAGACCTTAATACCTGGACCGACATCCTCAAATCCCATAAGATTACCCAGGAAGTGGAAAAACGCCTAAAAAGCGACGAGGCGCTCTACAACCAGTTCATGAAGCCCTACCAGGAAATGGCAGACGAAGAGGACGCCGCCCCGATTGTCGCCTACCCCTTCCTCCATTCCAACCGCCGCATCATCCCCAAACGCCTTAGCCTCATTATTGGGATCGAATACACCCACCCTGACCGCGAAATGGCCGCTTTTGTGGTCAACCTCTATGCCCAGGCTTTTCGCGACTACCAAACTGAGCGCATGGTCAAAGGCGGGCGAAAAAATGCCGATGTCCTCACCCCGAAGATTGAAGAGCACCTCCGGAAAGTGAACGAGCTTGAGCAGCAAGTCGTCGAGTACAAAAGCACCCACGGCGGCCTTGCGATCGATGCCAACAAGGACATCTACATCAACGAACTCCAAAGCCTCCGCGCCCTCCTCAACAACTACCAGGAAGAATACCGCCAGAAAGAGAGCTATTGGCAGCAAATCACACTTTTTGAGCAGCACAACCGCCCCATCTTGAGCCTCCACTTCATCGCCGAAGCCCCCCAGGTCGCTGCCCTGGTCACACGACTTAGCCAAAAGACGGAGATTGTCGGCCAGCTCGCCATCCGCTACCGCGACAAGCACCCCAAGATGATAGAAGCCCGCCAAAGCCTGGAGCTTACCCAGCAAGAGCTTACCAAAGCCGTCAACATCGAGAGGGAGAAAACTTTCAACGCCGACATCAACAGCTAGAACCTCTTCGAGGAAACCCAGAAGGCTGTGGATGACAAAGAGACCAACTACCAAGACCTGGAAGCCAACCGGCAGGAATACAACCGCCTCCAGCAAGACCTTGAAAAAGCCCGCAAAGTCCTCGACCACCTCGAATTCTCCAAGACCAAGGAAGAGATAAACACTGAGACCAAATCCTCCACCATCGAAAACCTAGACCTTGGCGCAGTTCCCAAAGACCCCTTCTCCCCCAACATCATCCTCAACATGGCTGTCGGCGTCATCCTGGGTACCGGCTTCGGCCTTTTCATGGTCTACTTCACCGCCTTCCTCGACAACCGGGTCAAAAGCCCCTTCGACATCGAACAAGTCATCAAGCTCCCGCTGATTGGTGTCCTCCCCCAAATCCCCAAAATGGATGCCTTCCGCAAGGCTCGCATCTTCGAGTCCGGCAAGGACAACCACGTTAAGGAGGCCTTCCTCAGCATCTATTCCACCCTTGGGGTCAATGATGCTGCCAAGGACGCCCAAGTTTATCTCAACACCAGTACCATCCCCAGCGAAGGGAAATCCTTCGTCAGCACCAACCTCGCTTTCTCCTTCGCCGAAAGCGGGGATCGTGTCCTCCTGCTCGACTGCGACTTGCGCCTTCCCAACATCGCCAAATCCCTTCAGCTCCAGCCCGGTTACGGTCTGCTCAACTATGTCAAAGGGGAAATCGAATTGGGCGACGCCATCCAGCCCGATGTTTACCCAAACCTCGACGTCATGTCGGCCGGAGGCCGTTCCAGGACGCCCATGACCGTCTTCAACAATGAAGTTTTTGGCCAAATGCTCGATGAGCTCCGTAGTTACTACGACCGCATCATCATAGACTCCCCGCCCCTCGCCGCAGTCAGCGACGCCTTAAACATTGTCCCCTATGTCGATGGCGTCCTCTTCGTCATCAAGTACGACACGGTCAAGATCAACACCGCCGCCCTCACTGTCCGCAAACTCAAGGAGGCCGGGAAACCCATTTTCGGGGTCATCCTCAACAGCATGAAATCCCGCGTCGCCGCCTCCTACTACTACTCCGAGTATTACACCGGGCGGTACAAAAAATACTACACCGATGCCGGAAGCCCCTTGGACGGCAAGGACGCCGCCTGAGCAAAGGGTGAATAGTAGAAGCGGCATCCTGCCGCTTTGTTCAAGGGAAGGACTTAGAGCCCGTGTTTTTTGGTCTTACGGCAACTTTGTCGTCCCCATTAAATAGCGGTCGCATTCCCGGGCCGCCGCGCGGCCTTCGTTGATCGCCCAAACGACCAATGACTGACCGCGGCGCATGTCGCCGGCACTGAAAACGCCGTCTATGTTAGTAGCAAATTTGCCGTATTCGGCCTTTACGTTCGAGCGGGGGTCTCGTTCCAATCCCAACTCTTCGGCAATGGTATCCTCTGGACCGAGGAATCCCATGGCCAACAAAGCCAACTCGCAGGGGATTTCCCGTTCGGAACCCGGGACTTCTGCCGGGACAAACCGTCCGTCCTGCTGTTTCCACTCGATGTCGTAAATCAATAGGCCTTTGAGGTTGCCATTTCGGTCGCCAAGGAACTTCTTGGTGCTTACCAAATACTGGCGCGGGTCTTCACCCTGAATCTCCTTCGCCTCTTCCTGCCCGTAGTCCAGCTTGTAGGTCTTCGGCCACTCTGGCCAAGGATTGTTAGTGGCACGCTCCACTGGCGGCTTAGGCATGATTTCCAATTGGATCACATTCTTGCAGCCGTGTCGCAGGGAGGTTCCTACGCAGTCCGTCCCGGTGTCCCCGCCGCCGATCACGACGACGTTTTTGCCCTTGGCGGCGATGTCGAAGGAGGTGACATCCTTGGCTTCAAGGAGGCCTTGGGTGTTCCGGGTCAAAAGCTCCATGGCAAAGTTGACGCCTTTCAATTCACGCCCTTCAATCGGGAGGTCGCGAGGTTTGGTCGCACCGCAGCATAAGACAACGGCGTCAAAATCGTCCACCAATTGCTTGGAGGGAAGGTCTTTGCCGATCTCCACGCCCGTCTTGAATTCGATGCCTTCCTCGTCCATCAGGTCGACGCGCCTTTGCACGATTTCCTTTTCCAGCTTCATGTTGGGAATGCCGTACATGAGAAGGCCGCCGATCCGGTCCGCACGCTCGAAAACCGTGACGTTATGGCCGGCCTTATTCAATTGGTCGGCGGCGGACAAACCTGCCGGTCCCGATCCCACCACGGCGACTTTTTTGCCGGTTCGTATTTTGGGTGGCCTCGGTTTGACCCAGCCTTTCTCGAATCCCATGTCGATGATCGAGCACTCAATGCTCTTGATCGTGACTGGCGGTTCGATGACCCCGAGCACGCAGGAGCCTTCGCAGGGAGCGGGGCAAACCCGCCCTGTAAATTCCGGAAAATTGTTCGTCTTGTGGAGCCTCTCCAGGGCATCTTCCCAACGGCCATGGTACACGAGGTCGTTCCACTCCGGGATCAAGTTGTTGATCGGGCAACCGCTGGCCATGTTGCTGATCAGCATCCCGGTATGGCAGTAGGGCGTTCCGCAATCCATGCAGCGGGCACCTTGGGTTAGGATTTTTATCGCGTCGAAAGGCTCGTGGAT
>JAYPDO010000226.1:0-5281 GCA_038125285.1 Opitutia bacterium
CCATAGGCGTGGGTACGGCGATTAGGGTAATGGCTTCCCGTCCAGCCTTCGGGCAGTGCTTCACAAAGGTTGTTGGTTAACGCCCGGAGGATGGAGTCCTCCACCGGTTCCGCCCAGCGGTGGGCATCGTCGAAGACCAGTTCGGTGCCGGATTGCCGGATGGTCAGCTTGGAAGAGGAGAGGTAGACCGGGAGGTTGGCCTTGGGAAAATAGATGTGATGGTTCGGATCCTGCTTGGAGGACTTTTCCTTTGCTTCCGAGGTAGGGTCGATGATGTAGAACTTCGTGTTGTCATTGACGGGATCCAGGTTCACGCATCCAGGTTGGACGGTGGCCAATGTCAGTAGGAATGCGGGTATCCCTAGCGGAAGGCTTTGATTAGACAGGGGCATCACGGTTGGGGTTTCCCGGTCAGGAAGATTTTAGGGTTGCGCTCGATCAGGTCGACTAGGACGCGAACCGAACGTGCGGTAGTGTTGATTTCGTTAAGAGTTGAAGAAAATTCGTGGCGGAATTCCGAGTCAGAATTGAGGATCTTTCGGGTGGTTTCACCGATTGCGGTTAGCTGTGCCAATGTATTGGTCAACTCCGCGGAGATGGCATTGAGGTCCAGTTCCTTGTTGGTCTTGGCCAGGAGCTTTTGGGCTTCGTCTGAGGTGGCGGTGATGGAGGTCAATGTCTCCTGGACTGTCCCGTCTTCCAGGAGTTTGTTGAGCAGGTTGGCCAGTTTATATAGGTTGGCGAGGTTGGCGTTGAAGGTCTCTATATCGAGTTGGTCCACCTTGTTCCTGGAAACGGCGAGCAGTTCGTTGAAGTTGGTGGAGATTTCCTCGAAGTCGATGGTGCCTACGTTTTGCACGGCCTGGGTGACGGCTTGGCGGATGGACTCGAGGTCGGATTGGAGGGTGGGGATGACTTGTTCCTTGCCTTCCAACCCTTCGAAGTCGAAACCGGGGTATTCGGGGCCGTAGTAGTCGATGTCGATGAATAATACGCCTGTGATTAGGCTTTCGAGGACGAGTTTGGCGCGTAAGCCCGTTCGAAATTCCTGGCTGAATACCCCTTCCTGGAAGCCAATTCCCTTCTCGTCGAAGAGTTTCTTTTTGTCGATTTCGATGATAACGGGGACAGACGTGCGGCCATCCTCCGAATTGAACCCTATGAAGGTCTCGACGACACGTCCGATCGGGACGCCCTTGAACTTGACCTTTGCCCCAACGACCAAGCCGTTAACTGATTCGTCGAAATAAAGGACATAGTGTTCGGTCTTGGAGAAAGTGGTCGAACCCAGGTAGATCACGCCTGCGAAAAACAAGGCCACGGCACCGATTACAAAGAGTCCGATCGCGGTGGTGTTGGTCTTATTACGTGCCATGGCTGGGTATCAGGTCTTTTAGGTTGGAGGATGTCGGGCGGCGGAGCAAGGAGACAATGAGGGACTTCGCTTTGGCTGCTAGGATTGGGAAATGGTTCAAGTTTTTTCTCCCCTGGAGAGGAATTCGACGACTTCCGGGTGCTTGGATCTGGCCAAGAGGTCGTCCGGTTTGCCGAGGTCAAGGAGGGTGCGGGATTTGGCGTCGAGGTAAACGGCCTGATCCGCGATGGCAAAAATGCTGGGCAGTTCGTGGGAGACGACAACGATGGTGCAGCCGATGGTGTTCCGCAGTTGGAGGATCAGTTCGTCCAGGCGGCGTGAGGACACGGGGTCGAGCCCGGCGGAGGGTTCGTCCAGGAAAAGGAAATCCGGGTCGAGCGCCATGGCGCGCGCCAGGGCAGCCCGTTTGCGCATCCCGCCGCTGATCTGTCCCGGTAGGAAATCCTCGAACCCCGCCAACCCGACAAGTGATAGCTTGTAGGCCACGATGTTCCGGATCTCACGCTCGGAAAGTCTTGTGTAATGCTGTAGTGGGAGCGCGACATTTTCCTCCAGGCTCATGGAACTCCAAAGTGCGCCGCCTTGGTAAAGGACGCCGAAATCCTGCTTCATGGCATCCTGGTTTTGCTCGTCCGCCCCGGTGAAGTTCGTATCCCCGAAGTAGATCGCCCCTTTTGCCGGTTGGATCAGGCCTATCATGTGGCGCAACAGCGTGCTTTTGCCGCAGCCCGAGCCTCCCATGATGACTGTCACTTCGCCCCCCCCGCAAGTGAAGTCCAGGTCATTCATGACCACAAACTGCCCGTAAGCCATGGTCAGGTTTTCAACGCGAATGGGCTTTGCCTTGGCCATGGTTCCTCAGATCCCCAAAATGTGGAAAATGACGGCGAACATGGCATCCACCACGATGATGAAAGTGATCCCGGATACCACCGACCGCGTCACCGCCTTGCCCACTTCCTCTGAACTTTGCCCGCATTTGACGCCGTAGAAACATCCGGAAGCCGCCACCACCATCCCGAAGAAGAAGCTCTTTACCTCGCCGGTCCACACGTCGGTCATGCTTAAGGCGTTGATCGTCTGCTGGAGGTATTGGGTGGAGGACATGTCCAGCATGAGGACACCCACCAAATATCCCCCAAAAATCCCGATCACATTCGCATACATGCTCAACAGAGGCATCAGCAATACTAGGGCGATTAATCTCGGCACTACGAGGAAATCCACCGGCTTGATCCCCATCGTCTGGAACGCATCAATCTCTTCCGATACCCGCATGTTCCCCAAATGGGCGGCAAAGCTCGCCCCTGTCCTCCCCGTCATCACGATGGCCGTCATCAACGCTCCCATCTCCCGCACCATGGCCAGGCCGACCAAGTCCGCCACATAGATACCCGCCCCGAATTGCACCAGTTGGACCGCACCCACAAAAGCCATGGTCAACCCGGTCAACAAACTGATCAGGCTCACGATCGGAAGTGCCCCCACGCTACATTGGTGTAACACTTGCACAAACTCAACCATCCTGAAAATCTTCTTAGCCCGCGCCAATTTTCCCAATCCCATTACCACCTCACCCGTGAAACCCAGGAAGACACAAGTCCCGTCAAAAATCTCATGGGCATCGTGGGCGATCTTTTCCACCAACCCCCTGGAGTCATCCTTCTTCCCCGTATCCCTCTCCGGGACTGCGCGTGTCAGTTGCAGTAATTTCGCCACTCCCTCCGGCACACCCTGTTCCTCCACAAACAACCCCCGCGCCTTCGCAACGGTGTAACATTCTTGCAAAAAGACCATCAACCCTGTGTCCCATTGCCCCAGTCCATTGAAACCAATCCGCACCTTCCCTCCTTCGGACAATCCCTCAAAACCTTTCCCGATCTCCTCCAATCCCGGCCTCTCCCCTTGCAAAAGCCAATCCCCGGAAAGCACGATTTCCACAGCATTCCCCTCGTCCCCAACCTGGAAAACCACCTCCGCTGCCCCAGCTTCCTCTTGCATTATCCTGTGCCGTGCGCTTTGAAGTGTTTGAAAAAATGATGTTCGAACCTGCCCAAAATTCCCCGATTGAAACTGGGTATTGGAACGCCTAATAGCCTTCCCGTCAAACCACTTGGATAACCCGACCGTGCCCGCATTCAATCCAGACCAACTCACGGGCGTCCTCGAAAGGATTCTCTTTCACAACGAGGAAACCGAATACTGCGTCGGCGAAGTCTCCCCTGCGGACGGTCGCCCTAGTGTCACCATCCTCGGCAAACTCCCCGGCGTCCAATGCGGCGAAACCCTCGAAATGCAAGGCACCTGGGAACACCACGCCAAATTCGGCCAGCAGTTTAAAGTCTCAACCTTCCAGTCCAAACTCCCGTCCTCTATCCACGGTATCCGCAAATACCTCGCATCCGGCATGATCGACGGCATCGGCAAAGTCTACGCCAACAAAATTGTCGACCACTTTGGCCAGGACACCCTCGACGTCATCTCCCACTTCTCCGGCAAACTCCGCGACATCCCCGGCATCGGTGCCAAACGCGCCAAGCAAATCAAACAAGCATGGGAAGAACAACGAGCCCTCCGCGACGTCATGATGTTCCTCCAGACCTACGGCGTCGGCACAGCCCAATGCGTCCGCCTCGTCAAAAAATACGGCGACCAAACCCAGGACATCCTTCGCAACCAACCCTACCGCCTCGCCCGCGAAGTCGACGGCATCGGATTCCTCACCGCAGACAAAATCGCCCTCAACCTAGGCTACTCTAACGAAGGCCCCGACCGCGTCGACGCCGGCATCCTCCACGCCATCCACGAAATGGAGCAGGACGGCCACACCTGCGCCCCCATCCCCGACCTCATCCAAGCCGCCCAAGAACTCCTCAAGGCCAACGCAGTCGTCATCGAAACACGCATCCACCACCTCCTCCGCCACGAAGTCCTTGTTTCCCCGCCCCACGGAAACCAACTCGTCCAGACTCCGCACCTCTTCCGCTGCGAGCAAAAGGTCGCCGAATCCTTCCACCGTATACAGTCCGTCCACAGCAAGCTCCCCCCCATCAAAATTGAGCCCGCCGTCACCTGGGCACAAGAAAAAGCCGGTTTCCAATTCGCGCCACAGCAAGCCGATGCCCTACGCATGGCCTTGCAAAACAACATCTGCATCCTCACCGGCGGCCCCGGCACCGGCAAAACCACCATCCTCCGAGCCCTCGTTGCCATCCTCAAGGCCAAAAAGGCAAAAATCACACTCGGATCCCCCACTGGCCGGGCCGCCCAACGCCTTGCTGAAAGCGCCCGTTATCCCGCCCAAACCCTTCATCGCATCCTCAAATACGAACCCGCCGAAAACTCCTTCTATTACAATACCGACCGCCCCTTGCCTACCGACTACATGGTCGTCGACGAAGCCAGCATGCTCGACACCAATCTCGGTTCCGCCCTCTTTGCCGCCATAGGGCAGGGGACACACCTCCTTCTTGTCGGCGATACGGATCAGCTCCCCTCAGTCGGTGCAGGCAACCTCCTCAAAGACCTCATCGACTCCCGCCAAGCCGCCGTCACCCGCCTCCATACCATTTTCCGCCAAGGCGACGACTCCTCCATCATCACCACTGCCCACGGCATCCTCCAAGGCGACGTATCCCTGCCCGACCAAGGCATTAACCCGCCCGGCCAGGACATCCACTACCTCAGGGCTGACGATGCCCAACACTGCGTCGACCTCGTCCTAGACCTCTGCACCAAACAACTTCCATCCCTTGGCTACCACCCAGCCCACGACGCACAAGTCCTCGCCCCCATGCACAAGGGCACCGCAGGCATCCACAATCTCAACCTACTCCTCCAAACCGCCCTCAACCCCAAAGCCCGCCGCAACAACCCCGGCCAACCCTCCACCTTCCATCCCGGCGA
>JAYPDO010000227.1:0-5253 GCA_038125285.1 Opitutia bacterium
CCATGAGACTACTGTGGTGACCCCTGCAACAAAAATTAATGCGGGTAAAATCCTACGGATCCTCCTCTCATAAAAATTCAATATGGAAAAGGAGCCAGCATGGATCTCTTTCTCGATGATGGAGGTAATTAAATACCCGGAGATGACAAAGAAAATATCGACACCCAGATACCCCCCACGGAAACCCATCAAGTCAAAGTGAAAAAGAACAACGGGCATTACTGCGATTGCCCGCAAGCCATCAATCTCAGGCCTATATTTCAAATGTCCTGGATGTGGCTGGACCTAGCCAGCCAGTCTTCATAAACGGCGCGCAAGGTTTCACGGAATGTGAACCGGCGTTCCCATCCCAAGGCTCGAAGACGGGAGTTGTCCCCAAGAAGCAAGGGTTCGTCTGAGGGCCTTAGTAAAGCGGGGTCTTGCTCGACTTTTACGTCCACCCCGGATTCCTCCACGAGGATGTCCAGGACTTCCTGGATGGTGTGGGCCTGCTGGTTGCAAATGTTGACGGCTTGGCCGGCTTGGCCTTTTTCAAGCATCAGCAACATGCCTTCGACCCCGTCGCGCACATCGATGAAGTCACGGGCAGTGTCCAGGCGGCCGACTTTCATCACGGGCTCTAATTTCCCCAATTTGATTGCCGCGACCTGGCGGGCAAAATTCTGGATGGCCGTTGCCGGGGGATGGCCTGTCCCGACATGGATGAAAAGACGGGGTAAGTAGACCTGCATCCCATAATTGGCAAAATACTGGTACCCGAGGGTTTCGCAGGAAGCCTTGCTGACACCGTAGGGAGTAATGGGGCGAAGGAGCCGGTCTTCCACCAACGGGCAATCTTCGGGCTGAACATCCCCGTATTCCGCACTGCTGCAAGCCAGGAGGACTTTGGCTTGGGGGCATTTCTGATGGGCAGCATTGAGGAGGTTCAAAGTCCCGGTAAAATTAGCTTGGTGGGTATAGTCTTCGCTCCGCCAGGATGCCCCGTTGAAAGCCTGGGCTGCCATGTGGATGATGAGATCCGGCTTCAGTTTGCCCAACAAGGTCAGTAAGCTGCCACGGTCAAGGATGTCGCACTCATGGTGCCGGGGGTTGCGGAAGGGGTTTTGCCGGCTGTGGGAAGTGGAGCGGGATAGCCCATGGGTCTCCCAGCCACGTTTCTCACATGCGGTGACAAAATGGCCCCCGATCATTCCGGTCGAACCTGTGATGAGGACTTTCATGTTTCAAAAACTATTTCCACCTGCTTAATTTGACCGGATGGGTGTAGATTTGGTTAGGCTCGTAATCGGAGAGCAGGGCTTGGAGGTCTCCCTGGTATTTGGTGTAAAGGTCATCCACGGCTTCGTTCCAAAGCTCGACGCCCATGGCAGGGGAGTCTTTTTCCTGCATGATTTCGTCGCAGGCCAAGACAAGGGAAGTCACCACCCCGCAATCATGCCAGACATTCATGGCTCCAAAGATCCCGCAGTAATAAACGAACCGCTTCCAGTATTTTCGGGGTACGACCACAAAGTCACAATACCCTTCCACGAGGGGCCATTCGGCGAAACGTTTCCGGTTCTTGGAGATGATAAATTTCAAACCCGCAGTTATCCGCTCCCAGGAGACGGTCTTGTCCCGCACCCCTTTGAAATTTTTGAGCCCGATGTTGGTGGTCTCGATCCCGTGTTTTTCATAGATAGCGACGACTTCCTCCCTCGTGGGTACCATTTCACGGAAGGGGATGGCTTGGTATTTGTCCAGGAAATGAAGGACTTCTGCGAAACGGTGCCAGGCAAAGGAATGGTCGGTAACGGCGTTGATGTATTTGACATAGGCTTTTTCGTGACACCCGATGAAATCGATGATGTTTTGGTCGTCGACGTCAGGGTGCAGGATCATGTCGTCCCCGCAGATGACGTAGTAATCAGCATCCTGGGGCAGGACTTTGTCTGCCTGGGCAAAATAATTTTGGAAATGGAGGCTCGTCTCATGGATGGGGATGGTACGTGGATGGTCGCCTTGGTAGAAAGGCATGAGGTAGTACCTGCACGGGAACCTGTCCCCGTAGATCTGATCAAGGCGGGGTATGTTTTGGTCGTACTGCCAACTGAACCAAAGAAGGAGGCATGTTTTCATCGGCAAAGTGCGTCAGGCAGCTTCCAGTAATTCATGGAACCAATCCAAGTACTCGTTGCCCATACGCTCGAGGGAATACTTTCCTCGGGCAGAAGATGCAGCTGATTCCGAAAATAAATTAAGTTTGCTTTTGTCTGACAAAAGCTCGATAGCCCGATCAGCCATAGCTTGTGGATCGGATTTGGGAACGACAAAGCCATTCACACCGTCTTGGATTTGTTCCGGGATCCCTCCAACATCTGTCCCGACAACCGGAAGCCCACAGGAAAGGGCCTCCAGGATCACGTTCGGGAAATTCTCCGCATGGGCGGCATGGAGGTAGAGATCCGCAGCATGGTAGTAGGTTGCGAGGCTGGCAGGGTCGTCAGTCCATGGTACCGGCTTGACTTCCACCCCCGATAGATTGGCCGACGGATGGCCGCATCCCGGAACCATCAAGACCAATTTTCCAGGATGGAGTCGGCGGGCAAGGATCTGGGCGGCACCATCAAGGGTATCGTAGTCTTTCCAGGGGTTGGACCGATTACCAGCAGCTACAAAGAGGAGTACTGAGGCACCTTGGGGAATGCCAAGGGCCTCCCGGGCTGCTGATTTGCTTGCAGGCTTGTAGGAGGACTGGTCTACCCCGTTGGGGATGACCCTTGCGGAAACCACACCAGGGGCTAAGACTGAACTTTGTGCCCGATCCATCAACCACTGGCTTGGTGTGGCGAGGTACACTCTCGATTTTTCGTAAACTGCCCGCTTTTGGGCGAGGTTGAAAGCCGTGCCATCCTTTGTGACTGCCGGGGGGAGGGAAGGATAAGGGCATTTCCCGCAACTTTCGAGCCACCTTCTGCAATCAAGGGGGTGGGAACAATGCCCCGTGAAGGCCCACATGTCATGAAGGGTCCAAACAAAAGGGAGCCAACCCGAAATCCGGGGCAGTTGACGAAGGTCAAAAAAGCCGCCAAAGAGATTGTGGGCATGGATAATCACCGGGGGAGGGTCTATCCCCCCAGGAATCCTGGAGGTTGCCGGTTGCCAGAAGTCATCATGGCCCTGGCGGATGTGGAGATGACGAATGGGCTCGGCAAGGCACATTAGCTGCTGGAAAATCTTTGGCAACAGGGGGATCCCTTTGTCCAAACTAGCCTTCATCCCCATATAGAGAATTCGTTGGAAAACATTGCGGGATTGGTCGTTCCGCAATTTTTGAATCTGCTGCCCAGGGACATCATGGATGGCATTGTACAATTTGGACGGATGTCCAGCAGCGTTATAAAAATTCAAGAGGGACAAAGCGATCCGGCTTGCCCCGCCCCCGAAGGCTTCCGTGTTAAGGGAAAGGATATTCACTTTTCCTGGCTTGCCCAGGACAATGGCAGATACACTGTAACCTCAATAATATGCCCCAGAATTTGATCGTAACAGCGGATGACCTCGGGCTGGCAACAGAGATCAACCACGGGATCCTGGAATCCCATACCAACGGGATCGTTACCAGTGCCAGCCTGCTCGTCAACGCGCCGGAAACCCAGGCCGGGATTGGAATCGCAAAAGCCAACCCGGGATTGGAAACTGGTTTGCACTGGAGCCTTGTCGAAGGGCATTGCCTCATGGGGAAAACCTGCTCCCTTACCGATCCCGTCCGCTACCTTGGAGAACCAATTTGCCTCCACCGCCACTGGAAACCCTTCCTCCTGCGCCTGACAACATTCCGTCTCAACCTCAAGGAACTGGAGGCGGAACTCGAACTCCAGGCCCGAGCCTTCCTCAAGGAATTTCCCACAGTACCCTTCGCCAACGGAACCCAGCACATGCACTTGATGCCGGGAGTCAGGGAGATCGTTATCCGATTGGCAAAAAAATATAAAATTCGCGCCCTCAGAATACCCACCCAGGTTATCCTCACACCGGGGGTTGAAAACCGGGGTTTCTTTTGTAATGCCATGCAATTCCTCGGCCAACGGTTCGCTGCAAAACTTAAAGGGAGCGGCATTAAGGTCGCCAAGGCCTTTGCTGGTTTTGACATGTCTGGCAGTGTCCAAGCCGATCGGGTATGCAGGCTCCTTGACGCTTTGCCCCAAGGGACAACTGAATTGATGGTACATCCTGGGTATGATTGCCCCCTCCTGCGGGAAAACCTTCCTTGGGGCTACGCAGCCTTCAACTGGGGCGGGGAACTGGCGGCAATGACCGATAAGGAAGTCAGCAACAAGGTTGACAGCCTCGGTATCCAACTGATTCGTTTTGGAAATTTGTAGAATGTCTCGCAAAATCAAGGATATACGGATCTCCCTAGTGGTGCCCCTCTATAACGAAGAAGCCTGCGTCGGGGAACTCATTTCCGAAATAAAGCGGGTCATGCAGACCATCAGTTGCGCAGGATACGAGATCATGCTTGTTGATGACTGCAGCAAAGATCGCACTCTCGAAATTGTCAGGGAATTGGCGGAAACCCATCCGGAAATCCGTTGCCTTGCCCTCTCCAGGAACGCTGGCCATCAAAACGCACTTTGTTGCGGTCTCCAACATGCCACCGGGGATGTTATCATTACCCTGGACGGAGACCTCCAGCATCCACCTGCCATTTTCCCGGAAATGCTCAAACTTTGGGAGCAAGGAGCTGACGTGGTCAACACGATCCGAAAAAATCCAGCATCCACAAGCCTTGCGGAAAAGACCTTCTCCAAGTGGTTTTACCGGCTCTTTAATCGGATCGCAGAAGTCAAGTTGGTTCCTGGAAGTGCTGACTTCCGCTTGCTCGACAGGCAATGTGTCGACGCCCTCAACTCGATGGGTGAGCATTTCAAGTTTTTCCGTGGCCAAGTTCCCTACATTGGATTTAACCAAGTGGAACTCCTTTTTGATTGCCCCCCCAGGTTTGCAGGCAACCGCAGTTACACCCTCAGGCAGTCCCTCCGCCTTGCCTCTAACGGCATTTTTTCCTTTTCCACAATTGGCCTGAAGCTCCCCTTCTACTTTGGCACACTGATTATCCTTGTCGTTTTCACATACTTCGCAGCAGTAGGAATCCTTCATTTCACAGGCAAGGCGGAATTCAAGCCTGGTTGGCTGTCCTTGGCTGCCTTGATCACCTTGAGCATGGGACTCCAAATGTTTTTCCTTGGAATGTACGGGCTGTACCTGGGG
>JAYPDO010000228.1:0-5220 GCA_038125285.1 Opitutia bacterium
CCTGACTACTGGATTGGTCGGTTATAATCAACCCAAAGCCCTTTGCAGGAACCGCAATGCGTTTCCGCTGGCGATGCATTCGATGTCCTCTTTGGAGTAGCCACGGGCTCTGAGGATGTCGAAAAATTTGGTGATGTCGGCGATGGATTCGATTCCGGCGGGGGTTTGTTCGTAGCCGTAGCCGCCGTCGAGGTCGGAGCCAATCATGATATTTTTGGTTGTGCCGAGGAGTTGGGCGTAGTGGTCGACATGGTTGGCCAGGGCTTCGAGGTCTGCGCCGGGCATGGTTTCGTGGGTGGTTACGGTGCGGATCCAGCCTGGTACCACCATCCAGACGTCCATGGCGATGCCGAAGACCGCACCCCTTTCTGCAAGGCGGCGGATGTGTTGGTCGGAGAGTTGGCGCGGGTCGTCTACCTGGGCGCGGCAATTGTGGTGGCTAGCCCAGACCGGGCCTTGGAAGAGATCCAGGGCGTCGTCGAGGTTTTGGTCGCAGAGGTGGGTGGCGTCCAGGATCATGCCGAGCCGATCCATTTCTTTGACGAGTTCCTTGCCCATATCGCCCAGCGGGCCGGACTGGTCATGCCCGAGTGCGTAGCGGCCGATCCCGTAGTGGGCCGGGCCGAGTGCGCGGAGGCCTTGGGCGTAGGATCTTTCGAGGTCGGCAAGGGTACGTAGAGAGTCCGCGCCTTCCAGGCTGAGGATGTAGCCGATGGGGGTATTGGCCGGGTCGGCCTTCCAGGCTTGGACATGGGCTTCAATTTGTGCCCAGGTCGTGAGTTGTTTAAGTTCGCCTTCGTCTTCCATTGCCCGGTACCAGGCGAGCTGGGCTTGGGTCATGGCATGGGCCTGGGGAGGGGAGTTCCACGCGCCGACCGGGGCGGCGGTTTTCATGCAACCCGCAAGTTGGGTGGCGACACACAGGCCGATGTCTGCCTTCCGCATTTCCGGGAAGCACACGGTGCCGCGCTCCCGGCCTTTGGGGAAGGTTTTTCCTTTCTCCAATTCCCGGATTTTTGCAAGGGGTTCCCTCAGGTCGCGGTTGTATTCGAGTGCGTTGAGGCTGAGGTCGAGGTGGGCGTCGAAGGTGAACATGGTTTCGTAAAATAGGTCTTATTATTCCAATACGACCTATTTCTCCCCGCCAAATTGGGGGAACAGTTCCAGTACGGGCTTGGGGAAGGTGTCGGGCCAACCGTCGTTCTCCTGCTTGGGGCCGGGTGTGGTGCGTCCTTTGGAGATGATGCCGGCCAATTCGTCCGCCAGTTCCTTCACCTTGTCCGGGTATTTGTCCTGGAGGTTGGTCGTTTCCGAGGGGTCGATGTCGAGGTTGTAGAGTTGGACGGGGGGAAGTTCCTTGTTTTTGAGGGCTTCCTTCGGCCTTGGGGCGCTCCAACCTCCAGAGCCAGGGCAGAGGTTAAGTTTCCATTGGTCGCGCCGTATGGCGAAACTGCCCGCGATGGAGTGGTGGACTAGGCTTTCCCGGGCTGCGCCAGGGGGGCAATTGCGGTTAAGGGAGTGGAGGAAGCTGATGGAGTCTTCGGCTTCATCCGGGTCGATTTTCCACTTCGCCCCTACGATCTCAGCTGCAGTGGCAAAGAAGTCGACCGTGCAGACCAAGCCGTTTGAACTGGTACCGGGTTTGATCTTTGCAGGCCAGCGGACATGGAAGGGGACACGGTGGCCGCCTTCGAAAATGTCGGCTTTGTGGCCGCGCCACTCGGCGTTGGGCTTGTGGCCTTTTTTGACCAGATCCGGAATCCCTGCGGCGGGGGAGCAACCGTTGTCCGTTGTGAAGAGGACCATGGTGTTTTCGTCGATCCCTTGTTTTTCAAGCTCTGCCAGGACTTGGCCGACGACCCAGTCCGTTTCCATGATGAAGTCGCCGTACTTGCCGAGTTCTGACTTACCTTTCCAATCGGGGGAGGGGACGATGGGAGTGTGCGGGCTGGTGAGGGGGAGGTAGAGGAAGAAGGGTTTCTTAGGATCGGCACCGCTTTGGGATTTGGAGATGAACTCCCTGGCTTCCTTTGCAAAGTCCCGCAGGCAGTTAACCGCTTCGAAGTTTTCACCGGCCGGTCCAGGGCGGAAGAAGGCCTTGGTGTGGGTGGCGACTTCCGTGCTCAGTCCGTTGCGCAGGTAAACGTAAGGGAACATGTCCAGGGAGGCCGGGATAATGAAGGATTCGTCAAACCCAATGGCATTGGGTCCGCCGGTGACGGGCTTGGTGTAATCGATGTCCCAACCGCCGCCCTTGGTCGGGCCGTTGGTGGCTTGCCGGGTTTCGCCGTCGGGCAACTTTTGCCAGCCCAGCCCGAGGTGCCATTTTCCAATGACGCCCGTGTGGTAACCTTCCTTTTTGAGGAAGGAGGCCACGGTGGCGCGGGTTTCCGGGATCAGGGGTTTGTCCAGCCCGAAGAGGACTGACTTTTTCAATGGTGAGCGCCAGTTGTAGCGGCCGGTCAGGATGCCGTAGCGGGTCGGGGTGCAGACGGAGGAGGTGGTGTGCGCGTCCGTGAACCGCATGCCTTCTATGGCAATGCGGTCGATGTTGGGCGTGGGGGCGAGGCCGCCGGAGATGGAGGTGTCGCCGTAGCCTTGGTCGTCCGCGAGGATGAAGATGAGGTTGGGCTTGTCCGTATTGGCATGGAGCTGGGCAATGCAGAGGAGGAGGGTTGGGATCAGGTATCGCATGGTGGTGTTTTCAATAAATGGTTAAGCCCCTTCCATTTCGTCGCGCTCTTTGGCCAGGATGTCGGCGGCTTCTTCCTGGGAGATTTTTTCAGGTTTGGTCAGGAGGGTGACGATGATACCGGCTAAGGCGGCCACGATAATGGTCGGGATTACCGGTTTGCCCCAGAATGCCGTGCAGGCCTCCGACTTCGTGATATACAGGGCAGTACAAGATCCGGCTACCATGGTGCAGATGGCTCCCGGTGCATTGTACCTTGGCCAGACTTTGCCCAGGATCCCTGCTACCCCCATACCCGCAAGAAGGAAGGCGATCATGGACTCGATATAACCCATGATATCCTTGCCTTTGAGTGCAAAAATTAGGGCGATACCAGTGGTGAGGACGAGAGACCATCGTGAATCGGCCACTACCCTGTCCGGGGAAGGGGTGTGCTTGAAAATGAGTTTGAAGATGTCCCTGACAAGGATCGCCACGCCTGAAATGGCGTCAGAACTGGCACTGGACAATGTGGCGGAGAGTCCGGCCAGAAGGACAATGATGGCGAGAGTACCCGGTAAAACGGTTTTGGCCATATTCGGGAAGGCTTGGTCCTTTGCCATTTCTGCCCCGTTGAACTCGACCCATGCCGCCATCCCTATGATGGATGGGATAATGGCGAAGCCCAAATACAGGATCCCGCTGATGACGTAGGCCTTCCGGATGTCCGGGACGGAGTTGCCGGAGTAAATCCGCTGTCGGAAAGTGGGGTTACCCAATACGCCTATGCAGATAGCGAAGACGAGGGAGAGGTTGTGGATGGGGTTAGTAGGATGGACTTCCGCAATCTTTGCATTGGTTTGCAGGAGCCCGTCCCAGCCTTGGAGAACCTGCATGGCAAAAAAGGCTGTGGCAATGAAACCTGCGAAGAGGACTATGGCTTGTAGGGAGTCTGTCCATACTACTGCCCTGTATCCTCCGATCATGGAATAGATTCCGAATCCAAGGGCTATGGACACTTTGGCGAAAACAGGGTCGACCCCTGTTGTGTTTTGTAAATAATTGGCTCCACCCAAGATGTGGGCGCCCAGCCAACCGATGCAGCCCAGGTAGGTAAGGACGGCTACCATGTTCATCACGATCCGGTTCGCCCCGACGTAGGAGGACAATTCCTCTGCCATGGTCATGAATTTTTGGTTCCGCACAGGCGCGAACAACCACGCGAGCAAGAGGATGCCGATTGCCCCCCCAATGCCGAAAAGCGATCCTGCGAATCCACTGTTATAAGCTGTTCCAACCGCCCCCATTGACGACCCGGTCCCGACCATGGTGGCGAGGGTTGTCCCCAAGGTGAGGAACAGTGGAAGTGAGCGGCCCGCGAGCAGGAAGTCCTCACCAGTCTGCTTCTTCCGGGTCATCCACCAACCGAAGATGATGGTTCCTATGACGTAGACAAAGAAGCAGGCGAGGAAGAGCTGGGTATCCATGGTGTTGGGCTAAGGGACAGGGACTTTCACGGACAGGCACGGACGGACAATGACACATGGACGGACAAGGACAGGCGTCGTCGTGGTGGGTGGCCGTCGGTGTATGTCCGTTTGTCCATGAGAGTCCGTGCCTGTCTTTGTCAGTCCGTGGTTTTTACTTAAACTCACCGGGAAACGGGAAATTCGGGTTGGGCTCATGGGCTTCGTCCATGAGCTTTCGGAGCTGGGCGGCGATTTCCGGATTTTCCGCCGCGATGTCCTTTTCTTCGGCCAGGTCGGTTTCGAGGTTGTAGAGGAGCACCGGGGCGTCCTTGTCCTTGAAGATATTTTTGCGGATGCCTTTCCAATTGCCCTTGCGGATGGCTTGGGTGCCGCCCCTGGAGTGGAATTCCCAATAGAGATATTGATGCTCCTGCTGGCATTTACCACGGAGGCTCGGGGCGAAGGAGATGCCGTCGTTCTTGGGGGCTTGGATCCCGGCGAGTTCGCAGTAGGTGGGCATGACATCCCAAAATGCACCGACGTGGTCGTTCGTGCTCCCAGCTTTGATGGTGCCGGGCCACCAGGCGATGGTCGGTTCGCGGATGCCTCCTTCGGTGAGGTCTCGTTTGTGGCCGGTGAGGGGGCCATTGCAGTCGAAGACCAGGGGCTTGTGGCCGCCTTCCATGTGCGGGCCGTTGTCGGAGGTGAGGATGACCAGGGTGTCCTTCTCGATACCGAGTTCCTTGACGAGTTGGAGGATTCGGCCGATGTCCTCGTCCACCAAGGTCATCATCCCGGCAAAGGCGGCGACGGGGTTTTTTACTGAGGTACCGTGGCTGTATTTGCCAATCAGGTTTTCATACTCGGCAAATTGCTTACGGAAGGGCGCGACGTACTCCTCCGGTGCTTGCATGGCAGCATGCGGTATGGTGAAGGGTACATAGGCGAAGAAGGGCTTGTCCTTGCGGCTCGCGCCTTTGATGAACTCCAGGCACTTGTTGGCAATCAGGTGGTGGGAGTAGGTTTTGCCGTCGAGTTCGACCCTGGTTTTGTTGTCCCAAAGGTGGTCGGGGTAGAAAG
>JAYPDO010000229.1:0-1521 GCA_038125285.1 Opitutia bacterium
GAATAAATGCCGGAGATAGAGACGGGTATGGTCCGAGGCGATGTTGTCAAAACGGGTTGCTGCATACCGCTGGTAGGGATCGGCCATAAAGTCCGAAGTAGAGAGGCCGGTGTAGCCGACGTCTCCATCAAGCGATGTGTACCCCGCCTTGAATTCGAAATAATGGCGGCTATCATTGCCTGGAGTCCAACCCAACTTGGCCATGTAGTCTGTCTTTTCAAAACCGGTGTCGCCGCTACCCGACATGCTAGCCGTTCCATTGATGGTTTTCCAACCATCCGTTTGATGGTGATAGACTTCAAAAAGATACCCCAGCGTGCCATTGGCCTTCTTCTCCCTTCCGCCAGTGGTGAGATGCAAGATCGCTTCCTCCTCCTCCCCATAGCTGAAAGTGACCTCCGTTCGTCTCGTAGCCGGGATCGGGGTTGACAGGTAATTGACCACACCACCGGTAGTCTGGGGGCCATGGCGGACTTGGCTGGATCCCTTCAGCACTTCAAAACCGGCCATCCTCCCTGCTGTCGGGGAATAGTAGGCGGCCGGGTCGGAAAATGGGGATGGTGCGGACAAGATGCCATCCTCCATGATCGTCACCTTCGCACTCCGTCCTGAGTCCACCCCCCTCAGGCTTATATTCGGGAAAAGGCCATACCCATCCTCCGGACGCACGTACACACCCGGGACCGTCCGGAGGACTTGGGTGATGTCCGTAGCCTTGAATGCCTCCAACTCACCAACATCGATGAAATATCCGGATCCCTGTAGCTCCATGGCCTTTTCCTTAGAGCCGATGACGGAAAAACCATCCAGCTGGTCAACAGAACCATCCTGTGCGGGAAGGTGGGACAGGGTAGTTGCAAGGCTAGCTAAACAAAAGGAGCCATGGATACGGGGCGCAAAAAAGGACATAAGAGTTTTGATAGAATTCAGTTGAATGTGAGGATTTACTCCCATCTAGCCCTACACTATTGAGACTGAACCTCAGTCCCATTTACATTCCATGTCAACCTATTAATGCAATTGCGTCTCAAAACCAACAAAACCATACCCAAGGCTTACTTTTCACGTTGACCTACCCTTCCCCCAAAGGCATTTTTTCGACCTTTTTCGCAAGGCAAGCTCCCATAGTTCAATGGATAGAGCGTCGGTTTCCGGAGCCGAAAATCCAGGTTCGAGTCCTGGTGGGAGCGCCAAGTATAGGAGGGAAGAAAATTTCGCCATGGAGGGTGGTAAAATTTTTCCAGGCTACGAATTTAGCCAGGGTGCGGTTGCCGGGGTCAGGCGAACTTTTTGAAGACCAAGCTGGCGTTTTGGCCCCCGAACCCGGAATTGTTGCTCATTACGACGGAGGTGTCCGTGTCCTGGACGGAGTTGGGGACATAGTCGAGGTCGCAATCGGGGTCGGGGTTTTCGTAGTTGATGGTGGGAGGGATTTTCCCATCCGTAAGGACTTTGCAGCAAGCTGCGGCTTCAATGGCGCCTGCGGCTCCCAGGAGGTGGCCGGTCATTGATTTGGTGGAA
>JAYPDO010000229.1:1531-5100 GCA_038125285.1 Opitutia bacterium
TTGTAGGCGTGTTCACCGAATACTTTTTTGACAGCGTTGGTCTCAAATTTGTCGTTGTAGGGGGTGGAGGTGCCGTGGGCGTTGATGTAGCCGATTTCCTCTTTCTCGATCCCTGCAGACTTGATTGCGTTATGGATGCACTCCGCAAGACCCCTGGACTCAACGTCGGGGGATGTGATGTGATAGGCATCACAGGTGGCCGCGTAGCCGGAAAGTTCGCAGATAATTTTTGCTCCCCTGGCTTTTGCGTGTTCGAGAGTTTCAAGGAGAAGTACCCCTGCGCCTTCTCCCATGACAAAGCCGTCGCGCTCGGCATCAAAGGGGCGGCTGGCTGCTTCGGGGTTGTCATTGCGCAGGGTGCTCATGGCTTTCATGGAACAGAAACCGGCGAAGCCTAGTTCGGTAACAGCGGCTTCACTCCCCCCGGCGAGCATTACGTCGGCTTCCCCGTTCTGGAGGATGCGTAGGGATTCACCGATGGCGTGGGTTCCTGTGGCGCATGCGCTGACGACGGCAAAATTGGGACCCCGAGCGCCAAATTCAATGGCGACGACACCGCCGGCGATGTTGGCGATGAGGGAGGGGATCATGAAGGGGGATACCCGGCCGGGCCCCCTTTCGATGAGTTTTTGGGTTTGTTGCTGGATGGTGTCGATCCCCCCGATGCCGGACCCGATAAGGATCCCAAATCGTTCCGGGGTGAAACTGGATACCTCGACCCCGGCATCTTTGATGGCCAATTTGGAGGCGGCCATGGCGAGTTGGGTGTAGCGGTCGTTCCTGCGGGCTTCCTTTGGATCCATCCATTCACCAGGCTCGAAATCAGGGATTTCAGCACCAATCTGGCAAGTGAAGTCTGTGGGGTCGAAGCGGGTGATACGGCGTATGCCGCTTCTGCCTGCCAAGAGGTTGTCCCAATATTCACCAATGCCTGTGCCGAGGGCTGTGACAACCCCCAATCCAGTAACTACTACGCGGGGTTTGGGTTTGGCTTGGGACATGCAGTGGTTTTCAATAATGGCTCTGCCATAAGCAGGATGCGGTTGACCGGCAAGGCTGTTGTCAAATTTTCCTCGCCGGCTTCCGTCCGGTATGGTTGGCCGAAGGTTCGCCGACCGGAAGGCCGGGCCGTGCCAGGGTTATTTGGAGTGGGACTTGATGTAGTCGATGACGTTCCCGACGGTGGTCAGCTTTTCCTGGTCCTCCTCGGAAATTTGTTCACCGTCCAGGAGGTCTTCCTCCAGGCGCATCACCAACTCGACGATATCGAGGGAGTCTGCGGAAAGGTCGTCCATGATGCTGGCCTCGGGTGTAACCGCGTCTTCGCTAACACCGAGTTGCTCGACGATGATTTCTTTAACTTTTTGTTCAATCTCTGCTGACATAATTTTAGCAAGTGTTGGAAAAGATTGGATAAATCCTAGATGGCCATACCGCCGTCAACCGAAAAAACCTGCCCGGTGATGTATCCGGCTTGAGGGGAGCAGAGGAATCCGACGATACTGGCGATGTCCCCAACTTCCCCGAATCGTTTCAAGGGGATGAATTTAAGGGCGGCATCCTTGACGTCGTCGTTGAGTTCGGCGGTCATGTCGGTATTGATGAATCCGGGGGCGACTGCGTTGACGGTGACGCTGCGCCCGGCAAATTCTTTGGCGAGGGTTTTGGTAAGGCCGATCATCCCAGCTTTGGCTGCTGAATAGTTGGCTTGCCCTGCGTTACCGACGACCCCGACGACGGAGGAGATGTTGACGATCCTGCCCCAGCGGGCACGGGTCATTGGCCGGGCAAGGTGCTTACACCAATGGAAGCAACTGGTGAGGTTGGTCTGCAGGACGCTGTCCCAGTCTTCTTCGGACATGCGAAAGAGGAGGCCGTCCCTTGTGATCCCAGCGTTGTTGACGAGGATGTCGACATTACCGTGTTCCTTAGTGAGTTGCTCGGCGGCAGCCTGGACTGCGGTACCGTCCGCTACGTCGACTGCAAGGGCATGGGCATCGCCACCGTTGGAGCGGATGGATTCTGCCAGCGCACCGCAGGAGGATTCGTTGCGGCTGACGCACAGGACTTTGTGCCCGGCATGGGCTAGGGTTTCCGCAATGGCTTTGCCAATGCCACGGCCGGCTCCGGTTACCAGGGCGGTTCGTTTGGTGTTGGTCTCTTCGGACATTTGGGGAGGTTCTTTGTGCTTGGTTCTTGGTTCGGAAATTCGAATCCGTAGAAAGGGATTGGTGGGGGATCAGGATTTGTCACGAACAAATTTCGCTGTGAGCAGGAGCATGATCCACCCCGCCATGCCGGCATAGAAGGAGAATTCTGAAACTTTGGAAACCGCAGACCAATCGACGCGCCCTTCCCCGACGACTGTGGATATCATAAAAAGCAGGGTACCGAAAGCCAGCCGCCCAGCCAGGCTTTGGAGGGAAAGGTAGGTAGCGCGATGGCTTGTCGGGATCCGTTTGTTCACCTCCGCACTGAGTGGTGCCGTGTACATTCCCTTAGGACCGTTCCGGAGTGCCAGGACGACCAAACCCACCGGGTGGAGGAACAATGCGGAAACCAGGATGACCAGGTTTTGCAGGAGGGTGGAGACAAGGAAGGTCCGCACCATCCCGAGTTTGCGGCGGATGGCCATGCTGTGCCCAGCGGCCCAGGATCCGAATAACATGACGACAAAAGCGTGGATCCCTGCCAGCATGGGGCTTTCCCCGGCAAACCCAATGGACCCTTCGAACAAGAGGGTAATGTAGGGCTGGTAGACCTCATAGGGCACATGTACCAGGACGACCGACATGACGGCCACACCAAGGAGCCATCGCAAGTCCCGGTCCTTCAACTCCCCCAAAACCTGGAAAAACTGGGTGCCCAAGGGGACTTCCGACCGCTCCCCGAACCGGGTGGGCTCAACACACATAGCCATCAAGCCAAAAGCGGCAAAGGCAGTGGCGGAGGTAATTGCAAAGGGGATTGCAAGGCTCGTCATCCCGACCAATCCTCCCAACAATGCGGCGGCGGCGGAGCCTCTGAACGTCCAACTGGAAACTTTGGCCTCGGCATCTCCGAAACCATCTGTCCTGCCCAGAGCTTGGTGGGTATCGTAATGGAAGGAGGCGTCCGTCCCGGATTTGCAGGTGAAACCGAACGCCATCAATACCTTGGCGGCCAGAAAAACCGCAAAATCCTGCCCTACGAAAAACAATAGGTTGGAAACCCCAATAAATGCCGCCGCCACGAGGAGGGAAAACCGCCGCCCGATTTTGTCCGATATGAATCCTGTGGGAATTTCCAGCAACACAACGGCAACGTAGTAAAGGCTTTCGAGAAGGAGAACATCCGAAGCCGAAAGTTTGCTAGAAAAGAGTAAAATGAAAACCGGTGCCCAAAAGAGGGATTCCAAGGCTACGTTGTACCAAGGGTACAGCCGGAGGTTTTTTTCAAGCTGGGCATCGGTGACCATGGGCATTGAAAAGAACGGGGTAGAAACAAAAAAGCAAAGCTAATGAAAGGTGGCTGGGAAGAAGAAGCATAAGGTGGGAACTGACCCAGTGGGGCAACCGTGGTTCCAAAAA
>JAYPDO010000230.1:0-4997 GCA_038125285.1 Opitutia bacterium
AAAAGGGATAGGGTCACCCCAATCCTTAGCGAATTTTAACCGCATTGGAAGGCCCTCCTTCTGTTTGAAGGGCCTCACCAAAGAAGGATAGCCTTCCAAGGCACTCAAGATAGGGTATCGATTTCACTGGTTCGCTAGCCCTATAAAGAGCAGTTGAATCCAACCTCATGCTGAGTTGGCTCCTCGCAGGCTTACCCTGGCGGATGGTTCCGCCGGGGCCTACACTGTATCGGTTGGCCTCAGGATGACCCGATTAACGCCGGTTGTAGCATCCTGCCCCCCAATGACTTTACTAAAGCAACCGTTAAAATATCTCTCCAAACTTGGTCTAAGCTTAATTGCTCCACTTTTGGCCGCAGCGAGCCAGGGTAAAGGTTGATCGCCTCCAGGACTTTCCTAATCTGCTCATACAAGGCATGCGGGCTGGTCAAATGGATGACTTACCGCCCCAAGGAACCTTACAGACGCTTGATATGAATCTTTCGGAATGCGACTTTAGCACCGTGGTCTTGTAGTCCGATATGGCCTTTCTTAAGCAACCCAAAACCTTCGTATTTCTTGAATTTACTTTTCTGGACACGTTGGTTCCAGTCATTACTGCCGAATGTGAATTCACAAGAGACATTGCCGTTGAACCAATAGGTGGCCTTGTCGTCCACGATGCGGATGCGGACTTCATTCCATCCATCTTGATGGATCACTTTTTCCGTGCCCTGAATATTGTAAAGTTGGTACAATCCTCCCGCCGAGGTCGATACCATGTTTTTGGGATTTCCCTCACGGTTGACTTGCATTTCCGGGGCTTTGTTCCAGATCGCTCCTTTGTGGGACGGGTCGACCCGAACCATGATCCCGCTATTTCCCTCGGTTTTCCATTCCAAACTCAGCTCAAAATTTTCAAATGATTCCTGGGAATAGATATCACCTCCCCCTTTGCCCGTTAGAACCAGGGTTCCGTCAATAGCTTGCCATTTCGAATCTTCGTCCAAGGGTTGGTGATTTCCCCATCTGATCCAGCCATTTGTTGATTTGCCGTCAAACAGGGGTTCCCAACCAGCCTCTTCCCCTTTAGCAGATAGGAGGATCGGGAAAATCAACAGTGCAAAAATGGCCTTGCTCACGGTCACTTTATTGAAAGCAGTTCAACTTTGAAAATGAGGGCGGCATATGGGGGGATGACTCCTCCTGCTCCACGCTCACCGTATGCAAGATTGTGGGGAATGTGGAATTCATAGGTGCTACCAGTTTTCATAAGTTGCAGCCCTTCAGTCCAGCCTGGGATGACTTGGTTGAGCGGGAAACTGGTTGGTTCTTGACGCCGGTAGGAACTGTCAAAAACTCTTCCAGAGACGAGCTTGCCTTCGTAATGTACTGTGACATAGCTGTCAGCGTCGGGCATTTTTCCGTCGCCTTCTTTGATAACTTTGTAGACAAGTCCGGAGGTCGTCTTTTTGAAACCATCCTTTTGGGCTGTTTCCTCGAGGTGTTTTTTTCCTTCGATTTCCGCAGGGTTGGGGGGGACGTTATCCAAGAGTGCATTGAATGCAGCCTGGCCTGTTTTGAATGCTATGGCTTTTTCGCCGACCCTGCGGATCTTTAGTGTTTGGATTGTGACAGGTTCCTTAGGCTTGTCTTGGGCGCCCACCTCTAGGTTTGCTATTTTGTCAACGATGTCCATCCCATCAACCACTTTTCCAAACACGGTGTGCTTGCCGTCGAGCCATGGAGTGGCTTTGTGTGTAATGAAGAACTGGCTTCCATTGGTTGACGGACCTGAATTCGCCATGGAAAGAATCCCTTTGCCAGTGTGCTTTAGGGTCGGGTCGATTTCATCCCTGAATTTATACCCTGGCCCACCTGTGCCCGTGCCTTGGGGGCATCCGCCTTGGATCATAAAGTCCTTGATGATGCGGTGGAAGGTAAGGCCATCGTAGTAGGGGCCTTTCTTTCCTGCATCCATCGTGCCTTCCGCCAGGCTGGCAAAGTTGCAAACAGTGAGGGGGCATTTATCGTATTCCAGTGACAGGACGATTTTGCCATAGTTAGTTGTCAGGTCTGCGAAGAGACCATCAGCTTGTTGGGCGGAGAGTTCGGGTTGGTTTTGGGTACTCATAAAAATCGCGGTTGCGAGAAGGGGGAGGGATTTGTATGGCTTCATGTAGGTTTGGTAGGTTGTCGTATGAAATTGTTCAGATCGAAGGGAATATCCTGGGTTGTGCTTTTCAAGCTTGAATGTGATTTTCTCGGAAATTCAGGGAGTCTGGATCTTTCTGACCGTTTCGTAGTTCCTGATTTTTGTGTATGCCGGTACAATCTCGAGTTTGCCATCAGGTTTGATCCTGACCACTTCACATTGCATGGGAAAAAATTTGGTCATGCTCAAACTTGCTTGATTTTGTCGCTTGCACATCACAATCGCTTTTTAGGAATTCCATTACTCCCCCTGGAAAATCCGGTGATTTTGCAAAAATCACCCACTCTCCTAGATTTTTTTGGGGCAGGTTTTGCATTCCACTAGGGGAGCTTGAAGTATCCCCCTTCTTCGAAATGCCATAGGGCAAAAGCTGGGATCCTGTTACATTTTCCAGGATTCATCGAAGAACCCTGCCCCTACTATTTTTCCAGGGTACCGAGAAGTCACCGGGGAGGATACATCGATTATGGCCCAATCCGGCAACTTGGGGACTTGCCGGGCGTTGTTCAGGTAATCGTACTCCCTGTACGTGAAACCACTGTTCACAACGACGTAGCGTTCCGGGTTCAAGGGATTGGGATATACCAGGACAGGAATTTCCTTGTTAGAAGCTGGATCCTTTGAAAACACATCCATAAGGGGGAGGGGCAGTTCCTTGACAATTTTTCCAAGGATCGAGTTGCTGGAAGGGGTGCCCCAAATAACCAGGTTTTGCGTGGCGAGGTCCTCGTCCGTAACTTCCGAGTCGTTCTTAACCTGACAATCCGCGCGGAATTGCAACCGCCAGTGGTCGATGGCATGTTGGCTTTCCGATTCTACCCAAGCCTGCAAACCCTTGTTCGCATATTTTCCAGTTGGCAAGACCATTAAGAAGCTGTCCATGAATGCATCGTCAATCGGCCCCTGCAAGCCGTGTACTTTCTTCAGGCCGACCTTTGTCTTTCCGTCAGCAACAACCCATTTGCCCCGTTGGTCCTTTGAAAAATTCACTTCCCATGAGCGGTCTGACATAACTCCTGGGACGTCAGCCATTTCCTTCCCATCCACTATCACAACAGGATTCCCTACGACTTCCAGCGGGCAATGGCCGGGATCCATCAATATGGAGAAGGCGGATACGTTTGATGTCTTCACTTCCACTCTCTTGCTCGGGATCAATTTCGCACTGACTCTTGCTTGCTCCCAGTGTTCTTCGAGCCCGTCAACCTGGATCCATCGCATCCGGTTATAACGCAGGGTCCATGTTGTGAATTCAACTGATAAGGGCACGGGATCCCTACCCACTTTTGCAATGCTGGCCAGCCTGCGCTCAATCTCGTCCCTGGAATTCTGGTCATACCCATGACCCATGCCTGGCCCGATAAGGTGTACCATGTTGATCCCTTCCTTGGCCAATGCGGCTTCCATCATGTCCGCCGCTTGCTTCTGCCTGTCTTTTTCCCCGCTGTACGCAACGGTCGGGAGTTGGCGCAGGTTGATTGCGTAATCCGTGCAATCGTAGAGGTGCCAGAGCTTGCGCTCGTACCATGTAGGGTTGAGGACTTCTCCCTGGAATGTCCTCAAGAAATCCTGGGTCTCGGAAAATCCTGCGCCAGGAGCGGCGGCACACCACAAGTCCGCATAATGGACGGCGAATTGCCAACAGGCCGCCCCGCCCATTGAAAAGCCCCTTACCAGGATCCGGTTATCATCAATCCGGTAATCCCTCTTGGCCGCGTCCAAGCACTCGAATAGGTCAATTTCCCCGGCAAACTTGTTCGCACAGGAATATCTCCCGTAGGGGTGGAGGACGATGGTGTCCGCTGGTTTGAACTGCCCGCCCCTTGATTGGCGCTGGGTAATGAAATGTGCCTCGCTGGTCTTCTCCCCCCTCCCATGGAACCAAAAGTCGAGGCGGTGTTTTTGTGACCCTTCAAAGTCGTAGGACTCTGGGATTTCCAGGCCGAAGGGCTGCACGTCCCCGTCAATTTTGGAGCGATAGCCCCTTACCACCAACCCCGTTTGCTTGGTCCATGGAGCATTACCGGCCAGTAAGAGGTCTGCGCGTTCCGAACCCTGCTCCAGCAACTTCTCTCCCATGCCAAATTCCTGCGGTTTGTAAAACATCCGGCCTTCCAGGGCATACCTTACCGCCTTGTGATAAATCTCCACGTCAGGAACCAAGTGCTCGATCCCTTTCCGTCCTTTCAATTTCTGGATTTTTCCACCCAGTGTCTTCAAGCCCGCTTCCAGCTTCTCTAGGACATCCAGGGGTATTTCCACGCCGACAGGAGGAATCGGCCTTACGTTTTCTGCGATGTTGTCTTTGGGGCCGTCTGCATAAAGCGGAAGGCCGGTGGACAAGGCAACTAAGATGGCTGTTTTGATCTTCATTGTCATGATTCTTGGGTATTAATCGGCGGTCGCAGGATGGTATCCCGCTATCTTGGTTTGTATCCGGAAAAGCCCGTAGGCACCCATTTCCCGTTTGGTGTTTCCTCGTTTGACACCCGCAGTGATATAAAGGGTGTTTGCTTCCTTCCCGTTTCCAAACTGGCAGTTGGTCGGGGACTCCGGTACAGGGATCAATGCCAAATGTTTCCCAACCGGGGAGAAGACATAAATCCCGGAAGTCTCACCTGAGCCTGCCGTTGCGTACAAGTTCCCCTCCGCATCCATTGCCATGCCGTCGATTCCCCTGGTTTCGCCGAAGTCAAAAAGGATCCGCTTCTTACCGAATGTACCGTCCGACAGGATCGGGAACGCGCTAAAATGCCGGTTTTGGGCCGGGTCGGAATGGTTGTCCGCTACGAAAGCCGTCTCC
>JAYPDO010000231.1:0-4993 GCA_038125285.1 Opitutia bacterium
AAACTAATGGGCAATGCCGGTAACTTTTGCAATAGGAGTTGGCGAAGCGGTTTTCCAGGATGAGTCGATTCGAGTCTTTTAGCCCGATGGCCAGTTTCACGGCTAGTGGAACACTATTGCGCAGGGCATGGGGATATGGCAAAGCCTTTATTGGTTTAACCCGTTTCGGGAGTAAGCACGATGGATGTCTGGCATGCAGGATTCGTTCAGCTAGAACCAAAGCAGCCGGGCTTCCTTGCCCAAGGCGGTATACCGCAGCCCTGCTACCGCTTTTTCCTGCACAGCCTGCTGGGCATGCTTTCGGACGCCAATCATGCTCACACCCTCGGTTCATGAATTGCGAAACCTTCGTTGAATTCGCTTGCTAACATCAGGATTTTCCGTTCCCTACGTTTCCTTGCTTGCAAATTGTTGCAACCATTCCTGCCGCCCAATCCTTCTGGTTGGCCGTCAGGTCGCCAAAGAGGCAAAGGTTTTTATTCCGAGTGTCCGCCGGGTAGGGATTTCAGATTTTTCGGACACTCCACCCCATGCATAACTCTTCCATCGCGCCCACCGGGCGTGAGCATTCCCCTTTGCCTTCAGCGGGCATCCAACCGCTTCAAGGCGCGTTCCGGCTATTGATGCCAGAGATCCAACGTGCACTCTCTTCCAAGGGCTACTCCATCCCGACCCCGATCCAGGAGCAGTGCATCCTTCCTTTGTTGGAGGGGCGCGACATGTTGGGCGCAGCCCAGACTGGCACTGGCAAGACTGCGGCCTTTACTCTCCCTATCTTGCAAAACCTGTCCAAGGACAAGCAACGTCCGCGCCGGGGAGCCCCGCGTGCCTTGGTGCTTTCCCCCACCCGTGAACTTGCTGCCCAGATAGGTGCGAGCATCGAGGCTTACGGCAAGAACCTTTGCCTTTCGCATACTGTCATCTTCGGCGGTGTGAACCAAAACCCCCAGGTCCGCGCCCTCAACCGTGGCATAGATATCCTGGTCGCCACCCCCGGCCGCTTGCTGGATCTCATGCAACAGGGCTACCTGTCCCTGGAGGCTGTCGATACATTCGTGCTGGACGAAGTGGACCGGATGCTTGACATGGGCTTCATCCCCGATGTGAAACGCATCCTTTCCCGTCTGCCGGAAAAGCGGCAAACCCTGTTCTTCTCCGCCACCATGCCGCCCAAAATGGTCGAGCTTGCCCAGGGAATGGTTCGGAACCCCGTCCGCGTGACCATCGAGCCGGACAAGCCGGCCGTCGAGCGGATCAAGCAAAAGGTGATGTTTGTAGCCAAGCCCGACAAAGACAAGTTGTTAGCCGAAGTCCTGTCAGCCCCTGGCATCAAAAAGGCGATCGTCTTTACCCAGATGAAACATGTGGCCAACAAGGTCGTACGGAAATTGGAGGGCGTCGGGATCAAGGCCACCGCCATCCATGGCAACAAATCCCAAGCCGCCCGCACAAAGTCGCTGGACGGATTCAAGGGTGGACAGTTCCAAGTCCTTGTCGCAACGGATGTCGCGGCGCGCGGGCTGGATGTCGACCATGTCAGCCATGTCGTCAATTACGACCTGCCCAACGAGGCGGAAACCTATGTCCACCGGATTGGCCGCACTGCCCGTGCCGGTTCTTCTGGGGACGCAATTTCCTTTTGTTCCGCCGAGGAGAAAGGGTTACTGCTGGACATCGAACGTTTGTTAAAAAAGCCTGTCCCCAGGCATGCTGACCATGGGTTCCACTGTGAGGAGGCGTCGAATGCCACCCGTTCGAGCAAGCCGCAAAAGAGCCAAGGGAGGCCTCCTTGCAGACAATCGCGAGGTGGGGGAGGCAACCATGCAAGGCCGACACAAAAACCCAAGCGCCCCTTTCGAAAATTCCGCAATCGCAAGGGCGGGCATGGGGTTGCCGGTTAACCGCAAACGAACCGGCGACCTAAGTTCGTCCCATCGAGGAATTTGAGGTAAATTCCTCACTTTTCCCCTCATTTCTTCCGTCCCAACGGTCGGCTGATGAGCATTTTCGTCTTCGACTTCGGGCCTTGGAATTCCTTGGCCAGGATGTCCGCTTCCGTGAACCGGGCCATGAGGATTTCTCCGTCAATGGAGCGGTTGCGGTCCCAGGAGATGTAGATGGTGCCGTCTGGGGCTTGGACTCCGTCCGGATAGGAAACGCCCCTGCGTTCGTCCAGGACAAGTCCGCCTTGCCAGCTTTTGCCATCGTCCTTGGAAAGCCAGGCGGAGAGTTGGACACGGCCTTCGTGTGAGTCGATTTTGTCCCCGTGTTTGACTAGCAGGAGGTTGCCGGACTGGAGCCTGCGGATGAAAAAGCGGGCGACTGGATGTTGGATGGCCGACTTCACAGGTTCCGCCCAAGTCCGGCCCCCGTCTTTCGACGTGGTTTCCATGATGCCGTAACCGGTGCGGGCAAGCATCCACAGGGTACCGTCCTTCTTTTCCACGAACATGTGTTCATGCCAGTCCGGCTTGGGGAACTTTACCACGCCTCGGCGTTCCCAGGTCTTGCCCTGGTCTTTGCTTACAAAGGCATTTGCCCCCCGCAAAGGGTCGAGTTCCGAAAAGCAGCCTTTGTACTTCCGGAAGCCCTGCCGCTGGTCCAGCGAAATGGGCAACATCCACTCGCCGTTGGAGAGGACGGTTGGTTTGTTGAGGGTGACGCCATGCCAAATCCTGCGGGGTTCGGACCAGCTTGGCTTATCGGCGTCCGGGTTGTCGCACACCGTTGCCCAAACACCGGCGCGGCCGTCGAACATGTCCATGGACTGGTCAAAAATGAGCCAGAGCTTCCCGAGTGGGTCCGTCCACAAATTGCCGACCAGAATGCTGCGCTCCTTGGCATCTCCCGGGCCATGGGCATCCAGCACCAGCCTCGGGTCGGACCAAGATTCGCCATCGTCATCGCTCGAAGCCAGTACGAAGAAGGCCTTTGGGCTGTCCCCACCGCCGACCCAACACGCCCAAAGCCGCCCTCCTGGAGTGCGCTCCATCCCGATGGTCATTCCGTAATCCAGTTGGTCGTACCCGTATTCGGGCAACGGGGAAGTATTCAGCACTGGCGGCACAAGCGCCAACTCTGCGACCATTTCCATGGCAGGGATACGGATGGCTGCCTCTTCCGGGGTTTCGCCCATTGGTTTGGGTTTGCCAGTGGCAATGACACGGGCCTGGATGCCGTACCCCAGCACCGGGAACGCGAGCTTTCCGATAGTCAGCTTTTCACCGCTTTCCATCCGCCGGAGGTAAGGGTAGACCCGGTTCAATTCGCCCCGGAAAAGTTGGAACCCCGGATGCTCGATTGTCTCAAAACCGTACCGCAACAAATCGGTCTTGCGGTTGGCGTAGTGGTTCGGGGTGAGGGTCCTCACGTAGAGGTCGCCGGGGGTCGTGCATTCGAGGGTGTAGCCTTCGATGCTCGTGCGGACAAACTTCCTGCCCATCAGGTAGTCCGGGGCTTCGATGAGGGTGTAATCCCGGTCGGTAAAAAGTTTCACACCCGGCTTCAGGATGGCGGGTGGGGTAATGGGTTCTGGGATTGGTTTGCGGGAAAGCCCGGCTTGGGAAGCGAATTCCCCGGTGTCCTCCAGTTTGCCGAACATGATGCGCTCTTTCCGGCTCGGGGAGTCGTCGCCTTGGGTGACGGTCAACCACACCACGCCGTCCGCCTCATGGAAAGTCGGGTACTGGAAGGATTTGGGCGTCTCGAAACGGTACTTCCTTTCCCAATTTTTCCCGTCACGGGAGACATCGATGTTGAATACGCTCCGGTTTGCCCCGTGTATTCGTGTCGCCTCTTGCCAGCCTAGGTAGTAGAGGCAACCAAACTTGTCGAAGGTCGGCTTGGAGTTGGTGCCATTGGGGACATGGGGCAACTCCTTGCCTATCGTCCAAACTTTCCCGTCCGGGCTTGTGGTGAAATGGTAGTTTCCCCGGTCATTTCGGCAGATGGCCATCCACGTACCATCCGGCAAGCGGTTCACGGCGGCCTCGCTGAGTTGCTCCGTCTGCGGTTCGTTGAAATGCCCCAGGACCTCGAAAGTTGCGAAATCCGGGTGGACGAGGGCGAGTGCGTTCTGCTTCCCCGCGAAGTTGTTCAGGGAGATGTAGGTTTTGCCCCCGAAGGTTTTGAAGGAATCGAAAAGGTACATCCCGAAGTCCCATGCCGGTTTCCTGAAACCTTGTGCAGCCGCATCGGTATGGAAATACTTGGGCTGCATGTCGAAAGTGCCCGCCGCCGTCTTGATTTTCACCTTGTGGATGACCTGGGCAAACTTACGGCTCCCGGTATCAAAATCCCGGTACCACATCTGGGATTGCCGTTTGCCAGGACGTTCACTGGCGAAGTAGCACCGCAGTTTCCCGTCGCCGATTGGATACACCCTCGGGACAAAGACCGAACCGACCGGTAAGGCCGATCCTCCGATTTCCTGTCCACCCCGTGCAATTTCCAACACCTCCAAAAGTTGCAAGTCCTCCAGGCGCACAATCGACATGGTGCTGTAAATGCTCTCGCGGGCGGCACTTTCCCCGGTGGATTCCTCGTCCACTTCGGCCACAACGTAAGCATTGCCGTCCAGCAATGCAAATTCAGCGTCATGGGCTCCTTTCACCTTCGGCGCGGTCACTTTGACCAGGCGCTCCATTACCAAGTCCCCGGCTAGGGCAGGATCCCAACCCTCTAGGACAATCTGTCCGGCTAGCGCCAGGGTTGGGAAAAGAGCGAAGAGGAATGAGGACAGTTTCATAAGGCATGGCAACATGGGGGACGTAAGGTTGAGTACAATCCCTAACCGGAGCGGTGGTTCCAAACCCCCAATCCTTAGCGAAGTTTCCTGAAGACCTCCTGGAGCCGAGGTATGGCTCTTCCTGCTGAATCCTGTCAGATTTTCGAGGAAATCCTCGTTGGGAGAGCCAAATCCACTGGTAATTCCACCTTAAACGCCGTGGAAACGTGTTATTTCAATGGCCATGGCAATACCCACCCCCAACGC
>JAYPDO010000232.1:0-4879 GCA_038125285.1 Opitutia bacterium
TCCCTCATCGGGGAAGCTGGGAAAGCAGGGATCCCTGTCCAGGTCTACGCCGGACGAGTTTCGGATGGTATTCGGGACGCCCTTCCCCCCCATGTATCCGTCCACGCCATTACTCCTGCGGGCTTGGGCATTGACGCTGCCATTCAGCAAGGCCCAAAACTCCTTAAAGTCAGCCTCTTTGTAAACCTTTCCAAGTCCCCTGGGGTGGCCTGACCCTACCGGGTTGTGTATCCAGCCCTCAGGAAAGCTGGTCGGATATGACGACGTCCTGGCGCTCTCATTCCCTGCTCCAGCTACTTCAACAATCAACAATCGTTATTCATCAATCTGCGGTTCAACCTGGGCGGAAATCAATTGTCCATACTCCCGTCCTTCCATTGCATAAAAAACATCGTTGCCCCAAAACGCCGTATGGGGTTTATTGGGGCGAGGATTAGAGACAATGAAGAATCGGCAAGAACCCGAAAATTGCCAGGGCACTTCCCTACCCCGAAGAACCCTGCTGAAGTTTCCCGCCGTCGTTGCATCGGCAACGGCGACTGCCCAAGTGGCCCAGGCTACTGCTGGCAAGTTCAAGCTCGGCATTGATGTGCTGGGCGGCATGGAATACAAAGCCCTCCAAGGCAAACGCGTCGGCCTCCTTACCCATCCCGCCGGCGTCAATGGCCATGGCACTAGCACGGTAGAGGTTCTTCGCCAGGCCCCGGGGGTCAAGCTCGTCGCCCTCTATGGCCCGGAGCATGGAATTTACGGGGATGAAAAAGCGAATGTCCCAGTCCTGGACAAGATCGACAAGCGCACAGGGCTCCCCGTTTATTCCCTATATGGCAAATATCGAAAACCTACCCCGGAAATGCTGGCCAAGATCGACTGTCTCGTCGTCGACTTGCAGGATGTCGGTGTCCGTTCCTACACTTATGCCAGCTGTATGCGTTATGCGATGGAGGCTTGTTTCGAGAACGATGTTGAAATGATCGTCCTCGACCGTCCTAATCCCCTGGGCGGCATGAAGGTAGACGGCCCCATGCTGGAGAAAGAGTACATGAGCTACGTCGGCGCGTTCCAAGTGCCTTATGTCCACGGGATGACGATCGGCGAGCTGGCTCGTATGGCCAAGGAGACCCCTGGCGCCCTTGACACTTCCGAGTCCAACCGCCGCCGGGGCCGTGTCCGCATTATCCCCATGGCCGGATGGCAACGCAGCATGTTCTGGCCACAGACCGGGCTTCGTTGGAAAGCCACATCCCCCTACATCCCCGACCTTTCCGCCGTCCTCGGCTATCCCATGACCGGCCTGGGCGCACAGATGGGTGGGTTCAAGCATGGGATTGGCAGCGACTACCCTTTCCGTTTCCTCAGCTTCCAAGGAGTCCCCTTGCCAGTCGTAAAACAAGCAATGGAGGCCCGCCAGATCCCAGGTCTTTCCTTCCAGTCCAAGCAAGACAAGAAAGGGAACACCGGCCTCTATGTTAAGGTGGACAGTTGGAGCCAATTCCGCCCTACCGAGTTGAGTTTTCATATGATGCAACAAACCTGCATGTGGATGCCCAACCCCTTTGCCAAGGCCGAGCCTGGCCCAGCCCTGCTCTTCAACAAGCATGTCGGCTCAAAGCTCTGGTGGGAGCATATCAGCACCCATGGCGAGAGAGTTAACCTCCAGTCCTTCCTTGGCTCATGGCAGCAAACGGCCAAAGCGTTCCAAACAGACAGCCGAAGGTTCTGGATTTACCAGACCGTTTAAGCTCTCGGATAACATAGGCCGGCTGCTTACCGATCCTGGCAACCCTGGCAAATGCCATACAACTCCAATACGTGCCCGACTTCGGAAAATCCAAGTTTCCGGCCATAGTCCTCCATCTCCCCGCCGAGGCATAAGTCGATCCTCTCCATCCTGCCACATTTCCTGCATATGATATGGTGGTGATGATCCTTGCCGTCCGTCAGCTCGTACAGGATTTTTCCGTTTTCCAGCATACATTTTTGCAGGATCCCGGTCTCCATGCAGGCTTCCATGTTCCTGTAAACCGTCGCCAAATCACATGGGCAGCGCTGGTTGGCCTCCTGGCAGATTTCCTCTGCCGACATTGGCCTGGATGCTTCTGCCAGCACTTGCAAAATCGCCTTCCGTGACCCCGTGACCCGTAGCCCTTTCTTCTTGATCGCGGCGATCGGCCCCTCGATCCCCTTGTTTTTGCCGCAGCAACCCATGTCAGATCCCTACCCCTTCCGTGAGTGCCCCCTGGGCCTGAATTTTCCGGAGTGTGTTCGCCAGGCTGTCCAGAAGGTCGCCTTGTTCCGGTGTGAACATGTAACGGTCGCTGGCGAGGCTTTCCCTGCACTGGAGCAAAAGTTTGGCGTCTTTCCTTGTCGCCTGTAGCAAGTCTTCGATGCTTCCTGGTAATTCCGGGCTGAATCCGGCCTCCAAGTGTTGCCGGGCCAAATCTTCCAGGATCGGTCGGTAGTCCTTATACCGATTCTTTCCAAACTCCAATGTTTGCCTGGCCTCCTCCCTAAAGCCCAACTTGGCCAGATAACCCGCGAATTGGTGTATGGTCGTTGCCGGCGGAGTTTCTTCGCTGGCTTCGAGGAACTCCCTAAGGTAGGCCTTCCCCTTGTCCGTATCCCCTTTGGCATAATTAGCCAATGCCTGCAAAAATGACAACTGGCTACGGTAATGCTTCACTTTCCAGTCCCCGGCCTCCCTGGCCAGGTCCCCGGCCATCAACAATGCCTCCTCCGAATTCTCTCCTAAAATCCTTGCGGTCATAACTGCCAGGCCAAACCGTGGATCATCCAGCCCAAGGTTGCGGGCTTTAACCAACACCTTTTGGCAATGGGATGGCAAGCCGAGTCCGGCCAGGGCCATGGCAATCGTCAGATTACTGTTCAAGTCCTTGCCGAAGGCTTCCAGTACATCCGTAAAGGATTCTTCAAAACGCTCCGTTTGCCCGGCGGCATAAAGTTTTCTTAGGACAAGGACTGCCAAATCCAGGCTCTCCGGGTTATTGACTTGGGCCAAGACAATCGTCCTCAGCGCCAGCGTCGCATCCCCCGATTCCTCCTGGTAGTTGCTGAGCACATTATAGACCCTGGTGGCATAAGGGAACCTTTTGGCCGTTTCTTCGAGCAGGGCAAAGGCTTTATCGTTTTCCCCCCGCCTCCAGTGCATTTCTGCGAGCAAAATATTCCCTTCAGGAAAGTCCTTGAGCCCATAACCCGCGACCAGTTCGTGCGCCTTCCCAAAATTGTACTGATGGGCGTAAGCGTTTGCCAATGCGAGGACGACCAAAGTTTTGTCCGCCTCCTTGCCCTTCCAGTCCCCGAGCAACTTTTCTGCCGTGTCAATGATCCTACGGTCGTATTCATGGTGTAGCAAATACCGGAATACATGCGCAAGGTACTCGCTGTCATCCATTCCCCCATGCCCGATCCCGGCTACCAGGATATCCGCCGCGTCGTCATGTTGCTTGAACCCGAAATCAAAGAATTCGCTAAGGATCCTGCGTCCCCTCAGGTTGCCCGGGGATTTGGCTACCCCGAGGCGGAGCAAGTCGAGCGCTTGCATGTATTCCTGTTCTTTGACAGACTCCTCCGCGCGTTGGATGTAGTAATTTCCCAGTTCCTTCCTATGTTCATCCATCCGGAACGGCAACGCGAGCATCCCGGTAAACTTTACCCCCTCCCATGACAAATCCGTCCCGTGTTCCCGGATACCAATCCCGGCAGAATCTAATTGGAACCCCTTTTTAAAATATAAATACAAAGCTGTCGCCGTGGCCAACCACCCTACCGCCACAAATAATAGCAAGGCCAGCCCGATCCTCCCGAAACGGATGTGAATCCTTGCTTTTCCCCCGGAATGATAGGAACGGAGGGCAAATCCGAACAAGATGGGCTCCGCCCTATGTTTCATCTCTTTCTTCATTGCTTGGGTACGGATTTTCACTTGGCTTGCCCCTTCCAGCAACCGAAAATTCCCCTCTTGAGACAAACAACCTACCTCCGACCCCTGCATTAGGTTCTTTCCGGCTTGATTACTCCAGGGCTTTGTAACTATTTTCACAACCCTTCGATCAACGGATGATTTCACTCCACCAGAATTTACGTCCTCCCCCCATGCTTCCCAAACGTGGTTTCCGTGGATTAGGCATGGCCATTTGTTTGTTTGCCACCCAGTTGTCATCCGTGCCCGTGTCCTCCGCGCCCATGGTAACCCTTGGGGATGCAGTGTACCTTCATGTCAAGGCGGATTCCGAATTCCAGTACAATAGTAACCTAACCCTCGCCACCAAACGTGACGATGTTATAGACGACTCCCTTTTAAAATTCACCCCTGCCCTCCGCATTTCCCTTTTTGAGGAAAGCAAACTCACCCGCTTCAATTTCGGAATGGAGCGCAGTCTCCTGCATTTCCTGGATGAAAGCTATCTGAATGACGAGCCCTGGAGATTGAATTTCAATGCCGGGTACGATGGTTACCCCTTCAGCTTTTCTACCGCCTGGAACAAAGCGGAGCTCTTACAGAACATCAACACCATCAACCCCCAGTTTCGAGGGGAAATTGTCCGCTCGGTCGCCGAGCAATTCAATGTGAACTTCCAAGTCTCCTTTTCCCCGAAAACCGGCATGCGGACCGGCCTGGACTGGAGCAGGACGGATTTTGCAAGCACAGCATACCATGACTCTGACACCACATCCATTCCCCTCATCGTCTTCTATAAATTTACAGAGAAACTCGAGGGAGCTTTGGGATACCGGTACCGTCTGACCGAGAGTTCCTCCCCTAGCTCTCGTAGCGAACACCGCGACCATTACATCAACGCGAACTTGCTCGGCCACATTACCCCGAAAATGGACGTCCGCTTCACCCTGGGTTTCC
>JAYPDO010000233.1:0-4723 GCA_038125285.1 Opitutia bacterium
GGTTAGGGTTTTGCCGAGGATGGTGACTTCGATGGTGGCGTAGTCGCGGGCGGTAGTGGGGAAGAGGGCGAGGGAGTAGGTGCCGGGTTGTTGGGCAGGAAGTTCCAGGGTAAGGAGGTCGCCGGGTTTGGCACCGGTCCACCAGAGGTGCTGGTTTCCTGACCAAGATGTGCCAAAGCCCCTCATGTTCTGGGCGACGAGATTGCCGGATTTGTGGCGGGCTTTGGCGAGGAGGTTTTCGCCTTCGATGCGGAGTACGCCTTTTTCCGGCGGGGGGACATCGCTGTTGGCTTGGGGGGCACCTTGTCCGGGAAGGGGGACTTGCCCGGGACTGGCGAGGTATTTGACGAGGTCGGCGACTTGGCTGGCGGGGAGGGTGTCGAAGAGTGCGGGGGGCATTAGGGACTGGGCGATTTCCTCGCGAGTTTGGATTTCGGCCACCTTGACTTGGTTGGAGGAACCGCCGGGCATGGCAATTTCGATGAATTCCGGGGTTTCCTTGCGGATGATGCCGCTGAGGGTGGTGCCGTCCTTCATTTTGAGGACTTGGAGGAGGTAGTCCTTCCCTACCACGGAGCTGGGGGAGAGGACATTTTCGAGGAGGTAGCCGAGGTCGGCGCGGTTGGAGCCGGTGAGGTCGGGTCCAAGGGCGACGCCTTCGCCGAAGAGTTGGTGGCAGATGCCGCAGGTCTTGGTGAAGGTTTCGCGGCCCCTGGAGGCATTGGCGCGGGAGAGGGTGCGGTCATTGAGCTTTTGCTTCCATTCCGCAATGGACTTGTTGAGTTGGGCAGGGTCGATGCCACTGCCGCCCCGGATCCAGTTGCGCTGGATGAGGGAGTTGATTTTATCGTCCTTGAACCTTTCGAAATGGTTGAGGAGGACGGGGGAAACGAGGGAGGCCTGGAGTTGCCCCCGGTCCACGGCGGTGAGGAGTTCGAGGGCCATGTCGGGGCGTGTGGCGAGGAGGTTGATGGCCTCGTTGCGGAGTTGGACTTGGAAGTTGCCAAGTTGGGAGACCAAGGCGGAGGCGGTTTCCTGGCCCGGGTGGCGTTTCAGGGCGTCGATGGCGGGTTTGCGGAGAAAGGGGAACTGTAGGGATTGCCGGGCGATGGGGGCGATTTCCGGGTCGTTGCCAATGGTGAGCATTTGCAGGGCTTCGGCGCGGGCGGCAGGCTGGGCGTTGGCGTCGAGGACCCGTTTGCGCCATTCCGGGAAGAAATCGGGGTCGCCGAACCTTGCGCCCAGTTTGTTGAGGACATCCTGGACGGCAGGGGCATTTGCGGCCAGGGATTCGCCTTGGGCACGGGCTTTTTCCCAGCCTGCGGGGCGTTCGACCGGGGGCAAGCCTGCGAGGGATTGGAGCAATTGCTGGGAGCGGGAGACGAAGGTGTCCGGCTTGTTGGCTTTGGCGAGGGAAGCCATGATGGCGGAACGGCCATCGGGGGTGACGGCGGCGCGGCGGGTAATGAAGTCCTTCAACTGCGGCCAGGCGGCTTTTTCCACGAGGGCTAGGGCGCGTTGGGCGTCTTCTTCGATGAGGGGTTCGATGCCGTACCAGCAAAGGAGAGGGAGGTTGGCGTCATGGCCACTGAGGGAGTGGGAGGCCAGGCCTTCGGCGATTTTCCAACACTGGTCGGCAGGGAGGCGTTGGAGCTTGGAGGCAAGATAGCGGCGGACGACGAGGGAGTCTTCCTGCGCGGCCATGGTTTCGAGCTGCTGCAGTACGTCGCCGGGGAGGGCTTGTTTGCCTTCGCCGAGGAGTTGGACGGCCCAGGCGCGGATGTGTTCGTCGGAATCCTGGAGGAGGGATTTGAAGTGTTGCGGGAGGAGGAGTCCGGTGACATGGCGTGCCCAGAGGGCGCGGAGGCGAAGGGGGGTGTCGGAAGGTTGGGTGGACTCGAACTTTGTGAGGGCGGCATCGGTGGCTTGGGTGTCAAGTTTGCTCGAAGCCTTGCGTTCCTGGAGGAGGCGTTGGGCTTGGCGGGCGAGGAAGGCGTTAGGGTTGGCGAGGGTTTGGACGAGTTGGGCGTCAGACTGTTCCTTGAGCGCCAACTTGGTTGATTGTTGTGCGCCATAGCGGACTCGGTAGATGCGGCCATTGGTGCGGTTCCAGATGTTGGCGTCGCGGTGGTGGCAGGTTTGCGGGTCGACCCAGTCGGCATAATACAACGCGCCGTCGGGGCCGAGCATCACGCCAACGCCGATGAAGTCGTGGTTGTTGGAAAGGACGAAGTCGGGGCGGTGTCGGGCGATGTAGCCGGAGCCATTGTGGTCGAGTTGTTCACGAACCATGCGGTGGCCGTGCAGGTTGTGGAAATAGGCATGGCCGCGAAAGGGTTCGGGGAAGGTGTCGGCGAGGTAGAAGGCGAGGCCGCAATGGGCATGGCCGCCGCCGAGGGCGGAAGTGTCAGGCGGGGCGATGGGCTTGGAACCCCAGAAGGCATGGTCGCGGATGTTGCCGGTGTAGTGGGCATGGTCGGCGATGGTCTGGATGTCTTCAAAGGTGTAGGGGTTGAAGTGTTGCCCGGCCTGGCGTTTGTAGCGGCCGCCTTGGGAGAGGTGGAAGAAATGGGGGATGACGCAGGCGCTGACAAAGAAGTCGCCGTACTCGTTGAAATCGACGCCCCAGGGGTTGCTGGTGCCGTGGGCGAAGACCTCGAATTCCCGAGTGACCGGATGGAACCGCCAGACCCCTGCGTTGAGCTTGGTGCGCTGGTCGTCGGGTGTGCCGGGTTTGCCGACATTGGAATGGGTGAAGACGCCGTGGCAACCGTAGAGCCAACCGTCGGGTCCCCAAGTGAAGGAGTTGAGGGTTTCGTGGGTGTCCTGGTGCCCCCAGCCGTCGAGGAGGATTTCGGGGGAGGAGTCGGGCTTGTCGTCGCCATCCTTGTCCGGGAAAAAGTAGAAGTTGGGCGCGGCACCGACAAAGACGCCACCAAAACCGACCTCGATGCCGCTGGCGAGGTTGATGCCTTCGGCAAAGACCTTGCGGGTCTCGAAAGAGCCATTGCCGTCGGTGTCCTCGAAGATGAGGATGCGGTCCTTGCCCTGGCCTTCCGGCGCGGGGGTCGGGTAGGTGTGGCCTTCGATGACCCAGATGCGGCCCTTGGCGTCGAAACACATGGCGATGGGCTGGGTGATGTCCGGCTCGGCGGCAATGAGGTCGACGGAAAAGCCCTCGGGCACTTCCATCTTCTTGACAGCTTCTTGGGCGGACAAGCCGCGCCCATAGTTTTCCTGGGAACGGCCGTCGACCTTCCACTGTGCGAGGCCGGTGGCGTGGACATCACCGTTCTGGATGTGGATAGAGAGGCCTTTCTTGTTGCTGCTGATGATGTCGAGGCGGCCATCGCCATTGAGGTCGGCGACTTTCAGTTCGACCCCGACACCGGAGTCGCGGTGGACAAGATGGGGGACGAATTCGACGGATTTGCCGGACTTTGTGTTGCGAAACCAGTAGACGACCGGCTCGCCGAGTCCCCCGGCATCATGGCCTTGGTGGGCGAAGTGGCGTTTGCCAGTAACGAAGTCCATGCGGCCATCGCCGTCGATGTCGGCCAAGGCGAGGGCGTGGAGCTGGGAAAAGCAGACGCCGTAGGGGTTGTCCGTGGAGGAATCGCCCATGAGGTCATGAGGAAGGAAGTGGCCGGGGGTGTCCTGTTCCCACCAGCAAAGACCGTAACCATGGGCAGCGAGGGAGGAAATGATATCGCTGTCGCCATCGCCATCAAGGTCGTGGACGAGGATTTGCGCACCTCCGGGAAGCGGGCGGGTTGCCCAGCGGTGCTTTTCCCAGGGGGCATCGTCGGAGGGGGTTGCCGGATGTTCGTACCAGAAGGTGCGCTGGAGGATGTCCATGTGGCCGTCGCCATTGACGTCCCCTACCCCGAGGCCGTGTTCAAAACGCCCGCCGGCCTCATTGCCGGAAATGGCGTGCCATTGCCAAGGCTGGGTGGCGTCCTTCCCCGCTTGGTAGTAACCGTATTGGTTGTCATGGGAACAGACGATTTCCGGGAGGCCGCCGGGGATGATGTCCGCGAAAGTGGGCGACTCGTTACTGACCTCCGGGGCGACGATGTGCATCTTCCAGGGGTCGGAGGAACCTGCGCCGGGATTAAGGTAGAGGCGGGCTTCTTTCCCTGGGAAACAGTAGACGAGGATGTCGTTTTTGCCGTCCTTGTCGGCGTCAGTGATGTAGGAGAAGAAGTTGTCGGAGTATCCGCGGCGGCCATTGAAAGAATCGCCTTGGGCGAAGCGGTGTTTGGCGGTGTAGGCTGGTCCCTGGAACCAGAACGGCCCGTAAGCGATGTCCGTCGCGCCGTCGCCGTTGATATCGCCGTGGGCAGCACCTTCTGCGTAGAAGTCGGTTTCGAGGAGGGTGGTTTGCCAGGATTGGGCAGGCGCGGAGGCGAGGACGGTGAGGAAAAGGAATGGGGGAAGGTTCGTACGCATCGTGAAATTGTGGGCTTGGTTGGAAGGGGCGACCTTGGCAAAACCTCTGGGAAATCCAAGACGAATGATGGGGGTGTCTGCAAGGTAGCAGGGCTTCCTTGCCAAAAGCGGTAGCAGGCAACCGCAGTCCAAGGTGGGCAAAGCCAGGAAATAACTGTTTGGTTTGACAGGGGGCAAACGGCGTGGAGCGTTTCCGTGTCCATGAAAACTCCGTCTCTATTCCCCGTCCTCCTAACCTTCGTCCTGGCTTTGCCGACCTTCGATTCCGGGG
>JAYPDO010000234.1:0-4657 GCA_038125285.1 Opitutia bacterium
TCCCGGAACCATTCAAATTCCAATTTGGGGCTACCAGTCACATCCACTTCGATATTCGCCGCCTTTCCATCCAGAAGGAAAAGGTCGGTAGGTTGTACGGCAAACCGAGGCACCTCCAGGACGACCAGCGAAGCAATCTTCGATTTGGCCACACCTAGGGTATTGGATACAGCCACACGGACTTTTGTTGAATCCGCTAATTGGGCATTGCTAAAGACGAGTGACGGGCTGTTGTTGCCCCGGATGGCCACCCATTTCCTCCCGTCCAATTTTTCCCAAGTGTAGGTAGGGGCGGGTTTGGCGATCGCTTCGACTGTGAAAACTGCCGTCCCCCCTTCGGCGATGGTAATGCTCTCCGGATGCCCAGTTATCGAGGGGCGGATGAGATCCGGTTCCTTGTACCGCTCCAATTCATATAATTTGGCCGCGTCGCTCCCTCCCAGATAACGGTTCCAGACACGGATTTCGTCAATTTCACCAGTAAAGAAACCTCCAGTAAGGGACTTTCCGAAAGTGGCATCCCTCTTTGGGGAAGTAGCCAATGGAGAACTGATGTCACCAAGAGCGTCCAATGGTTCGTCCGCACCATCGACCCAGGCTCGCAAGCTATCCGGCGTCCCCCCTTCGGGCAGGGAGACTAAAATTTGGTGCCAGGTACCATCCTGGACCAGGGTCGTGCCATTGAGGGTCGTCATACCTGCAACGATTTGGATGACTCCCCCGGAAACGTTGATATCAATACCTTTCCCAGAAACGCCCCAACTGGCAATTCCACCGTCAGTAACCGCGCCAGACTTGACCCATCCCGAAACCGCGAAGGCCGCAGAGCCGTTAAAACCATTGAACTGAACCAATTCCAGGACGGACTTTTTCCCGTCGAAGGCCAGTGCTTGATTGTTATCCCCGTTCCGGTCATAGGCCATCCCAAGGGCAGTCCCTTTGGCAGTTTTTCGGTTACGGCTCAGGTCATAGACTTTGCCCCCCTTGAACGGGAAGTACCTGACGAGACCTTCGTCAGGAAGGAAAGGGTAATCGGTCGGATCATCCAACTTTGTGCCATGCAGGAATTCAGAACGGTCGTCATGGCCATCCCCATCCGAATCCATGGAAGCTGGGTTGGAGGAATGGATCCGGACTTCGTCCCAATCCGAAATCCCGTCCTCATCCGTGTCAGTAAGGTATGGGCTTGAGCCTATAGCCCCTTCATAAAGGTCGGAGAGACCGTCGCCATCATTGTCTAGGGAAGTGTCACCGAAATAGCCGGTAATGGACTTGTGGCCATCCATCTTTACGGTCATGGACAACTCCAACCCGCTAGCATCGCCACCCCAACCGGCGAAATCATTTGCGCCTGAGGGGATGGCTGTGATGGTGACTTCCGTCCCCTTGATATAAGCACCGCCGCCAATGACCAAGCCCCCGCCGGTAGGATTTGGGGAAAGTTCCAGGCTGTAAAGCTGGTCTGCGGTCGGACTGGTATCATTGAAGACGGCGACAATACTTTTGTTGGCATCAAGAAGGAAGTTCATCTTGGCCTTTTTGCCAAGGATCTTTCCGTCAGAATCCTCCCATTGGAGGAACTTGGCTTTTCCAACAACCGCTAAGGCATTGAGGGCGACCGAACTCCCTACGGGATAGGAACCGGCCCCCATGGCTGTACCGAGGTGAGCCGGCTTTGAATTAACTAGGAGGGAAGCCACGGGCGGTGTCGGCGCGGGAACCACTGGGCGGACGGTGATTGCGTATTGTTTCCATGTTTTGTGGTAATCCTTACGGAAGTATACGGGGGTATGGAAACGGCTCGAATTACCGCTGCCCCCCCGGGCGATCCGTACCTTCCAATTGTCCTTGCCGATTTGCTCGTAGGTCGGCCCATGGGGATTAGCCAGGACAAAGTTAGGGTCTTTGGCCTGGAGGTCATGGTTGTACTGGTAATAGTTCTTCCAAAACCAGTCCCAGCACATTTCCCAGGCATTCCCGGCACAATCATAGAGCCCGTAACCATTGGGCAACCTTCCCCCGACCGGCTTGATACTACGGACACTGGTGCGTTGGTTAAAGTGGGCAGTCGTGTTGTCAAGGGTGTTCCCGTTTGGATAAAGCAGCCCTTCGACACCGCCTCTAGCCGCTTTCTCCCATTCAGACTCCGTGGGGAGGCGGTAACCTTTCGCCCCCCACAACACCATGTCGTTATCGGGCTCGAAATCGTCCTCTACGCCACCAGTACGGTAAACTTCCGTTTTCGCCTTATCCTTATAATACACAGGGGTCAAACCGGCCATTTCGCTCCGGGCATTGCACCACTTGAGGGCATCATACCAAGGGAGACCCGTGATGGGCATGTCGTCCTTGTAGGCAGTGTCGCTGTGAGCCATGTTACGACCATAAGGTACGTCCGGTTCAAAACTGAATTCATAGCCATTCCGGACAGCCCAATTGTAGACTTCATACCAGAGGGTCTTGGTTGTTTCGTATTTGTCGATGTAAAACCCGTCGATAAATGGACGGATTTCCGGCCCGGTGCGGTAGCGGTCGTTGCCTTGGGTAAAGATGCCCGAAGGGATATGTGTCATGGTCTCGTGGAGGCCATAATCGAAATGAGCCAGCACCTCTGCGTCTTGCCATACAGTGAAAGTTAGTTGGGTGGGCTTCTTCTTATCCAACTGGCGGACCTCATTATTGACCGTCCAATGGGTGAGCTTTGCACCATAGGAGGCATCCAGTTCCTGTGCAAAAACGGTAATTTCCGACCCCTGGAGGACATTGCCCCCACCCCAGGCGTACCCATGCTCGGCCGGGTAAACCCCAACGGTGACTTTGTGGTATCCTGGGCTGAAATTTGTAACGACCTCCATATCCCCAGTCACAGCCAAGGAGAGGGGGTTCTCAGCGGAAAACCCTCCGGGTACATCCCCTGAGTGACCGGCAAACTGGTAACCCTGGGCACCAATAACTTCCAAAAGGGCATTGTCCCCTTTCCGGTAGTATCCGGCACCGGAAACCAGGCCACCGTCCGGGGGGTTCCTCCTGACTTGGAGCAAGTAACCCGAAGGTTTGGGGGCATCCAGCACCTTGATATCCAAAAGGGATTCATAGGTCAGACCGGCACTATCGGCCACCCGGACAAGGATGGGATACACACTGTCGGAAGTGCCGTCGAAAACGTGGTTGCTCATGAGTTGGTCACCACGGATGTAGAACAACTCGTTTCGGTTACCACTGCCATAAGCGGCCAGGCTAAAGGTGTGCGTATCCCCGACATCGACATCTGCTGACGAAAGCGTCCCGATGTATGTGCCGGAGGGTTGGTACCGTTTGATGGTGTCACCATCCAGGGAAATGCTATCAGGGGCGTCTGGGGCGTCTTCCACACGGATGGTGAGGATTTCCTCCAAGTAGGCTTTGTCCTGGTCGGTCGCCTTAACCCGGATACTGTGTGATTTGGAGGCGGTGGTAGAAAGGATGGCAAAGGTCTGGAGTACATCCCCCTTGATTTGGAACAAGCTGTTGTCCGTGTCCCCTTCCCCAGCCACGAGGGCATAGGTATGGGTGTTGCCATTGTCAGGGTCATCGACCATCAGGTTACCGACCAGCGCGCCTTTGGGAAGGCCTTCCATGACAGAAGCGTTGTCCAGGAACATGGCTTCCGGGGCTTCGTTCAGGTCGGTGACATCAAAAACGACATTACCTTCGAACCGTTGCTTCGCTGAGTCTGTAACGCTGGCACGTAGAGTGACAAAGAGCTTGGTCTCAAAATCCAAGTTTGCCCCTGGGGCGATAGAAAGCCCGCCTGTATTAGCATCCAACAGGAATAGATGGTTATCCGTGTCGCCTGTGCCCGGTTCAAGGGAAAAGACAAAGCTGTCTGCATAATCCGGGTCGTCAGCCCGAATGGTGGCCAGGACTTCGCCGGGAGCCGGATTTTCAGCCATGGTCGTCGTCTCTGCGGAAATCCCTGCGGGAGGTTCGTTGATATCCGCGACTTGGATCTCAATTTCATCTACGGTTTGCAGTCCTGACCGATCCGTGGCGACCAAGCGGATGGCGAGCAAGGGATTAGTTTCATGGTCAAAGGGCACGTTGGTAAAGAGCTGCCCATTCTTGATGTAAAAATACTCGTTATCCAACTCGTCAGTATCGTCGTCCAGGATGATGGTCGCGAGATCCCTGTAATCCTGGTCATCAGCGGACAACCTCCCGACTAATGTGTCAGGCCCTTCGTTCTCTTTGACAGACAGGTTGCTGAGGGTCGGGGGCATGGGAGGCTCCCCGACATCTGCGACGGAGATTGTAATAGCCTGCTGGAAAGTCGCGCCCTTGGGGTCGGTGACTTCGACCCTTACCGAGTAGCTGGACTTGGCCTCGAAATCAGGGTCACGGAGGATGCGGAGTTTGTCACCATCAATCCTGAACGCATCGTTGTCGTCATCCCCTTCCCCTCGCACCATTGAAAAGAGGAAAACCTCGTTCTCAAGGATATACCCGTCCAGGAATTGGCTGGCCAGGGTATCATCCCATCCCAACACACCAGGGGGCGAATTCCCATTGAGCTGGAGATAATTCTCACGGACCCAGTCCCCTGTCTTCGGATCCTGTATATCCGAGGCACTTGGCTGGTTGGCAAGCCATAGATCCCAAACCCAAGGTTCGCCAGTGA
>JAYPDO010000235.1:0-4637 GCA_038125285.1 Opitutia bacterium
TTTTCTCCCCGGCAGGCATGTCCGTGGTGATGGTCTTTACCTTCACCAGCGTAGTTGCGACCAGGAAGTAAATGATGAGCAAAAAGGCGATGTCGGAGAAGGAATTGGTGGGGATTTCCCCGCTCCGGCGCTTTTTCTCTTTGCTGTATTTTTTACGCCACATGGATGCGGGATGGGTTGGATGGGAGTTGGGATGGGCGGCTTAATGATGGGTGAGGATAAACTCGACCAGTTCGCTGCTGCTTTCTTCCAACTCCAGTTCGATCTCGTCGCTCCAGCGGTTGAACACACTCTGGGGAATGACGGCGAAAAGGGCGACGATGAGGCCGACGGCCGTGGTGACGAGCGCTTCGGCAATCCCTTCCGCGACCATGCCGCCGCTTCCGCCGATGCTCCCGGCGTCCGCCAGCCCGGCAAAGGAGACGATCATCCCTGTTACGGTACCGGTCATCCCGAGGAGCGGGGCGGCCGTCCCGATAGTGGTTAGGACATCCAGGCGCTTGTTCACCACACTCATGGCTTGCGCGCTGTACTCCTCCATCACTTGTCCGACGACCAGGCGCATGGTCTCCGATCTTTCCTGTTTGCCATGGAGATGGTTGTACGAACGGAGCCCTGCCAACAAGACCGCTGAGATAGGGCCTCGGGCAGTCTCGCACTCCTGGATTGCTGCGTCGATGTTGTCGTTTCGCAAGTGTTCCAGCACTTTTGCACGCAGGGAACGGGTGTCGACCTTGCGGTTCTTCCGGAATGCGGCCCAGCGGTCATAGACGACGGCAAGGCTGATCAGGCTGCAGATCATCAACGGGATCATCATCGGCCCGCCTTTGAGGATATGTTCTAGCATAGTGTTTGTCTTGGTGAAAGGTTATTGGTTCTTGGCTTTGAATTTGGCAAATTTGGAGGGTTTCGGGGGGGCATCCTTGCGGGCGGCAGGCTCGGAAGTTGCAAGTTTTCTTAGGATGGCGGCGACAGGGTCGTCCTCATCTGGAATGGCTGGGGCAACTTTGGCCGTCCATTGAGAAGCCTCGATCCCCATGGCCTTCAACAGTTCCATCGCTTCCGTAGGTCGGAGGGCGAGTTGGTTACACATGAGGGCTTCGGCAGGGGAGAGGACGACTTCGCCAGTGGCCGCATTGTAATGCGAACCGGCACAATCTTGAAGGGACACGCGTTCGAAGAAAGGCCGTCTCCCTGCGGCAACGAGGAAGAGTTCGTCGGAGGTTACACAGACCCAGACCGGCTTGCTGCCCAACCATCCGCCGGTGTCCACTTTGGTCTGGCTACGCAGGCTCAGCAGGGGGGCGATGTCGACGCCTGCCTCCTCCTTCAGTAATTTCTGTTCTTTGGTATCCAAAATAGTCACTTACTTTTTTTCAGGGCTCCGAGCATGCGCTCGCGCTCCTGGTTCTCGACTTCGATGATTCGCTCAAAAACCTGGTCGGCCAGACGTCCCCGTGCCCTTTTGGCCCAGATGCTGTCCGGGAAGTCAAACGTAATGCGGCGGTACATTTGGTAGGCTTCCCTGACCATGTTGCCCCGCGTGCGGTAGTCGCCTTCCGAGGTGGGGTAAAGTTCGCGGCTGTAGGCTCCCCAAAAGAGGGCCTGGGCACGGATTTTCCCTCCTTCGAAATTCTCGTTGTTGATCACGTCTTGGAAGACGTCGATGGCCTTTTCATACTGCAAGGCGCGCATGAAGTTTTGCCCGGCACGGATACCTGCCAGCCCTGCCAGCGGATCATCGGGGAAGCGGTTGAGCAACTTGGTGAAGACCATGGCCGCATTGAGGAACTCTGGGTAGGATAGGCCATCCAGCCTCAGGACTTCGGCGACAGAAAGTTCGTCGGTCTTTTCCCGGAGCGGTTTGGCTCGGTCTTTCAACTCCTGGCCTTTCTTCTGGAAGTAGTCCCCGAGCCGTGACATGACGGAGGGGATCAACTCATGATCCGGGTATTTGTAGGCCAGTTTGACATACTCCTCGACGGCGTTCTCGATTTCGCCCATCTTTTCGTAGACCAGGGCGGTCTTGAATTGGGCCTTTGCCGCGAACTCGCTTTCCGGATAGTCGGTCGGGATCTTGGAGAAGCGTGCAAGGGCATCCTGGTACATGGGGAGCTTGCTGACGTCGTTCTTGGCGAGGTCCGCAAACTCCTGCGCTAAGTTCCCCAAGAGGTATTCTGCATGTGCCTTCAACTCCTCGTCGCGGTGGGTCGCCAAGGCTTCGGCCAGGAGTTTCCGGGCATGGCCAATCTCACGGCGCGCCAGGCTTTCCTGTTCCATCTCGCGGTGTTTCTTGGCCAGTTCGAAGAAACATTCGGCCAGGGTGAAGCTCGTGCGCACGGCCATCTCGTCCCCGGTGTAGCGCTTGCTGAAAGGCTGGATGCCGCCGTCGGCACCGTTATTGACCTCCACATTTCGCTCCTGGCCTTCGTAGGAAACCGTGATCGTGTCGCCGTACTTGACCGGGAACCCGTTGAGCGCAACAGGGGGCAATTCGGCGTCTGTGCCTCCAGGCGTCCGGTCATCGTAACTTACGGAGAAGACGCCCTTGAATACGCCCGAGTGGCCTTCCGTCTCCTGGAGTTGGTGCCGGGTCTTTGTCCCAGAGGTCGAACCCAACCCGACATACGCCACATCGCGCTCCGGGCCTTTGTCGAGGTTCCGGGCAATAAGGCGGATGTACACCTTTTCACCAACGTACACCCTTGTGAGGGGCTCGGAGTAACCGTTTTGCATGACGTCGAGGAACGCATGCCCCTGGATTAGGAACTTGTGCTTGATCCATTTCGTCTCGCCATCCGGGGTTGCCCATTCAAATCCGACATGGACTTCCTCCCCCGCCTTTACTGCCAAACCGACCGGGAAGGCGGATTCTGGCAACTTTTCGGCACTCTTGTTGGCGTAGCTACGGACAGGCAAGTCCCCCAGAACCAAAGGCACGTTGAAGTGGAAACGCCCTTCCTCCAGCGGGGCAGCATTGCCGGCGGATCTTCCGCCGCTTCCTAATGTGTACCCATCAGGAACTTCCGGGGCACCTTTGTTCAACGTGCCAGTCACCTTGAGGGTTCCGGGGACATCTTTGCTGAAGAACGGGGGTGCGGACAGGCCGGGGTTTTGCTTCATGAAGGCCATCACGCCTTCGTTGGTCTGGACATAGGCCGTGATGGTGCTGCTCCCTGCAAAGGCGAGGTGCGGGGACACGACATCGAAACGCAAGCCCGCGCCTTGGACCGCGACGGGGGTTCCCTCCGCTTCACCGGTTGTCCCCATGTAATCGTACACCAAGGTCTGGCGGGGCTTGACCACTTCCTGGCTGGAACTTTTGCGCTTGTTGGACTTGGCTGGCCGGTGATCATTTGCCTTCTCCGCTTCTTCCGGGATGGCCGTCGTATGGATGGTGTACAAACCCATGGCCGGTTCCACATACTGGGCATGGGAAATGGTCACCATCCGGTCGGTTGGGATGCCGGGGTCGAGGTTCTCCGCATCCCGGTAATAGGCGGTCAATATCCCGCCTTCAGGAAGTTGGATTTCAGAATCCCTGGAGGGAGTGCCCTTTACCGGGAAAACCCGGCCAATGAAACGCCCGGAATGCTCCTCGGTCTCGACTGCTTTGAGCGTCACTTTCTGGCCGTTGCTCGTCTCGACCCGGAAGTCCAATACATCGCGGGCGGGGGTGCCGTCCATGTCCGCGTCTTCTATGACCAATGCGACCGGGTCGTCGTATTGGAAGCGTCGGATTGGCTCCAGTTTCAGTGTGCGTTCCCCCGTCCGAGGGTCGGTTTCGTAGTTGAGGAAGGAGGCGGTCAGGGTGGCGGTGTTGAAGGCGACCGTGATGCGTTGTTCATGCCGGTTGCGCTTCGGGGTAGCGGAGACGGGGTCTTCGTAACGGGCGGTGATGGTGTCGCCGGGCAACACCTCCAACTGCTGGTTTTGGCGCAAGGCCATGAAATCTTGTCCTACTGGCAGAAGTTGCTTCCCAGCGCGGTCGGCCAAGGTGACTTTTTTGACTGCGGGGGCAACGCCTTGGAAGCCGGTGATAACAAAGCGGACCAGGCGGGTTTGGGTATGGTCGCCGAATTCGATGTCGAGTTGGCCGCCTTTGCCCTTGGTGATCTTGGCAGGTTGGGGGAGCTTGGCTTGTACGCCCACCGGGAAGGTTGTGGGGTCGAACATGGTGTCGGGGCAGGGGAGGAGTTCGTCCGAGCCCTCCTGGTCGCAGAGGATGGCCAGTGTGGCTGCGGTCGTCCGTGCGCGGCTTCCATGGTGCCAAATTTCGATGGTGTGGAGTCCGGGAGCCAACTCCCTTTCGATTTCCAACGGGTTCTCCGCATCTTCATCCGCTGGTTGGCCATCGATAAAGAACAAACTCCATGCCCCGGTGCGGCCTTCCGGCACGGGCAACCCGGTCACCTTGAACTTCCGGACAGCGGCGTTGGGCTGGTAGAATATTGTACGGAAACGGACGAGCCCCGAGTAGCCCGGATGGCCGGTGTTGACCACGACTTGGTCCTTCATCGTAAGGTTGGGGACATAGGCCGCCAGATATCCGCAGCTCGGGGAGGAGGACATTTGCTCCATCTTTTCGTGCCAGTCTTCGGGCAACTCCAAACCTTCCGGGTTGCTGACCGGGAACC
>JAYPDO010000236.1:0-4571 GCA_038125285.1 Opitutia bacterium
ATCGCCACTTACAAAAAACACGCCTCTAGCAAGGATGTCCTCGTCCTCCAGGGTCATCCCAACCAATGGGACGACGCTCGCTGGGAAGGTTTTGTCAGGATTATCAAATTCCTCAAATCCAAGGATGTCGTCTTCATGACCCCTTCCGGATACCTCGCGACCCAAACCAAGCCATGAACAAAGTTTCCCTAACTATCCTTTGCCTTTCTCTGGGCTTCCACGTCCATGCCGAGCAAGCACGGGAGGCTTCCCGGCTTATCGACAACCATTGCATGGATTGCCATGACGCCGACACCAAGAAGGGCAACCTCGACCTGGAATCCCTATCCTACAACCCGGAAAATGCGGAGAACTTCGCCAAGTGGGTGAAGGTGTACGACGCATTGGCGGACGATGTGATGCCTCCGAAGAAGAAGCCCCGCCCCGATGCGGGGGAACGCCAGAAGATGCTCGACTGGCTCAAGGGATCCCTTGTCACGGCGGAGGAAGCGCGCCATTCTGGTTCTGGCCGTACCGCACTTCGCCGGTTGACCCGGGTGGAATATGAAAACACCATGCGCGACCTTTTTGACCTTCCGGGCATCCCCCTCCAGGCCTTGCTCCCGCCAGACGGCTCGGCCAATGGTTTCGACAAAAACAGCGACGCACTCTCCATTTCCCATGTCAACTTGGCCAAGTATATCGAAGCCGCCGACCATACCCTTGACCTCGCCATCGCCGACCGCCCCGAAGCCCCGCGTGTCCAGAAGACCCGCATTTCCCTGCTCGACCGCGGGGGCCAGGCACCCTACCTCTCCATGCAGGGGGATTGCGTGGTGTTGAAGGATTACAAACCCGACCCGGCTTACCCGCCTGCCAGCGAACACCGTCACCTCGACCAAGGTGCCCACGAACGCCTCGGTTCCTTCATGACGGATAGTGCAGTCGGGATTTTCCGCCGAGAGGACGAGTCTGTAAACTACTACTTCCGGGGGCACACCACGATTTACCCGGCCCGTTACCGGGTGCGGTTTTCCACCTGGTCCTTCCAATGGGAAAAAGGCACGGTCTTGCCCTCCCGTGGAACCGAAGCACTGCGGCTCGCCGCTGTCCAACTAACCTCCGACGGTCGGGGCGGGCAGCATCCGAACTACACCCTCGGCTACTACGACGCACCTTCGCTCAAGTCGCAGGAGCACGAACTGGTGGTCTGGCTCAATGAAAACGAAATCCTCGGCTGCGACGTGGCATCGCTTGCCCCAGTGGCCAACTACGCCCGCAAAGGCCGGGCGATGGCCTTTACCGGGCCGGGCATCGCGGTCGATTGGGTTGATGTGGAAGGGCCTTTGCACGAGGTCTGGCCTCCCAAATCCCACCGCGTCCTTTTCGGCGAATTGCCCATCAAGGAGTTTGTCGCAAAGGACAATCCCGATATCCGCCCCCCGCGCCGTATCAATTGGGAACGCCTTTGGCTGCACCTCGGCAAAAACGAGCGTGACCCGGTGGCGGGAACCTGGACAGTTTCCAGCGAAGACCCCTTGGGCGATGCCGACCGGTTGCTGGCCGGGTTCCTCCCCAAGTTGTTCCGCAGGCCGGTTTCGGCGGAAACGCGCCAGCGTTATGTCGACCTCGTCGATGGGCGCATGAAGGCGGGCGATTGTTTCGAGTCCGCCCTGCGTTGGGCCGCCCGGACAGCCATGTGCTCGCCCGATTTCCTTTATCATGTGGAACCCGCAGCAAAGCTGGACGGCCATGGCCTGGCCAACCGCCTATCCTACTTTCTTTGGAATACCCTCCCGGATGCCCGCCTCGCACAGTTGGCCGAAGATGGGAAGTTGCTCCAACCCGCAATCCTTCGCGCCGAAGTAGAGCGGATGCTCGCCGACCCTCGTTCCGGGAGGTTCGTCGAGGACTTCCTCGGCCAATGGCTCAAACTCCGCCTCATCGCCGCCAACGACCCCGACCGCAAGCTCTACCCGGAGTTCAGCCCCTACCTGCAGGAGTCGATGTTGTTAGAAAGCCGTGCCTATTTTCGCCAGCTTCTGGACGCCGACCTCGATGCCGCCCACCTCGTGCGCTCCGACTTTGCGATGCTCAATGAAAAGCTTGCCACCCATTACGATATCGAAGGTGTGGTCGGTTCGGGAATCCGCCGCGTGTCCCTACCTGCCGATTGCCCAAGGGGTGGCTTCCTCACCCAGGCCGCCGTCCTCAAGGTCACAGCCAACGGCACCACCACTTCTCCCGTACCCCGGGGAGCCTTTGTGATGGATCGGATCTTGGGCCAGCCTCCCGAGCTTCCCCCTGCTTCCGTCCCCGCCGTTGAGCCGGATGTGCGGGGAACCACGACAATCCGCGAAGAATTGGACAAACACCGCAGCGATCCCGCCTGCGCCGGTTGCCATGCTAAGATTGACCCGGCAGGGTTCGCGCTAGAGAGCTTTGATGTCATCGGCGGATATCGTGAACGCTACCGCTCCCTCGAAAATGGCGACTCCGCCCCACGTGGCAAAATCGACCCCTTCATCGGCATCAGCTTCAAGCTCGGCCCCCCCGTGGACTCCAGTGGCGAGCTACCGGACGGGAGAACATTCCAAGGCATCCGGGAACTCCGAGACCAACTTGCCACCGGACGCCCCGCCCTTCTCAGGAACCTCGCCAGACAGTGGCTCGTCTACTCGACAGGCCGCGCAACCGCCTTCCGTGACCGCGACGCCATCGAGGCCATCGTCACCTCCGCCGAATACAAAGGCGGCGGCGTGAAAAGTTTGTTGCACGAAGTTATCCAAAGCCCGCTATTCCATACAAGATAAGAATCCATAACCTTTCCAAACACACACCGAAATCCAGCCATGACGCACATCGCCAAATCCGCCCTTAACCGCCGCACCTTCCTCCGCACCTCGGGCATCGCACTAGCCCTGCCTTTCCTTGACGCCATGCGCCCCGTATTCGGCTCCGCCGCCAAGGAAGCCTCCTCCGGAACCAATATTCCCCGCCGCATGGTCTGCATCCAGACCAACCAAGGCATCATGCCCCGGTTCTTCTTCCCGGAAAAGGCCGGCCGCGATTTCGCCCTCACCCCTTACCTGGAAAAACTCTCTTCCCAACGCGACCAAATCACCGTCTTCTCCGGGGTCAGTTTGCCGGGCGTCACAGGAGGGCACCAAGCCGAAAAATGCTTCATCACCGGCACACCGCACCCGGATCGCAACGGCTTCCGCAATGAAATTTCCCTCGACCAGTTCGCGGCCGAGCAAATTGGCAACCGTACTCGCCATCCCTCCCTTGTCCTCGCGATGACCACCGAGAACAAGACACTAAGTTACACCCGCAACGGCTCCCCCATCCCCGCCGAAAGCAAGCCCAGCCTCCTTTTCAAGAAACTCTTTGTCCAAGGCAAGCCCGAGGAAGTCGCTGCCACCGTGGAGGAACTCCGCAAAGGCCGCAGCATGATGGACTTCCTCGGCGAGGAATCCGCCCGCCTCAACCGCTCCCTTTCCAAGGCCGACCAAGACCGGCTCGACCAATACCTTACTTCCGTCCGCGACCTCGAAAAACGCATGCTCTCCGCCGAGGAATGGGAACAGAAGCCTAAGCCCGTGGTCACCGTCAAGAAACCAGACGACATCACCGACGGCATGCGCTTCGTCGACAAGACCTATCAGATGTTTGACCTTATCAAACTCGCCCTTGAAACGGACTCCACCCGCATCGTCTCCCTCTTTATCGACACCACCGTCATCCACAACATCACCCACCACGGCAACCGCCCGGAAGTCGTCGCCGAACTCCGTGGCCACGAAGAAGGCCAGTTCGGCGCATTGGGCCATTTCCTCACCGCCCTGGCCGGTTCCGGCGAAGAGGGCACCAGCCTCCTCGACCGTACTCAAGTCCTTTACGGTACCTGCATGGGCAGCGCCAACAGCCACAGCAACGTCAACCTCCCCGTCCTCCTCGCCGGGGGCGGTTTCAAACACGGCCAACACCTCGCTTTCGACAGAGACCGCAACCACAACCTCGCCACCCTCTACGTCTCCATGCTCCAACGCCTCGGCATCGGCACGGACACTTTCTCCAGCGCCAGGACCACCATGCCCGGCCTGGAAATGGCCTGAGCAGTCGATTGTTAAAATTTCAAAGAATAGTGCGCTCCTTCTGTCAGTTCCGATCCGGCCAAAGGTGAAACAGGCATTCCTGCCTGCCATAACAAAGTTGATACCTCTGTGAGCGCCGACGTCCTCGTCGGCTATCGTGGGACAAATTGCCGACGAGGACGTCGGCGCTACCAGGTTGGCCTACCAATCGTACGTAAGCTATTTCCAAAACGGTACCAGTCATCCATTTTTTTGTCCGTGGATTTCAACAGGCAGGACGCTTCAAAACCTACCAAAACAGATGAAAAATTGGACAGACACCAAGTCGCAAAGAGATATTTTAGAAAGTTGTGGACGGGGCTTTTGCCAAGAGGACAAAGTTTGGGCGAAGTTTTTGGTTATGCGGCTTGTTCCTTGGCCTCCTTGCCTTGCTCGATACCGTCCGTGAAAATGACTTTTTGGATTACCTTGTCAAGGAGCTGGTAACCCCGGAGG
>JAYPDO010000237.1:0-4559 GCA_038125285.1 Opitutia bacterium
GAGAGTGGGGCTATGGGGAAGGCTCCGCTGTCTAGGTAACTGGCTTCGACGAGCAGCGTGGCCGGATCCTGTGGCCTGAGGTTTTTCGGGCGTTGGGGGACGAAACTGCCTTTGGGGCCGGAGAGCGGGTCTTCCTGGTCGGCCGCGATGGAGGCGATCCAGGCGACCATTTGCCCTGCTTGCTCCTCATTATGCTGCGGGTGGGGCATCATGGGGATGGGTCCCCAAACCCCGGTGGAGCCTTTGAGGATGTGCTCGGCGGCTGTCTTCCAACCTGCGGGTTCCTTGGCGTACTTTTGGGAAATGTCGAGGTAGGCGGGGCCGACGAGCTTGCGGTCGATGGTGTGGCAGTTGAAGCAGTCGCTTTTCTTCATCAGTTCGAGGCCGGGGCTCATGCCGGTGGCAAGGTCGATTCTGGAGGGGGCGTCCGGGAGGGAGGATTTGACGACTTGCGAGGCTATGTGGATACGCTTGCCTTCGATCTTCTGGTCTTCCTCGTCCGTGACCTCAATGTCCCACTCCACTGGTTTGCCAAAGCGGAAGAAGTCCCCATCGCGGGGGGAAATGACCTTTACGACCGGGCGGGCATTACCGACGGAAACCGGGATGGAGGAGAGGTGAGCTGCCCCGTCTTGGTCCTTGATGGAAAGGACTGCTTGGAAATTGCCGGGGTTGGGGAAGGTGAGGGTCGGGTTCGGTTTGGTAGATACCACTTTGTCCTCCCCAGGAACGACTTTCCATTCGTAACGGAGTTGGTCGCCTTCATCCGGGTCGAAGGAGCCTTCGGAGGAGAGCTTGACGGATAGCGGGGCTTTCCCTGCCAGGTTTTCGCCGGAGATGTGGCCGTGGGGCGCACGGTTGCCTCTGAGGTAGTCGATACGGATCAGTTGGCAGTTGTCGTTTTTGCCCCATGTCTCGCCGTATTCGATGAGGTACATTGCGCCTTCGGGGCCGAAGTCGATGTCGATGGGGCGGGAGAAGGAGTAGTCCGGCATGAATTCCTCAAGGCTTGCAATGTTTTCATTTTCGTCGAGGCGGACGGCGAATACCCAGTGGCGGGACCATTCGTAGATGAAGAGGCAGTTGTCGTAATGGGGGTGGAGTTGGGTGTCGCTGCCAAGGGCGTTATCAAAATGGAAGACAGGTCCGGCACAGGCAGTCCGTCCCCCGGTGCGAAGCATGGGGAAATCCGGGGTAAGGTCGCGTTTGTAGTAGATGAAGGCAGGTTGTGCCGGGGGCAGGGTCTGGACTCCGGTGCTGTTGGGGGAGCGGTTGACGGGTTTGAGCGGGTCATGCTTTTCCCCGATGGCACGGGTTTCAAAGTTGACCATGGGATAGGCGAGGTTGGGGCCGACAAAGTAGGGCCAGCCGAAGTTCCCGGCTTTGCGGGCTTGGTTGATTTCGTCGTGCCCGGCGGGACCGAGGTCGCTGTCTCCGCCCGCATCGGGGCCGACTTCGCCCCAGTAGAGGGTGCCGGTCTTTTGATCGACATTGATGCGCCAGGGGTTGCGGCATCCCATGACGTAAATTTCCGGGAGGCCTTGGGAACCGTCTTTGGGGAAGAGGTTGCCGTCCGGGATTTCGTAGGTGCCGTCCTGGAGGGGGCGGATGCGGAGGACTTTGCCGTTGTGGCTGAACTTGTTGGAGGCGGACTTCTGGGCGTCCCAAGGCATGCGGCCCGGCCTTTCGTCAATCGGCGCGTAACCCCTGGAATCTCCTGCGGGATGGGTGTTGTCCCCGGCGGAGATGAATAGGCAACCGTCCGGGCCGAACTCCATGGAACCTGCGTGGTGGCAACATTCCAGGCGTTGTTCCTTGAACTTGAGTAGCAGCTTTTCGGAAGCCAGGTCGAGGTGGTCACCCTGCATGAAGAAACGGGAGATATGCTGGCCTTCGAAGTCCGGCGGGGAGTAGGTGAGGTAGATCCAATTGTTTTGCGCGAAAGCCGGGTCGAGAGCCATTCCGATGAGGCCGTTTTCCTGGGAGGTCGTAACTTTGATTTCCCCGGCGAGGGTGGTTTCGCGTGTGTCGGGGTGCAGGATTTTCAGGCGGCCATCGAGTTCGATGTAGAAAATGCGTCCGTCCGGTGCGACTTCGAGTTCCATGGGCCTGTCCAATTTGGTGGCAAGGGTGGTGGGGACGAGGCGCGTCGCGTCGAACGGGGCATCCTTGGCAAACTGGATAGAGGCCAGCAAGAAAGGGAAGGTGAGGGACGGTTTCATGGTTGGGTAATTGAAATGCCGGAAGGGAGTATCCCCGTGTACGGCCAAGTCAATGGCGCGAGGGCCAATGTTTCGGCAGGATATCTTGCAAACATGGGCATTCGGGACACCTTTACCCACGATGAAACCCCAAACCCTCTTCTTTACCTGCCTCCTTTTCTCCACTGCCCAGGCCGTGGAACCCTACTGGATTTCCCTCTTCGACGGAAAGTCCACCAATGGCTGGACGCCGCGGGAGGAATTGACGCGTTTCGAGGCGGTGGATGGGGAGTTGCACTTGATTTCAAAGAAAAACGTGTGGGTTGTTTCCGATTTGGAGCTGGGCGACTTCATCCTGGAGGCAGAGGCTCAGATGCCGGACACCCCAATCAACTCGGGGATTGGGTTCCGCCTGACCGGGGAAAAGGGCAAACCCAAGGGCTACCAATGCGAGATCATGGACGCCATCCCTGGGAAAAACGGCGGGTTGTACGGCATCGGGACTGGAGGCTGGATCTATCCGGGCAAAGATGACCAGAAGGAATACGAGGGGCGGATCATAGGCGTCCTGTCGCGCGACGGTTGGAACCGTTACAAGATCCACTGCGAAGGCGAGCGGATTCGGATTTATGTCAACGATGTGTTGGTTACGGATACCAAACACTCGACCAACTTGCGCGGCCGTTTTGGCATCCAGCACCATGGCGGCAACGCCGGGGTCATGAAGTTCCGCAATATCCGGGTGCGGAAGCTGGGGAAGTGAAGCCCATCGGCCGATGGATTTCCAATGTATAAGTGGCGTTTTGCCGCTTGGATTCCCGGGTGATTATTCGAGCCGCTTCCATTTTGGCTATCTCCACAAGGGGTATTTCAAATGCAGGTTGGTATAGAGTAGGGGATGGTAGGGGTTTAGGCTTCTGTCAAACCGTCTGCGACCAAAGATCGCCGTTCCTTTTAAACCCTTGCAATTTTTGGCATGCAGTAACCTTTTTGAGTGATTTATGAAAACCTTCCTGACCCTTGCCTTCTTCATTTTCTCCATCACTACCTCCGCTCAGGACCAACCCGTGCGGGGCGAGGACTTTGTCCGTGCCCCTGCGATTGGGGATGGCCTTTCCGTCAGCAACGTTTTCCAAAGCAACATGGTCGTGCAGCGGGACAAACCGCTCACGGTCTGGGGTTGGGCCGGGGCAGGGGAGAAGGTGACGGTTTCGTTTGCCGCGAAAACCGGGGAGGCGGTTGCGGGCAAGGACCGGGCTTGGAAGGTGGTTTTGGAAGCCTTGCCTGCAGACAACGCGCCGCAGGTGATGGAAATCCAAGGGGCCAAGGATACCCTCAGGCTGGAAAACATCCTGGTCGGGGACGTCTGGGTATTGGGCGGGCAGAGCAACATGGAGTTCGATATCGTGAAGGTGGACGATGGGGAGTTGGAGGCGGCTTCGGCGAATTTCCCCAAAATCCGCCTTCTGTCCGTCCCGAGGGGCAAGGGGTTTGGTTCGGTCGCCAGCTTTGAGCGGCTTGAGGAATGGAGCAGTTGGTCCAGCCGCCATTTCACAAAAGGGGACTGGTTGGTTTGCTCCCCGGAAACCGTCCGGGACTTCTCGGCCATCGGGTATGTCTTTGGCCGGCGTTTGCACATGGCCAGCCAAGTGCCCATCGGGTTGGTCGACGTTTCGGTCGGCGGTACGACGGTGGAGACATGGACGCCGAAGGACGTCTTTGATGTCGTGGAAGGGAAGGAAACCCGGGATGTGGTGAAGCAATGGGAGGAGAAGATCGACGCGTGGGATCCCCAAGCCGACCTCGAAAAGCGCGTCGGGCAGCACCAGCGCCGCCTCGAAAGCATGGAGAAACAGGGCAAGACGATTTCCGACAAGGACCGGGTTCCCCCGTCCGACCTCCGTCCCGGGCCGGTTGAAGACAGGAACCGCCCGGGCTATTGCTACGCCAGCATGATCCGCCCGTTGGAAGGGCTTTCGGTCAAGGGGGCGATCTTCCACCAGGGCTTCAACAATTGCTTCTCCGGGTCGGACGGTGCGCGGATGTATTACCAAGTTTTTGGGAAAATGGTCACGTCCTGGCGCAAGGCCTTCGGGGACGAGCAGTTGCCCTTTTGCATCCTCTCCCTTTGCACGGCGGGCAATCCCCAGACCGAGGACAATTACCTCGTCCCGATGTACGATGTCGGGCCGCTCATCCGGGAAGCCCAGCACAAGACCTACCGCGATTTCCGGGATGGCGGGGACGAAGCGGTCGGGTTCGCCAGTACCTTTGATTTCCGCAAGAGTTGGTACCACCCGCAGATCAAAGTCCCCGCCGGGGAACGTGCGGCCAAGTGGGCATTGGTCACCCAATACG
>JAYPDO010000238.1:0-4552 GCA_038125285.1 Opitutia bacterium
TTGGGGATGAGCCTGGGTTCCGCTAGCCAGGGCCTCCGCACCCTTCGCTCCTTCAAAGCGATCAAGACCACCTACGTGCTTGGCGAACGCAAAGACCACTACGTGGCCGAAACAGAATTCCGCAACCTGATCGGTGCCTACATCAAAGAGGAAATCATGCCTCATCTGGACAGTGCCGGCCAACGCATTGACCGCATGGAATCCCACCTCCAGGCCATCGAGGACAAGGGGGACCAGCAGTTCCTCGCCACTCGTCTCCAAAAACTTTCCCGCCTAAAAAAAGGCGCAGCCGCCGTCCTGCCCACCCTGGTCGGCCTTTTGAAACTGTGAGGCCCTCCTCCCCTGCCGTGCTTCTCACCCTGCCTTCATTTTCAAAATGTGCGCAAACCTGCGTATCCTCTGAAACCACCTACCGCTCCCACCGTTCCAGGGTTTCCCGCCCTGAAACGGCAAAATGAGCCAACCCTACAGCGTCATTCATCCGGACAACCTTGCTGGAATTTCCCGGCAAACGGTTAGTGGCGGTAGCGTGGCCAGATTCGAAACTTCGCCCTCTGCCTTCCGTTGAGTACCGAGGCACAAGACTACGAATTTGTAATCAAGCCGAACCGCAGTTGGTTCGACTTGGAACTGGAAGGCTTCTTCCACTACCGTGACCTCCTGTTCCTCCTCGTGCGGAGGGACTTCGTCGCGAAGTTCAAGCAAACCGTGCTCGGTCCGCTCTGGCTAGTGCTTCAACCCCTGTTTGCTACAATTGTAGGAACCTTGGTATTCGGGGTAGTCGCAGGGATCAGCGTACAGGGGGCGCCGTATTTCCTTTTTTATCTATGCGGCCAACTCGGCTGGAACTATTTTGCCCATACCTACGGTTCGTGTTCGGGCACCTTACAGCAAAATGCGGGAATCTTTGGAAAAGTGTATTTCCCGCGTCTGATCCCCCCGGTATCTGTCTGTATATCCAACCTCTTCACCTATCTCATCCAAGCATGCGTCTTCCTGGGGTTCTGGATCTATTTGAAGCAGACCCCTAGTTATGATTATCATTTCACACCCTGGTTGGCACTCTTGCCGTTAATGATATTCCAGACGGCCCTCCTTGCCATGGGGTTAGGCTTCCTCATGTCGGCGCTCACGGTAAAATACCGGGACTTTGGTCAGATTGGAGGCTTTATCATGCAGTTCATGATGTACTGCAGTCCCATCATCTATCCCCTTTCAAAAGTGTATGATATTTTGGGTGAAAAGCATCTGGCCCAATACGGATGGATCGTCCACCTTAACCCCCTGGCCTACATCATTGAAATGTATCGTCTGATGTTCATTGGGCAAGCGACCATCCCCCCCCTGCTTCCTTGGACATCTTGGGGTATTACCCTTATTCTTTTCCTCGCTGGCCTGATGGTATTCAACAAGGTTCAGCGAACCTATATCGACTACCTTTGATTTCAGGATGACAGGACAGGTCGCTATCATTGGCGCCGGATATGTCGGCCTTCCCCTTGCCCTCCGGTTTGCCCAACAAGGGATCCGGGTGACCCTGGTGGATGTAGACAAGGGGAAAGTGGATGCGCTCAACAATGGGGAGAGTTATATCAACGAAATCCCTGCTGGCCGGATAGCGGAAGCAGTTCGAAATGACCTCCTCCTCCCTACGACGGAGTTTACCCCCATCCAAAAGGCGGATTCTGTCATAGTCTGCGTCCCTACACCGCTCACCCTGAATCGCGAACCGGATTTACATTACGTACTCCAAACCGCCTCCAGTATCGGTACCCACCTTCAGCCTGGCCAACTCATCAGCTTGGAGTCCACTACTTATCCTGGGACCACTTCAGGCCCGTTCCGCCAAACCCTAGAACAACATTCCGGAAAGACCGGAGGTAAAGACTTCCATCTCGCCTTTTCCCCGGAACGGGAAGACCCCGGCAACCCCGAAAGCCGGATCGACCGCGTCCCGAAAATCGTCGGGGGGCTTACCGAAGCCTGCCAGCAAAAGGCAGTCTCCCTGTACTCTGCGATCGCAGGCAGCGTCATCCCGGTAGGCTCCTGTGAAATTGCCGAAGCCGCCAAACTCTTAGAAAACATTTTCAGGAGCGTGAATATCGCCCTCGTCAACGAACTCAAGGTGGTTTACGACAAGATGGGGATCGACATCTGGCAAGTGATCGAAGCCGCCAAGACCAAACCCTTTGGCTTCATGCCCTTTTACCCCGGCCCCGGCCTCGGCGGGCATTGCATCCCGATTGACCCATTCTATCTCACTTGGAAAGCCCGTGAATACGGGGCACATACCCGCTTCATCGAGCTCGCAGGCGAAATTAACTGCTCCATGCCCCAGTACGTCCTCTCCAAGATCCAGGACGCGCTGAACCATGATTCTAAAGCCATCAACGGTAGCCGCATCCTCCTCCTCGGGCTGGCCTATAAACCGGACGTCAACGATTGCCGGGAATCCCCCTCCTTCGAACTGATCGACCTGCTTCATGGCCGCGGTGCCGAAGTCAGTTATTACGATCCCTTCGTGCCTTCCATCCCGGCAACCCGGGGTCATCCTGAAATGGCGGGGCAAAATTCTATCGCCTGGGACAAAGAAATTCTCTCAGGTTTCGACCTCGCTGTCGTCCTGACCCACCACACCAACGTCGCTTATGACGAACTCCTTTCGTGGGTTCCCCGCATCGTTGACACCCGGAACATCTTCTCTGGAACATCCCCGAAAGTGACCAAAGCATGATCCGGATTGCGCAGATCGGTTGTGGGTACTGGGGGCCGAACCTCCTGAGGAACTTTTTAGGAAACCCAGCTTGCGAAGTGGTTTGTGTTGCGGATCCCTCCCCTGAAAGCAGGGAAAAAATCCACGCACTCCATCCCGGATTATCCATCCTGGACAATCCGGATACCCTCTTCTCCTCCCCAGGGCTCGATGCATTGGTCATCGCCGCCCCGGCCCGATTCCACTACCCCCTCGCCAAAGCCGCCCTGGAAGCAGGCAAAGATGTTCTCGTTGAGAAGCCCTTGGCCTTGAACACGACAGACGGCCAAGAACTCCTGGATTTGGCCAGCCAACACGGCCGCATCCTCATGGTTGGCCACATCCTCGAATACCATCCGGCCATCCTGAAAATTCGTGAACTCGTGGACACCGGTGAATTGGGTACACTACAACACATCCGTTCCACCCGCCTGAACCTTGGCAAAATCCGCCACGAAGAAAACGTTCTGTGGAGCTTCGCTCCCCATGACATCGCCATCATCCAAAGGCTTGCTGGGAGCACACCGGCTAACATCCAAGCCACTTCACAGACTTACCTTCAGAAGGGCATTCCCGATACCGTGCATGCCGATCTGCAATTCCCTGGAAACCTCCACGCGCACCTCCATGTTTCCTGGCACGAGCCCGCCAAAGAGCAAAAGCTCACTGTCATCGGGTCAAAAGCCATGTGTACGTATGACGATGTCAGCAAGCAACTACTCCTCTATCGCCATAGCATAGACCTATCCTCCATTCCCCCCGCTCCCGAGAAAGCCCAACCTGAAGAAGTCCCCTTTGAACCAGTCGAACCCCTCGCCGAGGAATGCCAAGCCTTCCTTTCCGCCGTCCAGACACGCAAAGCTCCCCTTACGGACGGCACAAGTGCCCTTGAAGTGCTCCATACCCTGGAGGCCATCCAAACCCAAATTTCCCAGCAGTCGTAGCCACGTTGGTTACAACGTGGGAGCCTTTATTTCATCCATGCCAAAAATCCACGAGACTGCATGTGTTGACCCCACAGCGCGAATTGGCGATGGCACCTCGGTCTGGCATTTCAGCCACATAATGAAAGACGCCCAGATCGGGGAAAATAGTACCGTCGGACAAAATTGCTTCGTCGCTGCTGGCGTTAAAATTGGCAACAACTGCAAAATCCAGAACAACGTCTCAGTCTATTCCGGTGTAACCCTTGAAGACTACGTCTTCTGTGGCCCGAGCATGGTCTTTACCAACGTCAAGACCCCTCGTTGCGCCCATCCCCGCAATAACCCCGCCAGCGATTATCGTCCCACCCTCGTCAAGCGCGGGGCCAGTATTGGGGCCAACGCCACCATCCTCTCAGGCATCACCATCGGGGAAAACGCCCTCATCGGTGCAGGGGCAGTCGTTACCAAAGACGTCCTTCCCTTTGCCCTCATCCTTGGCGTCCCCGGAACACGAAAAGGCTGGGCCTGCGAATGCGGGCAAATCCTCAATCTACTGAACGACACTGCTAACTGTCCTGCATGCCCGCGGTGCTACAAACTGTCAGGCGGACAAATCCATCCGTGTCAATCCGTGTCAATCCGTGGTTCTAAATGACCATCCTTACCGTAGTCGGTGCTCGCCCCCAATTTATTAAAGCTGCCCCGGTCAGTAAGGCTTTGAAAGAAAGAGGCATACGCGAAATCTTGCTCCACACCGGCCAGCACTACGACACCACCATGTCCCAAGTCTTCTTTGACGAACTGGAAATACCTGCCCCGGAGATCAACCTCGGCATTGGCTCTTGTTCACATGGAAAACAAACCGGGCGAATGC
>JAYPDO010000239.1:0-4547 GCA_038125285.1 Opitutia bacterium
ACTTGCGGGACAACAGTCAACTCATTGGTGGCTATGGGTTCCCAACGATAGAAACAACGCCATTCGCCCTACAAGAATGGATACAGATCGCATATATCGTTGATGAGGAGGGTGGTAGATTCTTTGGCAATGGGAATTTGATGGGCAACGTATCATGGAACAACACCACACCCCGAGCCGCCACAACAACTACAGACCTCCTCATCGGGTCTTACAACCGAGGTGAACTAGGTGGCGCTAACTTCAATGGATCCATTGATGACGTAAGGATTTATGCGAGATCTTTTACGAACATCGAGCTAAAAGCACTTCACGAAAACGAACATGTTGGCTACAAACCTGGCTTAACCTTCGCCAATTTTGAATTCGCCCAAGGCCAGGGCGATACCGACAACGGTTCCTTTACGATTGATGGAGACCAGCTTAAAATCGCCGAGTCCTTCGATTACGAAACGAAGGATGCATACTCCATCCGGGTGAAAGGGACGGATACGGGCGGACTCTCGATTGAGAAGGTGTTTACGATCAATGTCACCGACGTCCCGGAAGCTCCCATTGGCATAACCTTAAGCCAGGATTCCATCGCAGAAAACCTGCCTTCTAGGGCTGTGGTGGGAAACTTCTCCTCCGTTGACCCTGATGATGGCGACACCCACAAATACCTTTTGGTGGATTCCCCGGACGGTAGCCCTAATGACAATGCCCTCTTCCGAATCAGCGGCAATATCCTCAGCTCCAATGCCTCCTTCGATTTCGAGTCGGCGGCCGTCCTGACCATCCGGGTGCAGACTACGGACTCCGCTAACCTTAGCTTCTCCCAAGATCTCCAGGTCAAAGTGGCCGATGCCAATGATGCCCCAGTCACGGGCTACCTCTCGCCACCCAGGGTAGTGGAGAACCTGCCCCAAGGGACTGTGGTCGGCCAGCTTTCCGCATCCGACCCAGATGCCGGCGATGCCCATACCTATGTCCTGGAAGACTTTGGCGACAGTGGCCTCCTCAAAATCTCGGGCAACAAACTGTCCACGCTCCAAGCCCTCAACTATGAGGCTACCCCCACGCTCAGCATCAAGGTGACCATCCTCGACAGGGCCAAAGCGAGCGTGACCGTGCCGATGACGGTCCAGGTCGTCGATGCCAATGATGCCCCTTCCGACATATCCATTGATGCGACCACCTTTGAAGAGAACCTTCCCCGTGGATCGCGGGTGCTGGGTTTCGCCACGACCGACCAGGATCCTTCCTATCGCTTGGTCAAGGGGGACTTCACCTGGCAAAGTGCTAATGCCGGCGCCAAGTCCAAAGGGGGCAGACTGGCCATTTTCAAATCCATCGCCGAGTGGAACAACATGGTATCCGCGCTCGGTTTATCCGCCCTTTCCGGCAAAGACACATGGCTTGGCGGGACGGACGAATCCAACGAAGGGGAATGGGCATGGGTGGACGGCAGTGGCCTTACCTACTCCCGCTGGGCGAACCCCAAATATGTCGATGGCATGGATGTGGCGCCGCCCAATAACCTAGGGCAAGGCGAGCACTACCTCGCTATCTCATCGGCGACAGGCAACCGTTTGGAGTGGGACGACCTCTCCGGGGAATCAGTCATCGGCGGGTACATCCTGGAGACCCCTCCAACCTACACTCTGGTATCCGGGAAAGGCGATACCCACAACAGCCAGTTCGAGATTGTGGGCAACGAGTTGCGTATGCTGGAGCCAGCGGATTTTGAGGCCAACCCCAATTATTCTATCCTTGTCCAGGCCACCGACCCTGGCGGCCTCACGTTTACCAAGGCCCTTGCCCTCAGCGTAACCGATGCTCCGGACGCCCCCACCGCAATCCTCCTCTCCACCACTGCCATCCCGGAGAACCAGCCCAAGGGCTATGTCGCCGCCACCCTCTCGGCTGCCGACCAGGATCCGGCGGAAAAGCATACCTTTGTCCTCACCGACCCTGCACCGGCATCCAATGGCCAGGCATCCGCACCTGCCAATGACAACGCCCTCTTTTATATTTCGGGGGATCGATTGCTCACCAAGCAGCCTTTCGATTTTGAGGAACGCTCCGAATACACAGTGCAGCTAATGGTCACCGACCGCTCAAAGCTCAGCTATGTCCGGGACATCGCCCTCACCATTACCGACCAGAACGACGGCCCGACCGGCCTCTACCTCGACCGGGCCAATGTGCAGGAAAACCTGAAAGCCAACACCCTTGTAGGAACCCTGTCCACCGAGGACATTGATGCGGCCGAATTTTCCCACAACCTCTCCGACGATATCCGCAGCGACTGGGCTTACGGCTTCGGCCCGGCTTGGAAACTTGCCTCCTCGGACATCGACCCCAACCAACCAACCAGCCTCCTGTCCTCAGCAACTGGGACAGACCTGGTCAACTTCGCCCCAGGTGCCAATCTCGTATCCGCAGGGCAATATGGGGACGCCATCATCCGGCTTGAGTTCATGGTCGCCCAGGGAGCCCAGTCCGGTATCCTTGTCCAGGGCGCTTATGAAATCCAAATCGCCGACAGTTACGGCGAGGATACCCCGACCGAAGCCAGCAACGGTGCCGTGATGGGGGTTGCCGCCCCGCTTGCCAACGCATCCCGCGCCCCGGGCCAATGGCAAACGATGGAAATCCACTTCCTCGCACCCAAGTTTGACGAATCGGGCAAAGTCTCCAATGCCAGCTTCAGCAAGGTCTACCTCAACGGCACCCTCGTCCAGCAAGCCGTCGCCCTGGAAAATGCCACGTTGGAGGGAAGGCTGGAAGCCGCCCAAGGCCCCGTCGTCCTGGAAGGCAAATACGGCCAGGTCGCCTTCCGCAACATCCTCGTCCGCTCCCTGAAGGCAAAGCTCCCGGTCTACACGATCGTAGGCGGGGCCGACGCCGGGCTCTTCAGCATCAAGGGCAACCAGCTCCTGACCAAGGCTCCCTTCGATTACGAAACACTTGCCAACCTTGACCTCCAGATCGAAGCCAAGGACAACGGCGGGGCGACTTTCCGGCAAAACTTCGCCGTACAAGTCACCAATGCCAACGAAGCCCCTACGGACATCCTTCCCTCCACCTTGGACATCCCGGAAAACATCACCCCGGGCACACTGGCCGCCATCCTTTCTACCCTCGACGCAGACCCCATCGACGGCCCCGGTGTCTATGAAGCGGTCACAGGCAGCATTACCTGGGGCGAGGCCAAGTCAGCCGCAGAAGCAGCCGGGGGGCACCTGGCCACTGTGACAAGCCGTGCCGAATTGGAAAAAATACTCGCGCTTCCAGGCATCACCCTGACCAACCACTGGCTCGGCGGTACCGATCGTGACGAAGAAGGCCACTGGCAATGGGTGACCGGCGAACCTTGGCTCTTTGCCCCGTGGACAGACGGGGAACCCAACAACGGAGGCTCTGTTGAACACTATCTGGTCTTGAAAGCCCTTTCCGGTGAAGGAAACGTGACCGGAACATGGAACGACCTTCGCAGCACCAATGAAGCAGGAGGTTACATTATCGAATATAAGCACTTCCTCCGCCTGGTCGATGGCCGGGGTGGCGAGGACAATGCGACCTTCACGCTCACGGGCAACAACCTCTCCACCGCCGATCAAATCGACTTCGAGTCCAAATCGAAGTTGAATGTATTGCTGGAAGTCACCGACCCTGGCGGCCTCACCTACAAAAAGGCCATTGTCCTCAATGTCCTCGACCGCCCCGATGCCCCCCTTGGCATCACGATCGACAATGACACCCTGGCCGAAAACTCGCCTGGCGGCACAACGGTCGGCGTGCTCTCCGCCATCGACCAGGATGCGGGCGAAAAGCATACATTTGCCCTGGTCGGCTCGGACAACGGGAATGACAATGGCCTTTTCAGCATTCGGGCTACCCGTTCAGGGGTCACCTTGCAAACCGCCCCGGATTCGTCCTTCGATTACGAGACCCGCCAGGAATACACGGTCACGGTCCAGGTCACTGACAAAGACGGGCTGACGTTCGTGCAGGACCTGGCTATCCAAATATCAGATGTCAATGACGCCCCCACCTCCATCGCCCTGAGCAACTCCAACATCGACGAAAACCTGCCCAAGGGGAAGGTCGTCGGCACTCTTTCCACCACCGACCCCGATTACCGCGAAGGTGCCAAGGCACCGGTCTACCAATACGCATTGGCAAATGGCGCCGGGGACACCCATAACGCCCTCTTTTATCTCAAGGGTGCCATCCTCTATACCCAAGCGCCGATTGACCACGAAACCATCCCCGAAGCCTCCATCCGTATCCAAACTACCGATACTGGCGGTTTGTCCTACCAGCAAGCCTTCAGCATCACCATCAACGATGTTAACGAAGCACCCAGCGACATCTTTCTGGATAATACCACCGTTGCGGAGAATGAACCTGCCGGGACAACCGTGGGTAAGCTAAGTCCAATCGAACCAGACAGGTCTCCATTCAACTACACTGTAACTCCAGCTGCGGACATCGAGATGATCTGGGTCGAGCCGGGCACCTTCATGATGGGCAGCCCGGAGTCGGAGCCAGACCGAGGA
>JAYPDO010000240.1:0-4515 GCA_038125285.1 Opitutia bacterium
GGCAAGATGTCCGGCATTTTGTCGGGGTTGGCCATGTAGTAATCCGCCTGCCGTTGGTAGAATTTGTAGAGCCGAGTTTCATTGACGGTTTGGCCGGATAGTTGGTAGTCCTCGCGGCCAAATGCGGGGTCGGCGTAAGGATGCTCCTTGGGGTTGGCGACGTTGTTAGCCGCTAAGCAAAGTTGGGCGGTGAGGGCGAGGATGGGGAGGAGTCGAAGTTTTGTTTTCATAAAGGGTAGGGTCTGTTCGGCGATGGTCGTCTTTTTGTAATCCCTTCGGGAAAGGTTGGAGTGTATGTGGAACAACGAACTTAGGTCGCCGTTTACTGTGGCATCAATGGTCATTTTCTTGGGGCGTACAAGGGCGACCAAAGTTCGCCGCTACGAAGGCGGTTTCGACGTTCACACATTGGACAAAATGGTGGCCAATCCCAACAGCGCGATGGCGAGGTAGTCGCGGCGGTTCCAGTCAGTGTCGTTCCTTCGGAACTCGAACAACTTCAGCATCGCCCCGGTAGGGCAGCCGTAGCGGCAATAGGCCATGGGGACGAAGGCGGAGGTAGCGAGGCCGAGGATGGCGATGAGGATTGTGGCCGCCCCGGCGACTTCCCAGACGTAGGCGTCGAAGGGTTCGAGCATGGCCAAGGGGAACTTGGATTTGTGGAAGGTTGCGAGGAGGACAAAGGCGAGGAGGAGGGCGGGGAGAAGTTCTAGCGCCTTGTTCCATTTGGCGGGGACATGGACGGGCTTTTTCCGGAGTTTTCCAATCCATTGTTGGGCTGCCCCGTGGGGACAAAGTTGGTGGCAATAGAAGGGTTTTCCTGTTGCCATTGGCACCAACAATGCAGCCAAGGTGAGGAGGGCGAGGATGGGGGCGCGTTGCCAGGGTATGCCGCTTTGTGCCCAGCCGGAAAAGAGGGCTTGAGAGAGGAGGTGGCCATTTGCAAGGCCGAGGTAACCGACCAGCAGGATTTGGTGGGCAAGGCGGAGTTTTTTGTGTTTGCCGGCGCGTGTGAAGGCGATGAATCCGGCGAGCAGGATGATGGCCAGGGAACCGGTGTCCCGGAGGTTCCAATTTACGAGGGGCTTGGGCTTTACTTTGCGGGCTTTTTCTTCTTCCCAGTCCCCAGCGGTTTTCACGATGCCTTCGGCCATGGCCATGCTGGTCATGGTTGCCCCGGAAACCCCTTCTACTTCTTCCGCCACAAAGTCCATTTTTGCCAACTCATGGATGGTGCGGCCTATGAAAAGGTTGGCAAAGTAGGTATCGTCATTTGGGTATTCGGCATAGGGTTGGTTTTCAAAACTGGAGCGGGCTTTCATCCCGGCTAACTTGCCGTCCAAGCCGATGGCCAGGAGTGTGTCGACGGGGCCTTGGTAACCAATGACTTGGTCGGCATGGGGCGAAGTGCGTCCGACGCGTCCCAGGAGGTTACCGTCGGCATCCAGGGCGTCAAGGAGGGATGGGTTATCTCTGGAGGGTTCCAGCTTTGTACAACCTGGGAAGTAGGTGGCGGATTCCTGGGCTGTCAGGGGTTCCGGAAAGCGGCTGGATTTGGCTTCCCCTCCAAAGCGGAGGGAGAGGGAATCCGTTATGGCGAGGCTGGTCAACGTAGCCCCGGATACGGCATCCACTTCGCCGAGTTTGGCGAGCCTTTGTTTGTCCAGTCCCACGAACTGTTGCAAGAATTCCGGGTCTTCAATGATGGCTTCGACATGGTCTGCAGTGTCCAGGCTGGAGTGGATGGAAACCGAGCGGACTTTGTCCTCCTTGTCCCATTCAACCCAGAGGTTGGTCGGGCCGGAAAACCCGATGGCAGAATCGCCTTCAGGGGAGGTCTGCGTGAGCCGGGCGAGTTCGTTTCCATTTCCGTCCAGCACGAGGTAGCTTCCTGGCTCGTCCTTGTCTTCCTCCAAGGCCACTGCAGAGTCGTATGCGGGGAGGATTTTTCCAGGGTCCAATGCGTGGGAGCGTTCCTGCATTTCGTGGAGGAATTCCTGGTGGTTCCGGTTGGCCAGCCAAACTATGAGTGCCAACGCTCCGAAACGGCAAATACGGCGGAGTGTCATGGGGCTAATGTAAAAGCGTCATCCTGACGCTTTCAATCGCATGTTAAAGCGGCAAGATGCCACTTCTACTCTTCGATTGGTAAGAGTTGCGCGGCATCGACATGGACATTGCCCCCTGCGCCTTTGGCCAGGAGGCGGATGGTCACTTCCTGCCCTTTGGCCAGATCCAGGGTGCCGAGGGAAAAGAAGCCTTCTTCTGAACCGGGGGAAAGGGTCATGTTGACCTTGGTATCCTTGGTTTCCCCGCCAGTGGAGATTTCCACAGGCACGGACTTGCCGCGGTTCGGATGGGGTTGGTAGGAGATGCGAGTGTCGTACTTGCCGGCTTTGTCGGCCTTTAGGGTGAAGGTGGCGGAGGCCTTGGCATCACTACCGTAGAGATAGCCGTAGGCGAAATAGGGTTTCAAGCCCTGGCCTTCACTCCAATTTCCGACTAGTTTGGCCTGCCGGTCGTCGAGGACGATTCCGGGGAATTTGCTGGGCAACAAACCGGTCGGCGGGCCATAGGCGGCGGCGAGTTTCATGGCGTCGTCCGGGATGGTGATTTCGTCGTGGACGGTCGGACGGAAGGCCTTGCCGGGGAGGTTTAGCAACTCTTTGAGTTCGTCCAGGTAGCGGTCATAGACATCCCTCGGGAGGCATTCGCGCTTGATGCAGATGGAGGCGGCGCGGCCTACCACTTCGCCCATCATGCCGCAGGTCTTCATCACTCGGACGGTCCCTAGGGCTTCGTGGGTCACGCTGGTGCAACGTCCGGCGGTGAAGAGGTTTTCCACGTTGCGGGAGTAGAAACAACGGTAGGGGACTGGGTAGCCAAAGGTTCGGTCAACCCCACGGTCATGGGCGGCGTAAGAGATGAAAGGGTTGTCGGGGAACTTTTCGGCGTACTGTTTTTTGGGGTAATGGAGGTCGATGCTCCAGGTGCTGGGGACGCAGCCGTCCGGGAAGTTGCGCTTGGAGACAATGTCCTCCTTGGTAAGGACGACATCCCCGAGGATACGGCGGGATTCACGTGGGCCTCCAATGTAGGCGACCCAGGTCAAAATTGCGTTTGGATGGTCCTTTGCGCCGTCCCGGTTTTTCATGGCGTTGAAGGCACCATAGACGGCGCGGAAATTCCAGTCGCGGATGCCCTCTGCGTCTTGGAGCGGGTCCTTGTCAAAACCGCTTTCCCAGAACCATTGGCCGTGGAAGTCGCGGGGGTATGGGAAGTCGGGCATGTTAAGGTCGAGCGCCCATGGGGTTTTGGGGAATGCGGCCGAGGCTTCCTTGTTTGCCCATGCCCACATGTTGCTCATGCCCATGCGGCCTTTCGGGGTCATTTCCAAATCCGCTCCTGCCAAGTGGCCGATGGTGCCGTGGCCGGTTGCGTCGACAAAGAGTTTGCCGGTAAGGCGGGTGGTCTCCCCGGTTCGGACATTGAAGGCGTGGACGGCGGTGATGTTTTTGCCTTTCTTTTCGACCTTGAACGCATGGTGGTGGAAGAGGAGGTGGATGTTCTTTTCCGCCCGGACAATGGCCTCTTTCTTGGAGTCACCAAACTCCTCGTAGGTGCCTGGCGACTTCTTGGCCTTGTCGGCAAACTCCTCGATGATTTCCCCGATGCGCGGGAATTTGCCGCGGCGGATGTTCCCCATTGCCCAAACGCGCACTTCGCTGGAGCCGTTTCCACCCAGGACGCCGCGGTTTTGGACGAGGGCAACTTTGCAGCCCATCCTCGCTGCGGAGATGGCCGCGCCCATCCCGGAGTAGCCCCCGCCGATGACAACGAGGTCGTAGTCCTTTTCGGCTGAGTGTTCCGGAAGCCCGAGGAGCTTCCTTCGCCATTCCGGGAGTATGGCGGAATCCTTAGGCGGGGCGGAGTCGCCGGTTGTAAAATACAATGCGTCGCAACGCCCGTCGAAGCCGGTCAGGTCATGGAGGGCGAGTGAGTTTTCCCCGGCTTTCAGTTCGACCTTCCCGCCATCCTGCCAATTCCATTCCGCGCCCTCGGTCCCGAAGGTGGTTCCGGCCGGTTTCCCGTTGACGAGTACCTGGAACTTCCCGGGTTGCCCGGATGCTTTCCAGCGGGCGACCCAATCCTTCGTCCGGGCAAAGAGCCGGTAGGTCCCCGTCTCTTCGGCCTGGATGGTGGTGGTGGCGTCTTCGACGGGTTGGCCGAGGCCATGGGCGAGGAGGTAGGGGGAACCCATCTCAGTGATAAATTGGGTGTCGAGCTTCCAGCCGCCGGGTTGCGGGAAGGATTCAGCCTCGACGAGGATTTCCATGGCCTGGGCGAAATGAACGGAGGTGATGAGGAGTGACGCGGCGAGGATGGGTTTCATAATTCGTTGGGGCGACTATGCGGGCGGAGCCGAAGGATTTGCGAGCGAATTCCTGCCTTGGTGGGGTAGCGTAGGAAAAAATGTGACCACTTGACGTACATGTGGAATAACCCAATGCTTGC
>JAYPDO010000241.1:0-4460 GCA_038125285.1 Opitutia bacterium
GTGTTGGAGTTTTCCAATCACTGGAGAAAGGGCTTGCGGAGGATCCTGTTTCCTATGCGGTCAAACTGAGGAATTACCTTTGGAACAAAGCCCCTGGCTCCAAGCACTACAAGGTAGCCTATCCTGAGCAAATAGGGGAAGAGCCGGTGCAAGTCCTTTCGGCCGGACTCCTTCCTGGCGGGAAATCTGTTTTATTCGAATGATGTCGCTCCAACCCGCTATGCAAACGGAAATCTCCCATGATTCGGAGAGCGTATCATGGGATGAAATGATCGGGGTCGTCCACACTTCGATACATACCCTCCGCCCGGCCCAGCGATAGCAACTCATCTCGGCAAAGAGCCCTTGGGCGTCATCCTTGTGGTGGTTGTCCAAAATTCGAGTAGCCCAGCTATTGATTTCCATTACGAACTTTTCCACTGTAACCCCCCCGTTGATTCGCAACATGGACAAGAGCCTTCGTTTCGCCCGGCCCTACCTCTTGACCCTCAATATCGCCTACGACGATTATATGGAATTGCTTTACCGGGCAAAACTACTGCCTAACGCAAGGTTGCATGGGGATCATTTTACAGCCAGGAAGATCATTAGGGCAGGGGACAGGAAGGAGGCCGTCCGGAAAACTGTCCAATGGTTTTGGAAACAATTCAAGGGCAGCATTGGGGAGGCTCACAATGTCCTTACCATAAACGATCCGTATGACGAAGTCGTTTACAGCAAGAAATTCTCCTGCGCCGACCCGGCGAACAAGTATCTGGACGATGAAACGATCGAAAAAGTCATTACAGGATCCGGGGGGAAATTGATGAAGGAAAGTAGGCAGGGCACCCCTCACCATCCCCCGAATTCCCTCCGCAGGGTCAAACGCCGCCGCAAATACCACCGCACAGTCGCCCCAAGGATCTCCATCTCCTCATCCGGTGCCTACTACTTCCGGTTGACCCTCAGGTCACAAGTTTCCAAAAAAGGGGAAATCCTCCAAAAACGGAAAATCCAAAATCTTCGCCTGCGCGCCCGGAATCTGGAGGATGCCGAACGGGAGGTAATCGAGCGGGGACTTGCCCAATAGAGAGCCTCCGGCCTTGTCCGTCCAAATTCATCGCCCCTATTCGATTATTTAAAGTTGCACGGATGCCTACGAAGCATTTCTTACTTAAAACCAGTTGGGATAACTTCACAGTTTCACCACAATCAACCCATCAAAAAACACCACCAACGTAATATGAAAAAACTCCTTACACTGTTCGTTTCATCCCTCTTTGCCGTAGCAGCGTTTGCCGGTGAATACCCGGACATTAGCATCAAGGAACTCGACGCAGCCATCAAGGCAGGCAAAGTAACCGTGATTGACGTCATGGGAAGCAAATCCTATGCTAAAGGCCATGTGCCAGGAGCAATCAACTTTGCCGAAGCTGGAAACGACCTTGGCAAGTCCCTCCCCTCCGACAAGGACGCCCTCATCGTCGCATACTGTGGCGGCCCGAAATGCCAAGCGTATAAAAGCGGCGCGGCAGCCGCTGAGAAACTCGGCTACACCAACGTAAAGCACCTTACTGCAGGGATCTCCGGTTGGGTGAAGGCTGGTATGAAAACCGAAGCCGCGAAGTAACCTTTGCCAATCACACCTTTCAGAAGGCGTCCGGTTTACCCGGGCGCCTTTTTTTGTGCAGCAAGCCAGGCTTCGACATTACCAATCCGCTGGCAATCCCGGTACGGTATCCCTCAGGATGCGCCGGATTGCATCCCTTTCAGCTTTAGGCATGTAAGCAAACTCGCCATCCCCCGCCTTATCCCCGAGTGCCCCCCTGAGCCTTTTGGCCACGGCGGCCTTCAATACCCCGGGCATCCCGCTGAACGCAGAAGAATGGACCATGTAACTGCAGCGGTATTTGAAGATCCTGTCCCTGAGGTCGAAATCCCGGAGCGAACTCCCGTCCTTCGCCTTTAGTGCCTTTTCCAGGAACGCTTGCTTGAACGCGCTGTCCCCCGAAAATCCCCCTTCAGGCAAGGCCGCTTCGTCCGCAAATAACATGTAGCGCACCAAAGCCCTGGCCTCCCAATCCAAATACGCATCCTGTTCCCCAGGGGCAACTTTCGGCAGGCCATCCTTTAGCAATGCCCTGACCCGGTAGGTAGCCCCCAAGAAGCGGTTTACAAAACCCGCTTGGTGTTCATGGACCAATTGGGGGAGGATATCGCTGCTTGGTACCAAGTACCGCGACACAGGGAAATTCTGGCCATAAAGGTTGGGCGAAGTGGAGATTTCCCCTTTCTCGAACTTACCGGTCAAGTTCCCTTGGTGTTTGCCAAAACCCCCGGCACCAGTGACATGCCACCCACCAAACCTCTTGGCCAAAGGTATATGGTGCCCGACATCCCCATGCTTGAACTCGTCCAAGCTTCCACCGCCTGGCCCTGGGACTACCGAAGCAACTAGCAACCCCGGGATGGCCCCGATGTCGTTCGAGGCATGGCAGCGCATGCACGTATTGCGAGTCCTTTCAATCTGGAGCCGGGCACCCCCCCGGGGAATGTCGAACATATATGGCATGGCTCCCCACTCCGGGTCAATTCCAAGGATTTCTATCTTCCCTCCAGGTACCCACCCCAAGTAAATGTCGTTGTTGAAATACAACGCACGTGGGTTCTGGGGGGAGATCCGGCTCAGTTGCAAGCTCGTCGTCGAAAACACCTGCATTTGGGAGGATTCTGGAATATCCAATGCCCTTAACAAACTCATCACAAACCCCTTTTCCGAAGTCTGGTCGAGTGGGATTTTTCCGGACAGCAAGTCCGGGACTTTCAAACTGAAGGGATCTTGTGCCACCCTTTGCTGGTAATCCTCCTTTGCATTGCGGAAAGCAGGATAAAAGGCATCCTTCCATCCTTCGGGCGAACCGTGGGAAAACTCAGTTAGGGCAAATGCCAGGGCGGCGAAATACAAAGTTCGGGTCATGGTGTCTGGACAAAGAATGAATCGGGGCTTGAGATTCCCGGACAGGTTGTTTCCTGTTGCGATTACTATTCATCTTGAACCGGACAACTTTTCACCAATCCAAACCCAATCCGATTATGACCAACCCAACCACAAACCGCCGTTCCTTACTCAAGGGCGCCGCCGCCGGCGCATTCCCCTTCATCCTCCCCTCCCATATCTGGTCCGCTGAAACCAAACCCAACGACAAGATCACCATGGGGTTTATCGGGATGGGGCGGCAAAACCGTGGCTTGCTTGGCAACTTCCTGGGGCAGGACACCCAGGTGTTGGCCGTATGTGATGTCGATACCACCCGCCGTGATGACGCAAAAAAGACAGTCGACGACCGTTATAAAAACACGGATTGCGCCGCCTACAGCGACTTCGAGGAAATCGTCGGCCGTAAAGACCTGGACGCCATCTGCATTGCCACGCCGGACCACTGGCACGCCGTCACCACACTCGCTGCACTCCGCGCAGGCAAAGACGTCTACTGCGAAAAGCCATTAACGCACAACATACATGAAGCGAAGGAGGTCATTGCCGCAGTCGCCAAACATGGTCGCGTCCTCCAAACAGGCTCCATGCAACGTTCCAGCGGAGAATTCCGTACTGCGGCAGACCTGGTTCGCAACGGTGTGATCGGCAAAATCGAGCGGGTCGAATGTTCCTTTGGCGATCCTGGCCGCCCATGTGACCTCAAAGAAGAAGATTTGGAGCCCGGCCTCGACTGGAACAAATGGTGCGGCCCCGGCCCGATCCGCCCTTACAGCTCAGTACTGTCCCCACGTGGTGTTCACAACCATTTCCCGGCTTGGCGTAACTATAAAGAATATGGCGGCGGCATGGTCTGTGATTGGGGCGCCCACCACCTCGACATCGCACAATGGGGACTCGGGCGCGATGGCGACGGCCCGGTAAAAGTCCATAAAACCAAGGAAAAGGACAATAAGCGCGGTTGTGTTCTCGAATACGAGGACGGCGTGACCGTCAAACATGTCAACGGTTTCGGCGTGCATTTCTTCGGTGAAAACGGTGAAGTGAAGGTCAACCGTGGGAAGTTCGAGCTGGTGGTAAACGGTGAAGTCTTCTCCAGCCATATCCGCAATAAAGATGGGGACAAGGACGGTTCGGTCAATGCGGCTTATGCCCGCGCCGACCGCGAGTTTCTAAACGATTCATCGACCAGGGTTTACAAAAGCGTCAACCACATCCGCGATTTCCTCGATGCCATGCGTTCCCGTAAGAAGCCCATCACAAGTGAAATCGTAGGCGGCGGCACAGCGATCTGTTGCCACCTCATGAACATTTCCTACTACAACGAAGCCTCCTTCGACTGGGATCCCCAAAAGCAAACCTTTGCCAATGGAACAGGTGACGCCAAATGGCTCACGCGCGACTACCGTTGCCCCTACTCTGTGTGATGTAATACCACTCAGCCAGTAGTTTTACTCTTTACATCTCTTTGTTGCCGCAATAATGG
>JAYPDO010000242.1:0-4430 GCA_038125285.1 Opitutia bacterium
CTCTCATACACAGGCTCCGGCAGTTCAACGGTTCCCTCTGTATCGAGCCTCCGCAGTTTCTCGATCTTGGGCATGAATGCGACAGGGGTTAATGCCAACACATTCGAGACGGGGGACATCGCCGTAGATCGGAATACCGGCACTCTCTACGCCTCGACGGGCCGTGGCCGTTTCTATTCCTTGAACCTTTCGAACCCGTCCTTTAGCTTTAATGAAATTGTTGCCTCGCCCGGTGATGACACGACGGTTGGCTGGGAGTTGTCATATGACGATACTGGCAATGTCCTCTATGGCCATTCGGTCACGACGGGGGATTGGTACACGATTGACACGGGTTCCGGGGCGACCGCGCCCCTATCTGGCATTTCGGGAACGAACTATTCAGATTTGGGGGGCATCCCTACCACCGGGTCGGCTGGTTCCGGCGGGGTGTTTGTGTATGGCGTGAAAGCACCTGCAACGTTGCCAGCCACGGGAACCTTCGAGAGCGGTGTCACAGTAGATGCTTCCAGCAATGGCGGCATTACTGGGGTTTCGAGTGCAACCGTGGCGTTGTCCACCACCGTTACGCCAGTCAACGACGATCCGGTCATTGCCATGAGCCCGTTGGAATTCGTGGAGGACACCCCGGTCCCTGTGACCCTCGTGGCCACGGATGCGGAAGCGGACAACCTCACCTTCACCGTCACCGGGGATACCTACATCACCGTTGGGGGGGTCTCTGGAAACACCCTTACCGTTTCCTTCACGGAGCATTTTAACGGGGTCGGTTTCATCCAGGTTTCCGTCGATGACGGCAACGGAGGGATGGACTCCGAATCGGTCCAGGTGACGGTCACCCCGGTCAATGACGCCCCTGTCCTCGATGCCATCGGCCCGAAGGAAACGGCCGAGGACACCCCGTTCTCGATCACGGTCACGGCCTCGGATGTGGACAACGATAGCTTCCCTGCGTTGGATTCTGTTTCTTCCGGTGACAATAACCCGGAAGAAGCCCCGAACGTGACTAAGGGCGTGCCCACCCCCAAGGGCGGCAATACGGACATCCTTACCTTCTCCGCCCTCGGATCAGAACACATCACCGTCCAGCAAACCGAAGATGATCAATTCACCTTCACCCCTGCCCCGGATTGGTACGGTGCGGAGAATGTTACGGTGACCGTCACCGATAGTGCCGGGGCGACAGATTCCGAGACCTTCCTGGTCACCGTAACCTCTGTCAACGACTTGCCCATCCTCCAGGCCGTGGGTACCCAATCGACCGAAGAGGATACGCCCAAGACCCTTACCCTGGTGGCCACGGATATTGAGGACCAGGCTTCCGCCCTGGTCTTCTCCGCCGTGTCCAGCGCCCTGGAAGTGACCCCCTCTGTCATTGGCGACCTACTGACCTTGGCGCCCGCGACAAACTGGTACGGCCAGGCTACGATTACCATCACGGTGACGGATCCTGACGGGGGCACCGACCAGGAGGCCATCGCCTTCACCGTAACCTCCGTCAATGACCTGCCGACGATCCAGGATCCTGGCCAGCAGACCTTCACCGAGAAAAGCGTCCTTCCGGTCAGCCTCGTCATCTCCGACGTGGAAACAGCCAATCCCGCCATCAATTTCTCCACTTCCGACCCGGGGCTGCAAGCAAGCCTCTCCGGTACCACCCTGTCCCTCATCGCAGACGGATGGTACGGGGACGCCACGGTCACCGTCACCATCACGGATGACGACCAAGGGACGGACACCGTGACCTTCGATGTCCACGTCATCCCCTTCAACATCGAGCCTCCTATCCATACATTCCCCGGTAAACAGACTGTGGATGTTTGCCCGCAGGTCTACACTTTCTCCCTCGCCCCGGCCAATGGCAACGATACCGCCAACCCCATCCAGGTCAGTGACCTCGACAGCCCCACCTTGACCACCACTTTGGAAGTGGAGAACGGCATCCTCACACTTCCCCAAACCACCGGCCTCCAATTCCAGGACGGTACGGCCAACGGTTCCAAGAAGATTGTTGTCTTCGGCACCCCTTCCGACCTGAACGATGCCCTCAATGGCTTGGCCTATTGTGGGGACGATGGTTACTTTGGCCCGGATGTCCTCAAGTTGTCCACTGTGGACCATGGAGGCCTGACCGACTCCGACCAGGTCGAACTCGTCATCGAGATTGTCGCCGTGGAAACCGGTGTCGAGGAGGAGGACTTGGAAGGCCAGGCCCTTCGTATCGCAACCACTACCGGCAAGACCCTGGATACGACGGTTGAACCCGAAATTGTCATTCCCGAAGGCAACGACGAGCTGGTCAAGGATGTCATTTTTGTGGAGGTTGCAGGAGGCGGGAAGAAACTCTTCGTCCTTCCCCAGATCATGAATGAACAGCAAACGGCCAACCCCGACACGGACGGCGAGCGGACTTCCGTCCAGGTTCAGTACAAGGACACCGACGGCGGTAATCTCACAGTGGATGTCCCCGTCGTCATTTACCGTCCCCGTGTCAGTGTGACGGAACGTGTCCAGGGCCTGACCCAACTCAACCGCGTCACCGGCCTCTATGAACAAGTCCTCACGGTCGAAAACACCATGCCCTACCCGATGCAAGCCATCCGGCTCTATGCGGAAGGGTTGACCGAAGGCACCACCTTGCACTCCGCCACCGGTACCGGCTCCGGCGGGATTGTCGACGGGATGCCTTACGTCCAGTTCAACGAGACCATATTGGCACAAGGTTCCAATGAATTCAAAATCGAGCTCAAGTCCCAATCCCGGACATGGGACGGCCAAGTCAACGTCCTCATTGAACTCCTCCCCGAACCCGGGGAAGACCCACTCTCCGGCGAGTTGGAAGGGATCGACCTTTCCGGGGATACCAGCAACCTCTCCAATGGGGTCTACCTCAACTTCTTCACTGAATCCGGGGTCAAATACTTCATCCAATACCGTTCCCCCTCCGCCTCCGGATGGACAACCTCGAACATCCCCATCGTCGGCGACGGCCGCCCCGCGATCTGGGTGGACGACGGCCCGCCGAAAACCCCGTCCCATCCCGGCAGCGACGGTTTCCCCGGCCGCTTCTACCGTGTCGTCGTCTGGGAAGGGGATGCCGACTGACCCAAAAGAGCGTTTAACGACAACTCACTTCAAAATTCAAAATTCATAATTCGAGATTCCCTCCATTTCCCATGAAGACCCTCCACACCCTTCCCCTCCTCGCCCTTTTTGCACTCTCCTTGGATGCCCAGGAACGTTCCGGTATCTTCGGCTGGTTCGACGGCATCAAGCTCAGCCACCAAACGCTGCGTGAGACCAGCCTCACTTTCGGCGCCGGTGGTAGCGGTACCGGATCATCCAATCCCGGTGCACTGGTCAACGAAGTCGACCGTGAATACGATAACGGCTTCGTCCGCACCCTGGACGGGGGCAATATCGGGGGCAGCCTCACAGGTTACTGGGACTACTCCGACGCCTCCCAGGTCCAAGGCAACAACCTCGTCTTCGACAGCCTCCAAGCCGGTGCCGGATTTGCTGTCGAACAGGAAATTGACAGCATCCCCGGGTTCGAACTCTCCGGCAACCACATCTTCGTCGCGAAAGGGAACCGCAACATCGGCCTGGAAACCGGCATCGGCTTCCTCTCCAAGAGGCAAACCCAGTCCGGCAATATCGACATGTTCAGCACGCAGGACACCTATGATGTGAGTGCCCTTGTCACTGCCGGCCTCATGCCCGGGCCGAACCGCTCCGCCCTGCCAGTCTCCCAAGGTGGAGTCGATGCCAATACAACGACTTTGGTCATTGACGATATCCCCGCTAACCGCACCGGCCCGACCCAAGTGGGCGGCAGTGGCACCCGCGACTTCGACGCCACCCTCTGGACATTGCGCCTCGGCGCCTACATCGAGCAAGCCCTCAACACCAAGCTCACCCTCGCCCTGCACGGCGGCGCCTTACTGACCATTGCCGACGGCGAATTCGCCTACAACGAAACGATCAACGGCACCACCTTCGCCGCCACCACCGACGACACCGAATTCCTCTGGGGCGGCTACATCGGCGCCTCCGCCACCTGCCAACTTACCGACGGCCTCGCCCTCTTCGCCGGCTACCAATACCAAAGCCACGAAGACTACCAAATCGGCACCACCGACCGCCAGGCCACCCTCGACCTCACCGAATCCTACCTCTTGCAGTTGGGCGTGAGCCTCCGGTTCTGAGGCGTAGCATCGGAGCGGTGATTTCCAAATCGCCGTCGTGGGCCTCCCCCCAAGTTCCGTAAACTTCGGTCTGTTTGTAGATGCATAGACGGCGATAAGGAAATCGCCGCTCCGGCCGCCCTTCGAAATTCAGCATTCGAAATTCGATATTCAATCCCTCAGGACCACGAGTCCTTTCTTTCCTCCATATTGACAAAGGAATGGGGACACGCGAATGAAACA
>JAYPDO010000243.1:0-2694 GCA_038125285.1 Opitutia bacterium
GGATACGAAATCCAGTTGGAAATCGACAATTTTGAAGGAAGGACGGGTAATGGCAAGGAACCCCCGTCCGCGCATTTCATCGGTAGTTTCCAGATCTATTCTCAACCGAAATACCTGGACAGCAGGGAACTCAAGTACCACCAACAATTCAAGTACCAAACCCACTGGCCGAAAGCAGACCCCGCAAAACTGCCCGAGGCTCTTAGCCAGCTCGTCAAGCAACTCTCGACAGAAATCCTGAACGCCCTCTGACCGTGCGCCCACACCTCCTTCCCATCGCAATGCTGGCCACGATCCCTGCCTTGGGGAAAGCCCCCGACACACATGTGGATTTCCCGATCGGGGTCACCAAAGACAACACACCGATCATCTGCTGGCTGGACAAAGGCAGCCTGGACATCTTCTCCCCGAAGAAACATGCCCTGCTTGTCTTTGGGCTGGATTCGGACTTTCCCCATCCGAAGGAGGAGGCATTGGAGCCGATTATCCAAAAGTACCGCAACTCCGGACAAACCCTTTCCATCGTCCTAGACGCCAACCCTGACAAACTCCCCTACCCGACATTCCCACCGGAAGGCGGGGCGTACAGCAAAAAGGAGACGGCAGCAGCGCACTACCTCTGGCGCTTTATCGGCAATTACGGGTTCGACGACGTATTTGAAGCCAAGGATTTGGACGGAAAACTACTAAACGACACCCCCCTTGCCCTCGCCTTAGGAAAAAGCCCCATTACCCGGGTCGAAATCCAAAAACGCCTTCGCCGCACTCCAATCGAAACAGCCCGTGAACTTTCTAAACATTACGGCCACGACCCGACCATCCAGTATATTCCCGCCCTGGCTCAACTTTCCAGGCTCAGGATCGCGGAATTGGACAATGCGACGGAACACCGTGCCGATGTTTCCCGTTCCCTCCAACCCTACGCCAAAGGGGAGAAAAGCACCATCGGTAAGAATGTTTCCGGATCGAACTTGGCCGGGCACCTCACCATCGCCGAACTGGCAAAGTTGGAAAAAAACGAAGCCTTCACCAAGCTCATCAAAGAGGCAGCAGACCAAGCCATCGCTTCACGCGGGGAGACTCAAAACGCCCCTGTTGCAGGACACAACCAAATGAGCGATTCCGTCTTTATGGTCTGCCCGCTCCTGGCCGCAGCGCACGGCTTGACCGGCAAACAAGAATACTTGGACGCCTGCCTGGACCACTACCACTACATCCGTTCCATTTGCCTCCGCGAAGACGGAATCTACCGCCATTCCCCGCTTGACGAAGCCGCATGGGGTCGGGGCAACGGCTTCCCATCCTTAGGCCTGGCGCTCACCTTAACTTGGCTCCCGGAGGGAACCCCCGCCCACAAGGAATTGCAAACCGCCCTCCAAGCCCACATCGACGCGCTCCTTCCCCACCAGGACATTACCGGGATGTGGCACCAAGTCATCGACCACCCGGAAGTCTACCGGGAAATGACGTCCTCCTGCATGATAACTTTCGCCATAGCACGCTGCGTAAACCGTGGCTGGCTCCCAAAGCAAAAATACCTCCCACCCATTCTAAATTCCTGGGCTGCCATCAACCGGAGGGTGGCGGAGGACGGAGTGCTCCTCGACGTCTGTACCGGGACAGGCAAGCAAAAGGACTTACGGGCCTACTTCGACCGCACCGCCATCTTTGGCAAAGACGGGCGCGGCGGGGCTATGGCCATGATGGCCGCAACGGAAATGGCCGCACTTCTCCAAAATCCAAAAGAATGAAGCTCCTCGTCCCTGCCCTTTTGTTAGCGGTAATCCAACTCCATGCCGCAGACGCCCGCCCCAACTTCATCCTCTACATCACTGACGACATTAGTTGGAATGACCTTGGTTGCTACGGCGACAGTGTCGTCCAAACCCCTAACCTCGACAAAATGGCCGCCAACGGCATCCGTTTTGACAACGCCTACCTCTCGATCAGCAGTTGCTCCCCAAGCCGTTGCAGCCTCATTACTGGCCGCTACCCGCACAACACTGGGGCTTGCGAGCTCCATACCAAACTCCCCACCGGCCAACCCCTTTTCCCCAAACTCTTAAAAGACGCCGGGTACTTCACCGTCCTCTCTGGGAAACACCACATGGGCGGCAACGCCGACCCCGCATTCGACAAAATTTCCGGCGGCAAAGGCCCAGGCAAAGAAGAGGACTGGGTCGGGATCCTCCAAGGCCGCCCCAAGGACAAGCCTTTCTTCTGCTGGTTCGCCTCTACCGATGCACACAGGAGTTGGCAGTTTGATGGCAATGCACCAATTTACGACCCGGACAAAGTCCAAGTCCCGCCATACCTTTTCAACGGGCCGCAAACCCGAAAGGACTTGGCCGATTACTATCACGAAGTAAGCCGATCCGACCACTTTGCCGGCGAACTCAAAAAAGAACTCCAGTCCCAAGGCGTCCTTGAAAACACCTACTTCCTCTACATGTCCGACAACGGCCGCCCACATCCGCGTTGCAAAACCTACCTCTACGACTCAGGGATCAAGACCCCGCTCATCATCACCGGACCGGGGATAGCAAAAGGCTCTGTCTCCAAATCCCTCGTATCCTCCATCGACATCTCCGCCACCTTCCTCGAACTCGCCGGGGTGGCAAAGGACAAACGAATCCAAGGCACCAGCTTCGCGGCAGTCTTAAAAAATCCCGCCGCCAAGACCCGCGACTATGT
>JAYPDO010000243.1:2704-4405 GCA_038125285.1 Opitutia bacterium
GTCTTCGCCGAGCACAACTGGCATGTCTACCAAGCCCACGAACGTATGGTGCGATGGAAAAACTGGACACTGATACGGAACGCCTTTCCAAACAAATTGAACCTCTGCATGGAAAGCGACCCCACCTACCCTTCCGGCAAAGAACTCTGGGATGCCCATGACGCGGGGAAACTCACCCCTGCCCAATCATTCCTCCTTGCCAAGCCAAGGCCCTCGATCGAACTCTACGACCTCGACTCCGATCCAGACCAACTCCAAAACCTGGCCGGGCAACGATGCCACAAAGAAATCCAGGCGCAGCTCATTGCCCTTTTGGACACTTGGACCACCCAAACAGCGGACTCCGTGCCAGGGAACCTAACCAACGACCGCCAAACCCCAAACAAGTTAAAACTCAAAGACCACAAACGCGGCATCCAACCCGGGACGGACATTGGTTCCCTGGAAAACAACCACCCAGGTCCGGTTTCACGGGCAATGGGAAACTATTGACTTGCGGGTTGCCAGGAACGGGCCGATCCCCTATCCACTATTGGTAAAACATTATGAAAACTCCCAAGATCCTTTTACCTGCCCTCCTCATAACGAAACTCGCGCTGGTCAACTTGGTTGCGCAACCCGTGCCTGCAAACCTAGGGGTTGGGGACATTATCCCCGAACTCGTATGGGCTGATGGCTCAATCAAGCAGAACGTCAAAGTCGTCAACAACGTAGCAGGGCGGGTAATCCTCTCGATCAACGGGGTTACTGAGGCCATAAAGCTAGACGACTTCAGGAAAATGGTGGAACGGACTAACTCCAGCCTCGACGCGATCAAAGCTGAGCAGGCCGAACAATCCAAAATGCTAGAAGAAGAAGCTAAAACACGGGCAGACACTGCGGCGGCAGCAGCAGCGGCAGCAGCATTTGCCAACCCGATCATCCCTACAGCCCAACTCCCTGCCACACCTTCCCTGAGTACCGAGCCTCCAACTCTGGCCACTACAGCTCCTGTCACTACAGCTCCGGCCAATCCTTTTGGTACCGCCCCAGCACCGGAACCCTTGCCTGTGGCTCCCGCGCCCATGGCAAGCCAACCCGAAAACCCTTTCGGGGCAGGAGCAGTGGTCACCCCTCCCACTACACCAACATCGGCAACAACCCCTGAACCCTCACCTATTTCCGCTGCTCCGCCCGTCCCAACACCTCCGGCACCCGAGCCCGAACCTTCCCGCCCACCCAGGCCACAACCAGTGATCCAAGCGGCCGAACCTTATGAAGTGCGCCTTCTCCGGTCGAGCATCCACGATCGCATGTTCAAGTTGCAGGACAACTACATCGCCTCCCTTGAAGACCTGCGGATTTCTTCCCAGGGCGACCCTGATAAAGCAAGCCAGATAGAAGCTGCCATCCAAGCGGCAGAAGAACAAAAGGCCCGCCTCCAGAATATCCTCCGCAAAGGAAGCGGCGGCAAAGGGGGCAAGTTCAAGGGCGGCCCGGCCGGAAGGTTCCTCGAAGAGCAACAAGAACGCGCCTTGCAAACGGTTGCCCCGGTAGCGCCCCCTTCCCCGGCACCAATCGAACCATCTTCCTTTGCCCCGGTAACAACAGAACCTTCCCAAGAACCCCAGTTACCCCCGAAGCCGGATTATCCGATTCCACCAGTAGAAGTTACTGGCAAACCCGTACAAGATCCCAGCGGGGTCGTACCCTCAGTGATGG
>JAYPDO010000244.1:0-4396 GCA_038125285.1 Opitutia bacterium
CTGTAAGAGTAGGCTATGCCTGACTGAGCCGTGGTGTCGATGAAGCTACGGGTCTGGGCACTGAGGGTGGCGGTAGTAATGGTGGAGAAGGTGCCGCTTGTGCCGCTCCTGCGGTCGACATTGAAACCGCTGGTGGTGGTCTTTGTCCTCCAAGACACTTGGATGGCATTACCAACGCGGGTCAGCTCGTTCGGGTTCTTGATATTGAACGGGATGGGTGCGGGTTTGCTGCTGGCAAACTCGTGGGGCAAGTCGACTATGACCTTGTAGCTTCCCGGATCGGCGAAGTAGAAGGTGAAGTACCCTTTTTCGTCAGTTTCCCCAAAGGATTCCGCAACTTGGTAATCGGTCTTGGCTGTGCCTGAAGTTGCATCCGGGAAGTCGGGCCAACCGTCGTTGTCCTCGTCCTTGAATGCCCAGACGAAGGCATGCTTGAGCGGGGTAAGTTGGGTTGTGCCATCCTGCAGTTTTTTGGGGAAAAGGATCCTGCCTGCAACGTTGGAGCTTTTGAGGCTGAGGCTGATTTCAGTGACGGTTTGACCACCCTCAAGGGTCACAGTGACAGGATCGGATTCGCGATAGCTACGGTAAGCGTCGGACTCCAATGGCGGTACAGCGCGGAGGATCCATTTGCCTGCCGGGATCTTCTCCAATTTGAAGGTGCCGTCGGGGTTGGAGTAGATGTTGTCGATCCATAGGAGGTGGTCTTCGGTGTGGGCGATGATTTGACCCTTGGGGACATTGTCGCCATTGAGGGTTTTGATCCTGCCTGTGATGGCACCGCTGAGCGTGGCCGCATCTCCTGCGTCCCCAAAGTCCATCCATGAGGGGACGGTGGCATTTGAGGTATCTGGAATCCCGAGTATGACTGTGCCGAGGTCGTAGGTCGCACCGGTTTCCACCTCGATCACGGAAGCATCTTCCCAGGGGATGTCGTCCCAGGCCGCATTGTCGTCTGCATCGTAATGGAGGAAGGCTGGTATCAGTTCGCCTGCGATGATTTGTACCTTGTACTCGCCCCCGGGGACTTTGGCCGTGTAGGAGCCGTCGAAGGGCTCGCTATGTTCGATGAGCGGGTAATGTGCCTCCCCGAATTCGTCCTCCCCGTCGGAGAAGACGATGAAGGCGTGGTTAACTGGTGTGTCGTTTCCGTCATCCTTGAGGACCTTGAAGGTGATGGTGGCTGTTGGGACGGTATGGAGCGTGATGTCCACCCCGGTTACTTCCGCCCCGGAGGAAACGGTGATGGTGGTGGCGTCATCGAAGTCTTCCACACCGTCGCTTTGGTCATTGTAGAAGGCGGGCTTGCGGGTGCCATCCCAGAGTTTCACCCACACTTTGTAGGAGCCGTCGGGGACTTTGGCAGTGAAATTGCCCGTGGCCGTACCGGCTTCGAGGCCTTCCCAAACAAACTCCTGGGGCCAGAATACCCGTTCGTCGTTCTCCGCGTCGTAAAAGACGATGTCGGCTCGGACGGGGATACCATTTTCATCCTTAACGGAACCTTTGACAGTGCCGAGTTGGCGGCCAACCAACCGGAAGTCCGAAGCTTGGGTTTCCTGGTTAGCCAGAATGTCAAGGGTTTGCTCGGCCGGGGCATAGGAGTTATCCCATGTGAAGATTTTGAGCTTAACTCGGCCAACGGGTGCCTCGACTTGGAATTTGCCATCGTCTTCGAGCCAGCCGTGGGCGACCGGGTAATCCGTGGTTTCCTGGTCATTGTCGTCAATCGGGAACACCTCAATGCTGACTTGGTGTACCGGTTTGCCCGTGGCGTCGTCAACGACAGTGCCTTTGATCTTCCCGCGTTCCCCAGTGTCGCGGTACTCAGGCTTGAGTGCGAAGTCGATACCGGCGATTTGGGTGGTTTCATCGACGACCTCCACTTTTATGAGGCCGTCTTGGTTGCGGTGGAACTCGGGTTGGTAATTGGTCGCGGTATCTGGGTCGTGGGCGGCGGCCTGGAGGTAGTAGACCCCGGGACCAACCTTGATCGTGAAAGTTCCGGTGGTGTCGTCCGGTTGGAATTCGAAGTAAACTGGGTTACCTTCATAGATATCGCGCTCGGATTTGTTGCCGTCCAGTACCCAGACATCGAAGTGCTTGAGGGCGTTGCCGTCCTTATCGGTGACCGAGCCGGTGATGGTGCCGAAGTTGGTGGTATCCTGGTTGGCATAGGGATCGAGGAATGGATCCCCGATTAGGATGTCCGCGCTGGACCAACTGTTGTTGTAGAAGCTGATCAAGGCGGTGTTATCGGCCCAACCATCGCCATTGAAGTCGAAGGAGGAGTCGGGGAGTGTACTGGTGCCAGTACCTGTATTCGTTGCCGGGTCGGCGGCAGTGCTGTCCGAATAGAACTTAAATTCCCTGCCTTGGAAACCCCTTCGTTCGAAGTCGCCTCCAACATAGTTGCCGGCATCAGGACGGCTGCCAGTTATGAAGCTGAGGGAGCCGTCTTGTTTTTTGACTGCTGCTGCGACCTCGGAAGGCTTGATCCAGAAGCGGTTTTCCACGATGGATTTGGGCATGTAGACAGCAAATTTAGCGGCTTTGCCGTCCTCGCCATTTGCGTTGAGGGAGACGACGGGTTCCCATGGGAGGGTAGACTTGGCAAGGCCGAAGTCCTTCCAGAACATATCCGTCACGAAGATCGTACCATCGTACATGTACTCATTTCGACTTTGAAACCGAATGCGCTTTTAAGGATGGATCCATCGGGGTCGGATGCCGAAGCGGAGGGGTCGCCAATGACCACAGTGAGGGCGAATTTACCGGGCTGGCCAGTGGCGGTTGGCGAAAGGTGGCGGAAGGCTTTCAACTCGGCACCATTGATGGCGATGTGGCGAATGGGCCCGAATTTGTAAGAGAACTCAAGGATCAACTCGGTGCCTGCGGCCAGGTCCGTGCCTGAGAGGTCAAAGTCGGCCACTGAGTTTTCTGTGGGTGTGGATACCCCGGCGAACCCGAATGTGTAGAGCATGCTACCGGTGTGCGGGTCCCACTTTTCTGTGGTTGTCCCTTCCGCATTTGCACTCAGGGTGTTATTGTCGTCTTCAGGTTCCTGCCATTTTTCAAAGTCCAGCTTCCCGAAAGCGGAAGAGGAACCTCCGGTTGTGGAGATGAGCCCGTTTGAGGAATCTACAGAGAAACCGCCTTCGGATCCATTTAACATCCATTTGGAGGTGTCGGCCAAGAAGGTGAGGCCAGGAGTGATGTTGTCGGTCTTTTCTTTCCAGGGGTCGCGCTCCTCGATGAAGTTGCCGCCGGCGTCGAAGCTGACTTCAAGGTCACCAAGGAAAGCAACAAACTCGATGGAACCGTCTGTCCGGGTATGCTCTTCGACGTGGTAATTGGGGTCAGCCCCACCTTGGGAGTAATGCTCTTTTATGTATTGCTTTGCAAGGGCCGGGAACTCGATGGGACGCCAATCGCCGGCTTCCCACTCGTAGTGAGCGTGGAGCAACTCGCCGCTCTCCCTGAAATAGAGACGGCGCTTGTCCTCGAATTTCAGCTCGAAGACCACTTGGGTGGAACCGTCCTCCGCATCAACATGCTTACGTAAGCCAGGTACAACCCCTGGGGAGAGTTGTTCGAGCCAGGCTTTGATGGCTTGGGGCAGGTTGGCGAGGGTGATCTCTATGCCTTCATCTTCCGCCAGGGAAGTGTGCAGGCGTTCGCCTTCCGGGTTGAGAACAACGGAGATCCCGTCAGGGAACTCAGCTTCGTAGATGTCGGAACCGCTGCCGTCAGGACTGGCGTCGTTGGGGGTGAAGCGGAATTTGGCATTAGTGAGTTGGCCGGAGTATTTCGACTGGTTGAGCCAATCTTGGACTGGGTGGGGCAAGTCGGCGAAGGGGATTTGATCCTGGTTATCCCCATTGTTTCCCGTATCTGAGGGATCGGTGACGTTTACATTATCGATTTGGCGGTAGTGTGTGTTGAGAACTGTACCGTCCTTATTAAATATGACATTGCGGCCATCGTCCAATTCCAGTTCGAAGACCTGTGCAGCGCTCCCTTCCTTTTCCCCGCTCAACTTGAGAAGTTTGTGGGTGGCACCTGCCGCATGGTTTAGGATCCATTCATTTACCTGTGGCGGATAATTTGCCGCCGCTACCTCTACATCGTCTTCCGCATCCTGCAGGGTAATGATGTGGTTGCCGTTGGCATCGAAGACCAAGTCGCGGCCATCGGGTAGGCCGATTTCAAAAAGGTCATGGCCCTCGCCCGTAGAAGTGCCAGCGTCATTTGGCATTTTGTCAACGATCAGGTTCGGTATATATTCCTTGTGCGGGGAGGCGTCGATCCAATCTTGGATTGGTTGCGGGAGATCGGTAAAGGCAATGCCTGGATCCGCGTTGGAACCGGGGTCATTCGGGTCCGGGTTGTTGGG
>JAYPDO010000245.1:0-4329 GCA_038125285.1 Opitutia bacterium
GGCCCCGAAGGCTACGGCCACTCCCGCGTCCAGCCCAATTGGCAAGACATTTCCCCCCTTCACAACATCCGCAAAGGCGCCCCCCCGACCATCGTTTTTCTTGGCGACCAGGACAATCTCATACCCGTCTCCACTGCCGAAGCCTACCAAAAGAAAATGGAGAAAGCCGGTTCCCGCTGCGAAACCCACATCTACCAAGGCGCATCGCACGGCTTCTTCAACTTCGGCAAAAAAGGCAAGGACGGTACCGACTACTACGAAGATACCGTAGCCAAGATGGATCAATTCCTCAAATCCCTTGGTTGGATCAAGTAAGCCAAGACCGAAACGCCCCGGCTACCCCAGAAAGGAGCCATTCCTACCTGGGCAAACCCCTTCCCAACCATGACCAAGAGGAAATTCTGCCTTGTTTCAGCATTCCTCCTGCTGGTTTACGGATTCCAGGAAATTCTCTTCAGGATTTCCTTCCCCCTACCAGAAGTCCTCAACTTCAACAGGATCAACTATACGAACGTGCTCTTGCTTGAGTCCGAGTCACCGCCATACCAGTGCAACACTTCCTTTGTATGGGAATCCAAGCCTGACGGGGCAATGTCCCTACATCACCTGAATCTATACGGCTTTAGGGACAGAGACTGGAAGCTCAGGCCAAATAGGGGCACCCCCAGGATAATGTTTGTCGGGGATAGTTTTGTGGAAGGGTTCTTAGCCGGGGACACGGAAACCATCCCTGATGGATTTGCAAAGGAGTCCCGGGCAAAGGGTTTCCCCCAAGAAACCCTCAACCTTGGCATCGGTGCGAGCGGGCTTCCGGAGTATTGCCGACTGACCCGGGATGCGGTTCCCTTGCTCAGTCCCTATTGCCTAGTCCTTGTGCTCTATGCAAACGATTTCCCCCTGCAAGTTTTCGACCCCGGATGGATCTTCCCCCCACTCCATCCGGAACAAAATTCATCCTATCGCCCCCACCTTCTGTCCCTGTTGGAATTCCACAAGTCCAGACACACTGTCCCAAGGGCATGGCACAGTCCTCCCTATCCCTTTGTCCCGCCAGTGCCTGACAGCAGGAACCCATGGTCAAATGAGGAATTCAGCACGATCGCCCAACTCCATGTAACCCCAAATTTGGCGAAAGAAATGAAACAGGGACGCTTTAATCCCTATGCCTTTGATACATACGGAGTTATGGAAAGAATGTTAAAAATTCCCGCCGACGCCACACCTTATCTAGATGCAATCAATTCATACACTGAGAAACATCATTGTGAACTTTATGTGGTTTACCTCCCGTCCTGCCATCAAGTATCCGATGCTTACCTTCCATTCCATTCGGAATATTCCATCCAAAAACACCCGAAATCGCTACAGGGCGATGCATACCAAACCCATGCGCGGGAATTGGGGCAAGCTTGTGCAAAGTTAAACATCCCCTATTTAAATCTCACTCCGATCATCAAGGACCATGAAAAAAACAATGAACGATTATATTGGGACTACGATGAGCACATGCGAGGCAAAGGGTATCTATTAATAGGAAAATACATATACAATTGGATCTTCACCAAAAACAACCAAACTTCCCTTTTATCAAGAATCGATTAGTGCAAAAACGACATTTTCCAACAATGTCTCCGGCTCCAATGATATGAATTACAACCCGACAAGGAAAATCTCCATCCAAATGAAAAAGTCCCGTACCGCATTGATCCCGGGTTTGTTATGCACAACTGCCCTAACAGCCCAAGCACAAACCCCTTTCGGCGAGTTCTCCGAACCGGACTTCCCCTTCCATACCTGCACCCTCAACCTCTCGGAGTTTGCGGAAGCCCAGAAAGGCGGGCTCCAATTCCCCGCTCTTAACCAAGTTCCAAGGGCCATCGTCCTGAAATTAGGCAATGGGAGGCATGTTTGCTGGGATCCCGACCTACTCCGCATGGCGGGCTGGTGGGAAGGCGGGTTCGTCGAAATGCAAGGGATGGCTTCCTTTAGCTACCACCCTGATAAGGCCAAAACGAAAGTTTCCCCGGGCACAAAGAAAGTCCCAAGGATCGAGGGGCAACTCCGACTGGCCAACAGGGTCGCGCCGGGGTGGACCACAGGCGAATCGCCGTCCTTCAATGACCCTCGCCCACCCGCCCCGATTCCTGCTGAAAAGGGATTGGGAGCACTCCCGCTTTCTATGGGCAAATGGAACGGGCTTTACCGCTCTGGCAGCAAAATCGTCCTCAGTTACGACGTGGCCGGCATCCCCATCGAAGAAAACTACGATACCGGGGAGGAATTGGCCGACCATACCCTCTGCCGGAATTTCCGCACCCTCGCCCAGACCTCGGAAAACCTCCATCTCGCCATAGCGACCATTCCCGGTGCAAGCCCCCTTACCTACGCCAAGGAAAAGAAACTCACCTTCACCCGGCACGGGAAGGGAGGGAATATGGTCACTGCCTTCGGGATCCTCGGGCCAAACAAAGCAATCCAAGTCAACGCGAAGGACAACCACCACATCTACCTGACCATCCCGAAAGGCACCCAACCAACCCTCTTCAAACTCATTGTCTGGCAAGGCATGGAAAGCGACCTCAAGGCACTGGGTTACCTCTCCAACAACAACATCCAGACACCCAACCCAAAACAGGGCGGCTCCAGCCTTTGGCCGGACACCGAAGTGACTGAAATCCCTCAAGCCGAGCCAAACAAAGCCGAACTTGCCACCTCTATAAAATCCGAAACGATTCCCCTGCCCATACCCAACCGCTGGAAACGGAATGTTCGCCCGGTGTCCGTCACACCTTGGAAAAAACATGCCCACGCCGCCCTCACTTTCGACGGCGATGTCTGGATCATGCTGGAAGGCAAAAGTCCAAGCAAACCCTTCATCAAATGGAAACGCTACGCCTCCGGGCTCCACGAACCCCTCTCCATCGAATCCCAGGACGGCCAGCTCATCGTTTTCTCCCGCAACGGCCTCATCCGGCTCCATGACTTTAACAACGACATGGAAGCCGACTTCTATGAAAACCTTTCCAACCAATTCACCCAGACCATCGAGACCCGCGAATACGCCAACAGCCTCGAACTCCTCCCCGGCGGCAAAGGGTTTCTCATTGTCAAGGGCGGTATCCAGGCCGGGTCACAAGGCATCCACAACAACCACCTCTTGCAAATCAGCCCGGACGGGAAAACGGCCACTTCTCTCGCAAGTGGCCTCCGCGAAGGCTTTGTTGCCGCACACCCCACCAACGGAGAAATCTATGCCACGGACCAACAGGGTAATTGGATCCCCTCCACCCCTATCCACCTCGTGAAACCCGGCAACTTCTACGGCTTCCAAAAGCCCGCCCGCGAAGGGGGGTTCCCCGCTACGGTCGAACCCATTTGCTGGATCCCTCACGCCTCCGCCCGTTCCGGCACCGACATATTCTGGACGCCAGAAGATTTTGGGGAATTTCCCGGCCAAATGTTCTTGGTCGACTACTATCGCCCCGGCATCCTCCAAGTCTTCGTGGACAGATCCGACCCCAAGCAATTCCAAGGGGCTTCCCGCCTGCTCCCCCTAGAATTCAAACACCCCCTCCTCAAGGCGTCCACCGACCCGGAAACCAAGCAAATCTACCTCGCAGGGATGCAAATCTTCGGCTCGGTTGCACCGGAAATCGGCGGGATCACCCGCCTTTCAGCAATCTCCGCCCCGTCCTTCCAACCGACCGGTGCCAGGGTCACCCAAGGCGGGATCCTCCTCTCCTTCAACCAGCCCCTCGACTTCACCAAGGCGACCCAAGCCGACATCGTCCTCAAACGGTGGAACTACCAACGGACGGAGAAATACGGCTCCGGCCACTTCAAGTTGGACGGCTCGCCCGGCGCGGAAATGCTCGGCAAATCGGCCGTTTACGTCTCCCCTGACCTCAAAAGCCTCTTCATCGCCATACCCGGGATGAAGCCCGTCCACACCCTCGAAGCCGCCTTCAAGCTCTCCTCCCAAAAAGGAATGTCCCTGGAGGATACCATCTGGCTCACGGCCCACCACCTCCCGGTTTTCGACATCGAAAAGGAAGGCTACTTCAAAGTCCCCCTCCGTGTCGCAAGGAACGAAGACAATGGTACCAAAGCCCCGGCATCCGCAAAAGAAGGGGAAAAGCTCTACACGACCCTAGGCTGCATCGCCTGCCACAGCCTCGACGGGACACAAGGCAAACGCCCCGGCCCCTCCTTCAAAGGCCTGCCCGGAAGCCAGCGCAAACTCGCGGACAATTCGACCGTCACGGCCGACGAAGCCTACCTCCGCGAATCCATACTCCAGCCTGACGCCAAAACCATCGAAGGGTTCCA
>JAYPDO010000246.1:0-4284 GCA_038125285.1 Opitutia bacterium
CCAAGCCCTAGGAATGATCCGCCAACAGCTCAAATCCTCCGGCGTCGAAGGTAACACCGTCATTATCTACACCTCCGACAACGGCTACATCTGCGGTTCCCACGGCTACGGATCCAAAGTCCTCCCCTTCGAAGAGTCAGCCCGCGTCCCCCTCATCATCTACGATCCGCGCCACTCCTCAACCGGTAGAGGACTCCGCTGCAACGCCCTCACCGGCAGCATTGACTTCGCTCCCACCCTCCTCGGACTCGCCGGAATTCAAGCCCCCAAAAACCTCGACGGCCAAAGCCTCCTTCCCCTACTCGACGACACAAAAGCCAACGTGAGGCAAAATCTCCTCGTCATGAATGTCTGGGGGCCAACCCAGACCCATTTCCTCTCCGTCCTCACCCAATCATGGAAATACAATTACTGGTGGTACAAAGGCGAAGGCATGGAACCCGCCGAAGAACTCTACCACCTATCCCAAGACCCCCTGGAACTTAATAACCTCTCCCCGGCGAACAAACAAGCTCTCGAAAGCCACAGGAAACTCTACGACCAAGCCATCGACCACTGGAAACAAAACGCCCCCCAACACTATCAACCCTACGCCACCAACTTCGACCGCAACCTCCCCTGGACGGACAAGCAAAATACCCTGAGCCAGAAGAAAAAGAACCAGAAGCAGTAGCTACAAAAAATCCACAATCCCTACTCATCAATCGCCAGTTCAAGATGATAAAGTCCCCAACCATCCTTATCGCCTCTTTCGTCCTTTTTGGAGTTGCCCATATCTTCGCCCGGCCCAACGTCCTCCTCATCCTGGTAGACGACCTCAAGCCAGCCCTCGGTTGCTACGGCGACACACTCGCCAATACCCCTAACATCGACCGTCTCGCCGCCCGCGGAACCGGGTTCGAACTGGCCTACTGCAACCAAGCGGTCTGTGCCCCCTCCCGCTTCACCCTCATGCTGGGTTCACACTCCACCTCCTCGGGACTCTACGGGCTTGGAAGCCACCTCCGCAAAGCCCTCCCTGATGCAGTCACCCTCCCCCAGCATTTTGCCAAGCACGGTTACCGCACCGAATCCCTTGGCAAGATCTTCCACATCGGGCACGGTAACTTTGGCGACCCCAGTTCCTTCATCATCCCGCACTTCGAGGAAAAGGTGATCGAATACGCAGACCCCGCCTCCAAACCTGACGGCAAGATCACCCGAGAGGAAGCCATGTTCGGGAATATCCCGCCCCCCAAAGGCGGCTACAATCAACTTCACCGCGGAGCCGCATACGAATCCCCGGAAGTCTGTGACGATGCTTACGCTGACGGGCGCGTCGCCGCCGAAACCATACGCCGACTAAAGGCTGCCCAAGGCCGTAAAGACCAAAACTTCTTAATAGCCGCCGGGTTCGCCCGCCCGCACCTCCCCTTCTGCGCCCCGAAGAAATACTGGGATCTCTTCAACCCCGAAAAATTCCAGCTCGCAACCAACCCCGACCTCCCGAAGGACTCCCCCAAAGTCGCCCACAAGCGCGGAGGCGAAATCCGCAACTACTTCCCGGTTCCTGACAAAAGCGATCCCTCCACAATTAGCGATGAAGTCGCCCGCAAGCTCATCCACGGCTACTACGCCAGCACCAGCTACGTCGACGCCCAGATCGGCAAAGTCCTTGACGCACTCGAAGACCTCGGCCTTGCAAACAATACACTCGTCGTCCTTTGGGGAGACCACGGCTTTCACCTTGGGGATCTGGGAATCTGGACAAAGCATACCAACTACGAACAAGCCAACCGCATCCCCCTCCTCTTTGCCGGACCTGGAGTCCCAGCAGGACAATCCACCCGCCAACTCGCCCAATCCGTCGATGTCTACCCCACCTTGGCCGAACTCGCCGGGCTCCCTGCCCCCGAAGGCCCGCAACCCCTAGACGGCCTAAGCCTCGTCCCCGTCCTCCAAGATCCTGCCAAACGCATCCGCGACCATGCCTACCACGCTTACCCAAGGAACAAGCTAGGCCGCGCCATCCGAACCGAACGATACCGCCTCGTCGAGTGGAAAGGCCAAAATGGCCTGGCAGAATATGAACTCTACGACTACCAATCCGATCCCATCGAATCCCAAAACTACTCAGCCTCCCAACCAATAGTCCTAGAAAACCTCAAAAAGATCCTCGCCCAATACCCTGAGCCGGTTCGGCTACAGTAGGCCAGGTAAAATAATTACTACACGATCTAGAGGAATTATTAAATCATTGCTTCACAGTCCCCCCGCCTCTTGAAACCCCACCACCTTTTATGAAAACCCTCCATACTCTCCTCATCGCCTCATGCGTCTCCCTTCATGCCGAAACTAATTATTATGACCCCACCCCCTTTGGGGATGCGGACAATAAAGCGAAGGACTCCGACAACCTGGCCATCGGGGAATGGTGGAAGCCTGCCAAATCCAAGGAAGAAGCCAAGGGACGCCAATGGATCCAAGAACAGCCTAGGGACAAAGCAATGGCTTTCGCCCTCTACACGCATGACCACGGGGTCCTCAAGATTACCGGGCAAACCTTCCCCCTCATGCCGGACGAGCCAAAGACCGTCACCCTCGAATTCAAGAAAGCAGGCAAATGGGAAAAGGCTGAAGAACAGGCCATCGAATACCCAGGTTGGGATGTCCACTTCCGGGTCGAAAACTGGGACAACTCCAAAGACATACCCTTCCGCCTCAAACTCGGTTGCCTCTCCACCTTTGAAGGGCTCATCCGCAAAGACCCCGCACACAAAGACACCATTGTCGTCGCGAACATGTCATGCAATTCCCCCCGCGACCCGGAACTTGCGACCCGAGCAGCCCTTGTGGCCAACCTCAAGAAGCATGACCCCGACTTGCTCTTCTTCGGGGGGGACCAGAACTACACTCACGACGAAGGCACCTACGGCTGGCTCCAGTGGGGAGTCCAGTTCGCCGACATCATCAAGGACCGCCCAACCATTTGCATCCCCGACGATCACGATGTCGGACACGGCAACATCTGGGGCGAAAACGGCAAGGTATCCACGGCACCTGGTGCGGCGGACGGTGGTTACCAATACCCGGCCAAGTTCGTAAACATGGTACAACGCCAGCAAACCTGGAACCTCCCCGACCCCTTTGATGCCAACCCCATCCTCCAAGGCATCTCAGTGTACTACACCGACCTCAACGTAGGCGGTGTCAGCTTCGCCATCCTGGAAGACCGCAAGTTCAAGTCCGCCCCCCTTGGGAACATCCCCAAGATGGGACCACGCCCCGACCATATTAACGACCCGGCATACGACCGCAAAGCCGTCGACAAACCCGGCCTTGAGCTCCTTGGCGACCGCCAGCTCAAATTCCTCGACCACTGGGCACGCGACTGGTCCGGCGCTGAAATGAAAGCGGCTCTTTCCCAAACTGCTTTTTGCGGGGCGGTTCATCTCCATGGCAACCCCAACAACCGGTTACTCGCCGACCTTGATTGCAACGGCTGGCCCCAAACCGGACGCAACGAAGCCCTCTCGCTACTTCGTTCTGCCCATGCAACACACCTCTGCGGCGACCAGCACCTGGCCGTCGTGGTCCAACACGGAATAGAAGGCTTCCGCGACGGCCCATATGCCTTCACTTGCCCCGCCCTGGTTAACACCATCTACGGCCGCTGGTGGCATCCATTCGACGAAAAGCCCGGTGGAGGGGAAAAAATCCAATCCGCCCTCCCCTGGACCGGCGACTACGAAGACGGGCTCGGCAACAAAATCACCATGATGGCCTACGCCAACCCCGAAGACCGCACCGACCCATTGAAACGCGCCGACGGCTATGGCATCGCCCGCTTCCATAAGAAAACCGGGCAATGCACCTTCGAATGCTGGCCTCGTTTCTCCGATGTTAGCAAAGGCGATTGTCAACAATTCGAAGGCTGGCCCATCACCATCGACATGGCACAAAACGACAGCCGCAAACCCACCGGCCACCTCAAGGAAGTCGAGTTACCCGCCGCCAATGCTGTCGTAGAACTCACCGAGACCCAATCCGGCCAACTCGTCTACTGCTACCGCGCCACAGGGAAAACCTTCCGAGCCCCCGTCTTCGCAGACGGGAAGTACACACTGAAGGCCGGTACTGACAAAGCCGACAAAGTGCTGCTAAAGAATGTAGCCCCCATCAAGAAGGGCAAACCGGAGAGGGGACCCCTTGTGGGCCCTGTGGGGCGGCCACAAACGCTGAAGGGGGGAACCAAAACACCAAAACAAAACAAGATAAAGCGACCCAAATAAGCGCCGCCACTAA
>JAYPDO010000247.1:0-4239 GCA_038125285.1 Opitutia bacterium
TTGCTGCAGCTGACATGGCCAAGGTGGATTTCATTATCACCCGGAACCTTAAGGGTTTCGAAAAGTCACCCATCCCAGTCATCGATCCGGGGGAGTTTGTGCGGAGGTTTGTATAATTTTGGAGTGCGGCGGCATGACGCAGCTTTCCATCTGGGCGACATGTCCCCCATAACCAAGGCGGTTTCGTGCCACCGCACTCCATGGTTACGCTTGGATGGACTGGATGACATGGGCTTTTTCCACTCCGGTGAGGCGGGCATCCAAGCCGTTGTGGGGATAGGTGAGGCGTTCGTGGTCGATGCCGAGTTGGTGGAGGATGGTGGCATTGAGATCGCGGACGTGGACGGGGTCTTTGACGATGTTGTAGCTGAAATCGTCCGTCTCGCCATGGACGACCCCGCCCTTTATTCCGCCACCGGCCATCCACATGGTGAAACAGCGGGGATGGTGGTCGCGGCCGTAGTTTTCCCGGGTCAATTTGCCCTGGCAGAAAATGGTGCGTCCAAACTCCCCTCCCCAGACTACTAAGGTGTCGTCCAGGATGCCCCGTTGTTTGAGGTCGAGAAGCAATCCCTTGCAAGGCTGGTCGATATCGCGGCACTGGCCTTTCAAGTTCTGGGGGAGCCTGCTATGGTGGTCCCAACCTCTGTGGAAGATTTGCACAAATCGGACATCGCGCTCCGCCATCCTCCTGGCGAGGAGACAATTGTGGGCGAAGGTTCCCGGGATGGATGCTTCGGGCCCGTAGAGGCCGAGGACATGGTCGGGTTCACTTGAAATGTCGGTCAAATCGGGCACCGTGGCCTGCATTCGGTAGGCCATCTCGTGCTGAGCAATGGAGGTGGCAATTTCCGGGTCGCCGATTTGGTTGTGGTGGAGTTGGTTTAGGGAACGGGTCAAGTCCAGCATCTTACGCCGTGCGCTACGGTCGACGTCCGGTGGGTTTTCTAAGAACAGGACGGGTGCCCCGGAAGGCTGGAATGGGACGCCTTGATGTTTAGCGGGCAAGTATCCCGCCCCCCAAAGGCGCGCATACAATCCCTGGACATTGACCTTTCCCGACCACTTGGCGCAATTGAGCACAATGAAGTTAGGTAGGCTGTCGTTCAAGCTGCCGAGGCCGAAGCTAGCCCATGCCCCGACACTGGCCATCCCCGGCAACTGGCTCCCTGTGCAGAGCATCGTCTTGGCCGGGTCATGGTTGATGGCTTCGGTATGGACGGTCTTGATGATGGCCAGGTCGTCAACGACACTTCCAAGGTGCGGGAGCAACTCGCTCAACTCAATGCCCGACTGGCCATGCCTTTTGAATTTGAATACGCTTGGTGCGACCGGGAAACGGCTTTGCCGTGCGGTCATGTTAGTCACCCGTTGCCCCATCCGGACGGAGGCAGGGAGGTCTTTGTCGAAAAGGCCTTGGGTCGCAGGCTTGTGGTCGAAGATGTCGATCTGGCTCGGCCCTCCCGCCATGAAGAGGTAGATGACCCGCTTGGCTTTCGCGGGGAAGTGTGGAAGCTGGGATGACCCGGCCGCGACAAGGCCGGTTGTCAATCCAATGGAGGCAAGAAAATGTCTGCGGTTCATTGTTTGTTCTTAACGATGTCGAGGTTCAGGAGGGAATTCAAGACCATAGTCCAGGCGCGGAGTTCGGCATCAGGGGAGCCTTTGAAATGTTCGCGGAAACCTTCCAGGCCGTCTTGGAGCAGTTGCATTTCCATGGGAGTGCAAGGACGGGAGGCCACCCTTTCGAAGGCTTGGTTGATTTTTGCTCTGTCGTCCCCTTTCCCAGCCAATGTCCTGGCAGCCAACTTCCTGGCAGAGTCGAAGAACTGCCTTTCGTTCATCAGCACCAGTGCCTGCAACGGGGTGTTCGTCCTTTCCCTTCGTGCGATACAGGTTTCCCGGTTGGGGGCGTTGAAAATGGACATTGCCGGAGGCGGGAAGGCGCGTTTGATGTAGGTGTAGACACTCCGCCGCATAGTGGCCTCTCCTTTGTCCGGGGTAAACCGGTCCGGCATGGAAACCCCTGGCAAGCTGACTGATTTCCACAAGCCCGGGGGTTGGGGAGGTTTGACGCTCGGGCCGTACATGGTCTCTACCAGTTGGCCGGAGACAAACAGGGCTTGGTCCCGCAGCATCTCAGAATCCATCCTGAACCTTGGGCCACGCGACAAGAGACGGTTTCCCAGGTCTCGGGCATAGGATTCAGCACCGGCGTCGGAACGCTGGCGGTAGGTCCGGGACATGACCATATCCTTCATCAGTGCCTTCACGTCCCAGCCCGAATGGACGAACCGTGTTGCCAAGAAGTCCAGGAGCCCGGGATGGGAAGGCCATTCACCTTGGGAACCCAGGTCTTCGGAAGTCTTGGCCAAGCCCACCCCGAACAGTTGCTGCCAGAAACGGTTCACCGCGACCCGGGCGAACAACGGATGCCCCGGATCGACAAGCCATTGTGCGAACCCCATCCGATCCAAAGTTGCTCCTTCGGGCATTGGCGGGAGGAAGGCAGGGAGTGCGCGGCTGACTTCCTCGCCTTGGTTATCGTATTCCCCTCTGATCAGGACGTATGCCTTCCGGGGCGATTCCCGCTCCTTCATGATGAGGGTGGTGGGGAACTGTTTCTTGAGCGCAGCCAGCTCCTTTTGCAGCTCCTGGGAATCCCCTGCCCCGGCGATCCTTCGTTGCAACTCGTCCACCCTTGCCGACTGTTCCACGGTGGGGATGGCGAGGTAGGGAGCCGGGCTTTTTTGCCCTTTGTTGTCCGGCGGGCCGTCGAGGTTGTTGAAGAAAGCGAAGAGTTGGTAATACTCCTTTTGGGTGACGGGATCGAATTTATGGTCGTGGCAGGCTGCACACGCCAAAGTCAACCCGAGGTAAACCGTGCCGATGGCGTTGACCCGGTCGACGACGTTGTTGACGTACAACTCCGCCTCTAGTGCCGACCCGGCCGAGTTGGAGATGTGCAAGCGGTTGAACCCGGAGGCGACGAGTTGTGCGGCAGTGGGGGAAGGCCTCAGGTCTCCGGCGACTTGGTCGATTGTGAACTGGTCAAATGGTTGGTTCGTATTGAACGCTCGGATGACCCAGTCCCGGTAGGGGAACATCTCGCGGTAGTTGTCGGCATGGATACCATGGCTGTCGCCGTAGCGGACGAGGTCGAGCCAGTACTTCGCCATGTGTTCCCCGTAGCGTGGCGAGGCCAGGAGGCGGTCGACGAGGTGTTCGTAGGCTTGCGGGGAATTGTCATCCAGGAAGGCGCGGACTTCTTCCGGGGTCGGGGGCAATCCTGTGAGGTCAAGGCTGACCCGGCGGATGAGGGTACGTTTGTCCGCCTCAGGTTGGGGTTGCCAACCTTCGGCTTCCAAGCGTCGCCGGACAAAGGTGTCGATGGATTCCCCGGAAGCCGATGGCTTTGGCGGGATGAAGGACCAATGCCGCTCGTACTCCGCCCCTTGGCGGATCCAACCGGCCAGGACACCCTTTTCCATATCGGTCAAAACCTTGTGGGACTCCGGCGGGGGCATCACTTCGTCCGCGTCTTTCGAAAAAATCTTCCTCACCAACAAGCTCCCCTCCGGGTCTTCCGGGATGATTGCCGCACCACCTTTGCGGCCTGCCTCCGTCGCGCCTTCGAAAGTGTCCAGCCGCAATCCCGCTTTCGGATGCCCACCCGGACCGTGGCAAGAGAAGCACTTGCCCGAAAGGATGGGCCGGACATCTCGGTTGAACTGGATAGGTTCGTCTGCGGAAAGCTTGAAAAACGGCAGCGCCGCCGCGACCGTGCCCAACTTCAAAACCTTTGGCACCCTCCAGAACCCGTAGCGGAACTTTCGAATCATTCCGACATTCCAGAATGACAGCCATCCACAAACGGAAGGTTTTGCATCTTCCGTTGAGCCCCATTGATGTCGTTTACTCATACATGAAGGTAACGGTCGCGGTGGTTGCATTCGAACTGGTTGCCCGGATCCAGTAGGCGGAAAAGCCCTCGGGGAATTCATGTGCGATGGTTTTGCCGGGTTCCAAACCAAAGCCCTTGTACGGAACCCAGAGTCTTGTGCCGTCGATGTCGATCTCCAAGGTGATGGTGGTGTGGTCGGTGGACGAAATGGTGGTGGATTTCCGATCATATCCGGTCATCAAATACGGCAACGAAACTTCCCCTGCCTTCACTTGCACATCTTTCCAGACCCCGCCTTCGCCACGGGGTTTGCCGAGATGCCAGAGGTCGTCGAT
>JAYPDO010000248.1:0-2425 GCA_038125285.1 Opitutia bacterium
GCCCGCGGTAGGAGGGATGGATCCCCGCGTCCTCCATGACTTTCAAAAGCAGGGGCTTGGACTTGGAATTGGTTTCCCGGACGTACGGCTTCACCTCCTCCGGGTCGATCCCGGTCAGCAGGGCGAGCATGGACATAGGTTGGCAAGTACAGTCCTGGCCTGTGCCGACATCGAATTGGCAACCTGCCTGGGCGGCAAGGTCCCCGTCCCCGGTGCAATCGACATACCGCGCAGCACGCCAAGCTTGCCGACCGGCCTTGGATTCCGTGAGGACCACGGAAATGCGGTTGTTAGCATCCTTCACAGCACCGACAATCCGGGTATGGTAAAGGATCCGCACCCCGGCACCGACCAGTAATTCCTCCAACACCAACTTAGCCACTTCGGGATCGTAGACCGTACCTTTGCTGGACTTGGCCACTTGGCTGCCCTTTTGTGCGAATTCCCTGAGAAGTTCGGCCATGATGCCCTGCTTGTTCCCGGCATCAAGGATCTTGGTGAGCAGCCCGCATGTCCAGATTCCGCCCAGGCAACCGGCCACTTCCAACAATGTCACGTCTGCCCCGGCGCGTGCTGCAGCCAAAGCAGCGGCAACCCCCGCAGGCCCACCCCCACAAACGAGGACACCGCACTCCCCGGCCACCTGCACTTCACGGGCTGATTCCTGGAACACCTTGCCCCCACAGGCCAGTTTGCCGCCAGTCCGGGGCACGATGCCGCGCACTAGGTCGGATGCATGCTGGATATTGCCATCGGCGGCTTCGTTTGCTGAGACATCCAAACAGGAAGCAAGGAGGCCTCCGGCGGCGGATGTCCTGATCAAATCACGGCGGTGGAAGGTGGGGCGTGTGATATTCATTGCGCAACCTCTTGGGCATGGACTTTTTCGCAGATAAGGCGGAGGGAATCTTCCAGGTTGCCGCTGGCTGTCTTGAATGCGTCGGCGTCGATGGTCAACGGTGCGCCGAGGACGACAAGGGGGGCACCATAGGACGGGCAGGCGATGGCTTGCTCAAGGGAAAGTCCACCTACCGCTTGGACTGGGATTTTCACAGCGCCGACGACTTCCCTCAATTGGTCCAGCGGGCTAGGCATCCGCTCACCCCGGGCGGCGATTCCCCGGCGTTCGTCGTAACCGATGTGATGGACAATGAAGTCGCAGCCAAGTTGTTCGAGTTGGCGGGCTCCCTCCACCATGCACTCGCAGCCCAAGTTGTCCCCCATGACGGCTGCCCCGAAATCCTTGCCCGCCTGGACGACGCATTTGATGGTTTCCTCATGTGCCCTTGCCATGACGACGACATGGGTGGCCCCGGCCTTGGCCATCATCTCGGCTTCCAGGTAGCCACCGTCCATGGTTTTGAGGTCGGCGACGATGGGGATGCCGGGGAAGGCTTCGCGGAGTTTGCGGACGCCGTGGAGCCCTTCGGCCAGGATCAGGGGTGTGCCAGCTTCAAGCCAGTCGACCCCGGCACGGAGTGCCATGGAAGCGGTTTCGAGCGCTTCGTCGATGTTGGTAAGGTCAAGGGAGATTTGGACGATGGGTTTCATTCTGGGGAGGTTCTTGGTTCTTAGTTCTTGGTTGGGCTGGCGATTAGTGGAGCTGGATTTTCTGGGCGATGGCTTCCCCTGCAAGCTTCCCGGTGGTCCAGGCTGCTTGGAAATTGAAGCCTCCAGTAATGCCGTCGATATCGAGGATTTCCCCTGCAAAATGGAGGTTTGGGACGATGCGGCTTTCCATGGTCTTGAAATTGACTTCGTCAGGTGCGACTCCACCACAGGTCACAAATTCGTCTTTGTTCATGCTTTTTCCTTCCACAGCAAAACGACATTGGGAAAGGTTGGAGGCAAGGGTGGACGATTGGGCCTTGGTGAGCCTAGGCCAGGTGTCCGAGGGTTGGATGCCGGAAGTTTCGGCCAGCCTTTTCCATAGTCTGGCGGGGATTGCGAGTTGGGGGTCTAGGAGGATGGAACGTTTTGGGGATTCGGAGCGGAGGAGTTGGAAATGCTCCAGGACGGCGGGGATTGTAAGCTGGCCACACCAGTTGACTTCAACATCAAACCTGTAGTCCGAAGATTGGAGTTCCCTCGCGCCCCATGCGGAGGCTTTGAGGATAGCCGGGCCACTCAGCCCCCAGTGGGTAATAAGGACAGGCCCTTGGGTATGGAGCTTTTTCCCGATTTTTACTGATGCGTCTTGCACGGAAATCCCTGCAAGCCCCTCCAGCCTGGGATCCTTGCATTTGAAAGTGAAAAGCGAGGGTGCGGCAGGTTCTACACGATGCCCGAATTGTGCCGCAATTTTCTCACCGCACTGGTTTCGGGTCCCTCCTGTCGCCAGGAGAAGATGCCGACACAGGATCGGTGCTCCCCCGGCCAGGACAAGTTGGAACCCCCCATCCTGGGCTGCCCTTACGTCCAGGAG
>JAYPDO010000248.1:2449-4179 GCA_038125285.1 Opitutia bacterium
ACTTTCAACCGGACTCCCCTCGCGTCATACCATCCCATCGTATCCCCAGGTGCCCAGTGGTGGAAGGGGCCGAGGAGTTGCTTTGCGCCACGGGGGTAGGATTTGACTAATTCCCGGGGGTCAAAGCAAGCATGGGTTACATTGCAACGCCCTCCTCCCGAGACCTTGACTTTGCCAAGGGGCCGTGCCGATTTTTCCAGGATGACGACATTGGCCTCCGGGCAAGCCTCCGCGCACGTGATGGCACCGAAATATCCAGCAGCACCACCGCCGGCCACGACCAAGTCGTAATCCACGGCGGTTTTACAGGAGGACGTCTACCGGTTCGCCGCCGAGCCGTGCGGATTCCACACAGGCCATCATGACCTTCTGGGTCTTGAGGGCGATCTCGCCCCAGGAGTCGTCCGGGTTCCCGGAAAGTGCCAAGGTTGCGAAATTGCGGAAAAGGCTGGTTTCCTGGGAAGTCGCATGGCTGTCCGAATATTCGGGGACCGCGACCCTGCGGTCGAACCTCTTCATATGGAAATCGCAGACATCCTGTGAAAACTGTGCGTTGCTGGCGGTGAAGGCCACTTCGTTACCAAAGAACGGGAGGACAAAGTCGTCCAACCGGACGTTCCCTTTCGTTCCACTGATGTGGGCAAGCTGCTGGTGTTCCGTAATGAAGGAGCAATACATGCTGGCGGAAACCCCGCCTTCGAAAAATATTTCCGCAGAAAATTCGGTGGGGACGGGCTGCGGGCTGTCCGCCCTACCCCGTGCGTCAAGCAACCTGCCGACCACCCTCCTCGGCATGGCGTACTTCATTGTCCACAAAGAGAAGCGGATGGTGTACCACCCCAGGTCGCCGAGGCAACCAAGGGGCTCAAGGTCGCTGTTCATGCGGATGTCGTTGGCGAGGAAGTCGTCCGGGGCCATGAAGCTGAACTGGGAATGGATGCGGCGGATTTGGCCGATGGTTTCCCCGTCGTCAATGGTCTCACGGAGAGCGTCGAGCCGCTTGGAGTGCATGAACATGACCCCGTCCATAAATTGGACATTGGCCTGTTTGCAGGCTGCCAGCATCTCCTCCAGTTCGGCGGAGTCACAACCACAGGGCTTCTCACACATGACATGCTTCCCTGCGGCGGCGGCACGAAGGACCCACTCCTTCCTCAGCCCGGTTGGCAGGGGGATGTACACGGCGTCGATGTCCGGGGATTCGAGCATTTCCTCGTAACTCCCGTAAGCCTTAGGGGCGGGTACGACCGGGACATGACCATTGCATTCGTCAATGAAGGCTTGTGCCCTTTCATCACTACGGCTTGCTACCCCGGCGACTATGCCGTTGCCTGAGTTGTGGATCGATTGCCAATTCTTCTTGGCGATCCCGGCACTGCCAAGGATGCCCCAACGGCAGATTTTATCACTCATCTTGGTTTCCTGTGGAATTGAGTTGGAAGGTATTGAAAAAGCCCCTTCCCTAACCATCCCCCCTCCGACAACGCAAGCCTACAAAATGAGCACCCGCCAGTTCGCATTCCTCCCTTTCCTTTTGGTTGCCGCCCTCCTTTGTGCACAGGACAGGGACTACGAGGACAAACAACCCCATCACTTCAAAGGCCCGCCCGAGATCCTTTCGGACATGCCCCCGCTTTTCTCTCTGAAGGACACCCAACTTGCGGCCATCATCGGATACATCAGGAACAGTTGGGGCAATACAGGGAGTTTCCCGGCACAGAAAAACCTGA
>JAYPDO010000249.1:0-4102 GCA_038125285.1 Opitutia bacterium
AGTAAGTGGTAGCGGCCTCGTGGGTAATGTCAGCTTGGCCAACCAGGGTGATGACTGGGGCCGTTGTGTCGGCTTCCAAAGTAACGGTAACCAAACGGGTGATCTGGACGGCCTTGTTCCCGGCGGTATCAGTCAAATCATAAGTGATGGTGTAGTCCCCGAGTGTGGCAGTGTCGACAGTTGCCCCCCCAGCTACGACTTTGGCTGAAATGTCGCCTTCGAACTGGTCAGTGCCAGTGGCGCCAAGTTCCGTGTAGGTACCGTCCTTGATGACCATGACGGTGGCGGGGCCGTTGAGAGCGAGGACAGGGGGGGTAGTGTCAACGATTGTAACTTTGCGGACAACAGCCACGGCGGCATTCCCCGCAGCGTCGGAAACGGTGAAGGTAACAGTCTGGGCACCGGCTTTGCTGACGTCCACTTTGTTGTCAACAGAGATGCTGGAAGTAACGTCGCCGTCGATCGTGTCAACAGCCGTCGCCCCAGAGTCCGTGTAAGGCGTCCCTCCTTCGTGGTCCAGGGCTGCAGGGCCAACCAGAGTGATGACCGGAGGGGTGATGTCCGAAACAATGACAGTGCGGGTAACCGGTGTAGCTTTATTCCCAGAGGAGTCTGAGGCGGAATAAGTGACGGTGTAAGTGCCAGGCTTGTTGAAATCCACCGGGTCGTCTACTGCTACCGGAACGGTTCCTTCGGCGGCGTCAACGGCGGTCGCGCCAGCATCGTTGTAGGGTTGCCCATCCGGGATAGTGACCGTAGCGCTGCCGTTGATCGTGATAACCGGGGGCTTGTCGTCCACAACAGTCACGGAACGAAGGACTTCGACGGCCTTGTTGCCAGAAGCATCCGTCACATTGTAGGCCACGGTGTGCGCCCCGGGCACAGAGGTATTGACGCGGTTGGTGACAACGATGCTGGACGTCAGGTCGATGTTAGGGAAGTCGATGGCCGTGGCACCTGGGTCGATGTAGGTGGTAAGGGCGGAAACGGTCATTTGGGCCGAACCTTTCATGGTGATCACTGGTGCCTGGGTGTCTGCCACGCTGACCAACCGGGTCAGGGAGACTGCGGCATTTCCGGCTGCGTCCGCAACATCGTATTTTACGTTGTAATCCCCGGCCACGGAGCTGTTGACGGTGTCGCCAGAAATGACGATTTTGTCAGTAATATCCCCATCAAAATTGTCTACGGCTGTCGCGCCAGGATCCGTGTAGGCAGCCCCGAGTTGGTGGTCAAGGGGGGCAGCACCAAGGAGGGTCAGCACAGGCGGGGTAAGGTCCAGGGGCATGAGGCGGGGATCCCCACCATTGTAGAGCCATTGGACTTGTTCATCCGAAAGGACGGCTCCCATCATGATCGCCTCGTCCATCTCACCTTGGAAATAGTCCCGGCTACGATTGTAGTATGTACCAATTGCCTTTACCCCGGTATAGGGGGCGATGATCCCGTGGCCATCAAGTTGTGAAACAAGGGCACCATCCTTGTAAACCTTCATGATTTTGTTCGCGGAACTGTAGGAGACGACAGTGTGCATCCACTTGCCGTCGGGATAGAAGGCATTGATGTCGTCCTCGTAGATGTTGTTGTAGGTATTGTCTGAAGATCCAGGGTCGCGAGTGGTGAAGAAGCCGATCGGCTTGCCCAAGTTCCCAATGTCGTCCGCATAAAGGATGAAACCGTTGGTGTGGACAAAATCGGGCTGTTTGAACCAGAACAAGAACCGGCGTGTGCCGTCCATGGCACCGGCGCGCTTGACCCAAAGGCTGACTGTTAACTCGGAGCCCATGGTGCCGCCATCAGGGATTTCCACCCAGTCGCTAATGCCGTCGAATACCAGTGAGTTCCCGAACTTACCGGATACCCAGACGTTAGCACCGGCAAAGTTTTTGAGGGCGCCGTGCTGGCCGTAGCCGGATGAGTCGTAGGCGACCTTGCCGGAATCTTCGTCGAACTTCCAGTAACCGTGGACGGGAAGTTCCTGGTGCGACACATAAACGTTCCGTATCGCGGTCTCGGCAATATTCCCTGCCGAGTCGATGACGTCGTATTTGACTTGGAAAATACCAGGGGCAGTGGTGTCGATGGCAGGAGTGTTGACTTGTACCTTTGAGGTGATGTCCCCATCGCCATTGTCAGTGGCGGTGTAGCCCGGGTCGACATAGCCCGAGCCAACTTTGGTGATGTAAATGTCACCGCCGTTTAAGGTGATAACAGGGGGCACAGTATCCAAGACCTCGACTGTGCGGGTCGCAGTGCCTTGGTTTCCGGCAGAATCGGTGACTTTGTAGGTCAGGGTGTAGGTACCGGGCATGCTGGTATCCAAGGCGGAGAAACTTCCTTGGATGCCGTATTTGAATTGGAGGTTCGATCCCCATGCTTGCAACTCTGGCTCGGTCAGGATCCGGTTGAAGACGAGCATTTCGTGGATGTCCCCGCTAAAGCCGGAGGTTGGGGATCCAACATCCCCACCGACGGTGATTTCAAAACCGGTGGAGGGCAATGTTGCAGGGCCACTATTCGGAGCAGAGGAAACCACGGTCGCTTCCCCGCCATTGAGGAGGAAACGCCCGTCGTCATAGCCGTTCGCCAAGTCGACTTGGTAAACGGACAAGGAAACCTCCCCGGCAGGCATCGGGTCGTTGCTCCAGATCTTGTTGCCATTGTTGTAGCGGGTGGAGCTGTCTTGTGCGAAGACCAGGATCTGGCCACCGGTGTTGCCTGAATCGCCGAGCTTGAGGTAGCGGTTTCCGTTTACATTGTTCGCCTTGGCGACAAGCAGGACAGTAACCGCAGGTTGACCGGAAAGGCCTGGATCTCCACTTCTGGCCACTGTACCATTACCAGCAAACCTGACAGCCGGACGGTCATGGGAAGCTGCAGTTGCAAATACAGGGGCGGTTCCCGACGCGGTGAAATCGTAGGCGTTGGACGAGATATCTTTCCACGTTGTAAGGGCCTCGCCATCAGACAGGGCAGAAAGAGAGGCGGCATCAAGGTGGAAAACCAAACCGGACTTTGGCAAGGAACTGACGAGCAAGACCTCGTTTGTCAGGTCGCCGTCACGGTCATCCCCGGCGCGTACCCCTCGTTCGACATAGGGTTGGTTCGTCTCCAGCACGACCTTGGAATCCCCAAGGAGGGTAATGACGGGGACTGTGGTGTCAGCACCAGTGACGACCCTGACCACCCTGGTCACGGTGGTGGAGTTGGTGGACAAGTCTTCCACTGTATAGGTCAACGTGTAGTCGCCAAGGGTGGAAGTGTCCACAGATCCGGTGACCTTGATGGAGGAAGTGAGGTCACCGTCCGTCTCGTCGATGGCGAAGGCGCCAGGATCCACAAATGTGGAGTCCTTCAGCACGGTGGTCGGGGAAACGCCGACAAGGGTAAGGACCGGAGGCGTGCCGTCCAATTGAGGGACCATGGACTCGACTGCATTGATGAAGAACTGGATACCGGTATTGGTCAGGCCTGCAAAGCCATTCCCAGGCATAGGAAACATGAGCCTCTCCCCTGCCGGAGCGGGTTGGCTTCCATAGAAGGGAGTACCAGCTGACCAGCGCATGATATACAAATACTCCTGGAAGGGAAAAGTACTGAATCTCTTGGCAATGATCACCCCGTTAGAAGGGTTATTTTCAATACGGGGTATGTAGACGGTATCGCTCGATTGGGTGATCCGGATCTGGTCCCCTTTGGAAAGGCCGGAATTGCTGAAGATCAAATCGTCCGGCACTTCGACAAGGACATCCCCGGGTACCCCGGAAAAGCTGGTGTTATTGATCCATTTCCAGACATTGTCAGAGGAGAACCCACCATTGGTGATCATCAGCGGGGTAGCCAGCGCGTCCCATTTTGCTTTATTGTTAATATAATCCCCGGTGTAGGCACGCGGGCTGAAAACGATCAACCTAGCATTATCCAGTTCGGTGGGATATTTGTCTGGGCCGCCACGGATATCACGGGCATCCAATTCCAGGACGGTAAAGTCCAGGTTGGCGATAGCCCCGATAATGGCGTCGTCGGTGACGCTGTTGTTGGGATTGATATAGGCTATCGTGCCACGGTTGACCAAGACGGAACGGGTCAACTGGGAAGTATT
>JAYPDO010000250.1:0-3935 GCA_038125285.1 Opitutia bacterium
TCCCAGGACTTGTCCAGGAGCCGTTCGCTGCGTCTCGCGACGAAATTGCCTGAGAAATGCGGGCTAGGGGCGCAAGCGTTCCAAAGCTTTTTGGTGGAGCTCGGGGATAATTTCCGTGGTGTATATTTCGGAAGTAAATTTGCTTAACACCCGGTCTGGTAGCCAAGGCCTGTTTCGATTTCCAGGATCTTTTCCCCACCTTCCAGCCGCAGTAACCTTGTCATCAATGCCACGATGTAGCGCCGGCTGATGGTATGGCAATGCCCGATCGCCATGGCCTGCTCCCCTTAGGACGCGCTTTCGGGCTTCACTGTGAAATCATGCCTGGGCACCTCACGCATTGCGGCCGAAATCTTGGGATCCTTGACACCCCTGGCCAGGATTTGATTTACCAACATTTCCTCCCATTCCGTCATTTCGGAAATGCTCAACCATACCCCTTCCGGGGCCAACTCAATCCTGCACATGATGAAAACCCCCGCCCTCCTTTTCCCCTTCCTCATCCTTGCCGTGTCTGCTATGGACAAGCCCAACATCATGGTCTTCCTGGTCGACGACATGGGAGTGATGGATACCTCTGTACCCTTCCTCACCGACTCCATGGGCCGGCCGAAGAAGTACCCGCTCAATGAGTATTACCGAACCCCCGGCATGGAGCGCCTTGCCAAACAGGGCATCCGCTTCAACCAGTTTTATGCGATGAGCGTCTGTTCCCCTACGAGGATCTCCATCATGACCGGGCAAAACGCTGCCCGCCACAGGGCCACCAATTGGATCAACCCTTCCAAGGACAATGGGGGCACCTTCGGACCGCGGGACTGGAATTGGGCCGGGCTCAAGAAAGGGGATCCCACGCTTCCCGGTGTCCTTCACAAACATGGCTACACGACCATCCATGTCGGTAAAGGGCACTTCGGGTCGGATGGCCATGACGGCGCCGAGCCACTGAACCTCGGGTTCGACATCAATGTTGCCGGGGCCGCTTTCGGTGCTCCAGGTAGTTATTATGGGGAGGACAACTATGGGAAAAGTACCAAACGTTCACACCACGCCGTCCCTCACCTCGAAAAATACCACGGCACCAAAACCTTTCTGACCGAAGCACTGACCATCGAGGCCAAGGCGCGTGTCTCCGAAGTGGTAAAAAGCGGCCATCCCTTCTACCTCTACTTCGCCCATTACGCCGTCCACGCGCCCTTCCATTCTGACCCCAGGTTCGCGGATCACTACAAAGACTCCGGCAAACCCGCCCCCGCACAAGCCTTCGCCACCCTCATCGAAGGCATGGACAAGTCTCTTGGCGACATGCTCGACCATTTTGAAAAACTTGGTATCGCGGAAAACACGCTCGTCTTCTTCCTTGGGGACAATGGCTCCGACGCCCCGCTTGGCCATCAGCATGACATCGCCTGTGCGGCTCCTCTCCGGGGAAAAAAAGGTGCCCACTACGAAGGCGGCATGCGTGTGCCTTTCATTGCTTCTTGGGCAAAACCCGATGCATCGTACCCCAACCAAAAACGCCTCCCTATACCCCAGGGTGCCATCCAGGGGCAAGTCGCCTCCGTCATGGACATTTTCCCCACCTTGCTCGACTTTACCCGGGCCCAAAACCCCGAAGGCCACAAAGTTGACGGTCGCCCCCTTGGCTCGCTCCTCCTTGGCAAACCAGACTGTACCCGGCCCGAATCCTTCCTCATGCACTACCCCCACGGGCCTCACCGCAGCAACTACTTTACCGTGCTGAGGGAAGGGGACTGGAAGGTCATTTACCACAACTTCCCGGATTCCCCCCCGCTAGGTGGGAAGATTCAGTCCGGTGGTGCCCGTTACGAACTCTTTAACCTGGCCGACGACCCGTTTGAGAACGAAAATTTGGCCTCTAAAAAGCCTGATCGGCTCTTGTCAATGATGGAAGGCCTCGCCCGCCAGTTGGAGGAACATCACGCAGCTTATCCCCAGGACAAGGAAGGGAAAAAACTTCTCCCAGTCATACCTTGACCCTGGAGTGTCATTCCATAGACAACGCCCCCCCATGCGCCGGTTTTTCCTGGGCATTCTCCCCTCATATCCCCGTAAATGAAGGACCTTACAGCAAGGTTTGTCCAATATTTGCTGCCCGCATACAGTCCCCAACATGACCGTGACGTGATGCGTGGCATGGGGATTGCCATCTTTGTGGGGTTATCGCTGGTTTAGGCGCCGTATTATTCCGGTCCTTGATTGGCTGGATTGAGACGATTGGTTTTGGGCATGGGAAAGAGGTGTTTTCCTTCCTCGGGAAATACTACATCATCCTTATTCCCGCGCTTGGGGGGCTGATCGTCGGGCCTTTGATCTATTTCTTCGCCAGAGAGGCCAAGGGCCATGGGGTTCCGGAAGTGATGATCGCCGTCGCAAAAAACGGCGGGCGAATCCGTCCCCGTGTGGCCTTGGTCAAGATCCTTGCCTCGGCCATCACGATTGGTACCGGCGGATCCGTAGGCCGGGAAGGCCCGATCGTGCAAATCGGGGCCACCTTCGGTTCGACAATCGGGCAACGCTTGAAGCTGCCGGACAACTGGATCTGTACCCTTGTCGCCTGCGGTGCAGCAGGCGGGATTTCTGCCACCTTCAACGCCCCGATCGCCGGTGTCTTCTTCGCCCTGGAAGTCATCCTGGGAAGCTTCGGGGGAAGGTATTTCAGTATGGTAGTGGTCAGTTCCGTGGTTTCTGCGGTGGTTTCCCACGCATTTTTCCCCGACATCGCGAACCTGGCTGTCCCCGAGTACGGTTTGGAAAACCCCATGGCCATACCTTTGTTCGGGGTGCTTGGTATTTGCACCGGGATCGTCGGTGTCTGTTTTATCCTAGTGTTGTACTGGTTTGAAGACACATGGGACAAGATCCGCCTCCCGGAGTGGTTCAAACCCGTTGTAGGGGGATTGATCGTCGGGATGCTCGGCTTGTATTCAACGGATCTTTTCGGCGTGGGCTACGAGGCGTTGGAACGCGCCGCACACGGGGAGATGTTGGTGGCGGCGGCTCTTACCCTTTTAGTGCTAAAGATCCTCGCCACCTCCATCACCATCGGTAGCGGCGGTAGCGGTGGTGTCTTCGCCCCCTCCTTGTTCCTGGGTGGCATGACCGGTGCTGCCTTCGGGGGGATTGCGAACCACTTTTTCCCCGAAGTCGCGGGCCCGGTCGGCGCCTATGCCATCGTAGGGATGGCGTCGACCTTCTCTTCTACCGCCCGTGCGCCGGTCACGGCTGTCGTCATCCTCTTTGAACTGACCCGCAACTACGACATCATCCTGCCCCTGATGACCTGCGTCGTGGTCAGCATGATTGTTTCCCAAATGATTTATAAGGAGAGCATCTACTCCAAAAAGATGCGCCGCAAAGGGGTCGAGCCTCCCAGCGAGAAGTCCTTTGACGCACTGGAGTCCGTATTGGTACGGGATGTGATGACCAAGGGTTTTAAGGGCGTACCTGGCAATACGTCTTTGACCGGGTTGGAAGATGTCTTCAAATCCACTGGCCAGCGGGGACTCCTTGTCTTCGACGAAGAAGGGGGGTTGGAAGGGATGGTCACGGTCACGGACGTGGAGTCCGCCTTCCTCGAAGGTAAAGCGGATATGACTGCTGCCGATATCGCGACACGCCACTTGGTCACGGCTTATGCTGACCAGAGTGTCCGCGAGGCTCTCCTCCAAATCGGAGGCACTGAAGTTGGCCGGATCCCTTTTGTGAGCAGGGAAAATCCGAGGGAAGTCGAAGGCGTACTTCGCCGCCATGACATCATCGCCGCTTATGACCGAGCGTACAAGAAAAGCTGAATTGCCTCAAAAACCAACAATTTCCAGGTATATTTCTTCGTCCTTTTTTTGTGGGCGGAGAAGTATCCTTTGGAGTGATGACATAATTCTCTACCGATCTCGTCCAGATGCGGGCTTTTC
>JAYPDO010000251.1:0-3839 GCA_038125285.1 Opitutia bacterium
TTTGTGCCATGGACCGGGTTGACCAATGGGTTTTGCCCGCTGGTTTCTCCTCCAGAGTAAGGCAGACAACTTCTTCCACCTCATCATCAGCAATAGTCCGGGGAATTAAAGGCGATAATTATTCAATGAATTTATCATACAGTACACTAGGATTTATTTCCCTTTACCATCCGGCAGCCTGTAATCAACCAAGGCGTATGCAAAGTTTGGCCTTTTTTTAAATATACCCTGACAACCCCGAGTGTGTAGGAAAATTCATATTCGGCACTTCCTCAAGGTAACTGTATGGATACGGATAATGTGTGTTTTTAGGTAATCCGGGTATCGGTGGGGATATTTGTCTGGACGTGTTTCCCCTGCTATAGCTACGATCCCCTATCATGTTTGATTGCAAGTATATATTCCTTTGGGGTGCCCTGTGTTTGGGTTTGGTTTCCTGTGTGTCCCTTGATTGCCCTTCATGCGGAGGCAAAAATGATAAGGAAAAGTCGTCCGGGGTGACCATGATAGAGGGGGATTCCTTGGGAAAATGGAAGCTGACTGATTTTGCAGGAGCGGAAAACATTTCCGTTGAAAATGGGGTGCTGAAGATCGGGATGGGGGTCGAGCTTTCTGGCGTGACCTGGACGGGAGAGTTACCCAAAGGGGAATATGTAATCGAGTTCGAGGCCAGGCGTGTCCAAGGGAACGACTTTTTTTGCGGCCTGACTTTTCCCGCGAAGGGGAAACATGCCACCTTGATCCTTGGAGGTTGGGGGGGGGCATTGGTAGGGATTTCAAGCCTGGATAACTTGGATGCTTCCGAGAATGAAACTGGGGATGTGTATGTGTTTGAAGACCAAAAGTGGTATAAGGTAAAACTCCAGGTCTCAGAGGAAAGGATCAAGGTATGGATCAACGGGGCGTCAAAGATTGATGTCAGCCTGGAAAACCGCGTTGTCAGTATGCGCCCGGGGGAAATCGAACAATCTGTCCCCCTGGGTATTGCCACATGGATGACCGCGTCCGAAGTCCGGAATATGGTCATGCGGGAATTAGGAGGTGCCAAAGCCGAGCCAGTCGAAACTCCCGATATTCCAACCCCCGTCCCGGGGACGAAGAAAGGGGCGACCTCCTTGCGGGGCCGGTAAGATCCTCACAAACCCGGGTTGGGTACGGATTCGCCCAAATTAACCAGGGCCGCCTCCATTGAAAACCAGATAAACAAGGGGATGGAGCCTTTGTTCCCTGGGGATTTCCATCTTGTATGTGCTTTGTGCATGGCAGGTATGGCGGGACACGCAGTTTCACCAAGAAGTTCCAATGCCCGGGCTGCCCGGAGGACGATGTCCGGATCTGTGCCACCGAGTGTTTGTACCAGGAGATCTAAGCCATCCTTTTGTCCATGCCTGGCCAGGATGGCTGCCGCTTCGGTACGGACATAAGAGGGATGCCGTTGATCCATTGTGTACCTGAGGTCGTCAAAACAGGATTCACAAAGGTCCGACCCTCCGAGCAGTTTCAATCCCCAGTACTGGAGCACGGGGTCATCATTTCCTAGGAGCCCCAGTTTTTCGTCCATGGTGAGTTCGGAATCCAAAATCTTTAACAAGTCGGGCGAGGGGGCTTGCGGGAGGGTTTTGGCAAATTCATATGGGTTAGTTCCCTTTGCACGGACATTTTCCCAAATCCATTCTTCGGGGTAAAAGCCGAGGTCACGGGTTTCAACCAGATGGGCTGCCAAGGCTTTGGACAATCTGGCTTTGGTTTGGGCATATTCCGGTTTTCCAGCCAGATTTTCCAAGTTGAGAGGATCGGCCAGGGTGTCGAAAAGGGCTTCCCTGGGGCGAGTCGGGCCTGCGTAGGAGAGTTGAGTAGCATCCAGGTTTTCTTCTTTTGCAAGCCGGGTGATCTCGCCCCTGATTTCCCCCAGGTCCGAATAATAACTGGGCTGGTTGGCAGAAATGTGGGGCCAGTAGTTTCGGACATAGAGGAACTGCTTGTCCCGGACGGAACGGGTGAGGTCATAGGCTTCGTCAACACGGTCCCTTGCGCCGAAGACGTAGGTTTTCCCCTCGGGCGGTTTTGCCCCGAGGAATGGCGTGCCCTGCATATAGCCAGGGATTTCCAATCCGAGAAGGTCCAAGACCGTGGGAGGGAAGTCGATGAAACTGACCAATCTGTCCGTCGATTCCCCAGGGTTTGCTGGAGCAAAGTTGCGAAATTTTTGTGGGAATCGGACAAGCAGGGGTATATGAAGCCCGCTATCCAGGGTGAGGCGTTTGTGACGGGGAAGCCCGGAACCATGGTCGGAGTAGAAGAACACGATAGTGTCTTCCGCCAAACCGTCCTTTTCCAGGTCCTCCAGGAGCTTCCCAGTGTTTTTATCCATCACGGACACGCAATCGTAGAACCTAGCAAGGGTTTTGCGTACGACATGGGTGTCCGGGTAGTAAGGGGGAACCGGTACTTTGGCCGGATCATGGATTTCACATTCACCAAGCCTCGATTGCACCTCTTTGCGGAACTCCCCGTAGAGCCAGACCATGCTACGGGATTGGTGGGTGGTCATGTCGTTGAAAATGCAGAAGAAGGGCTTGTCCTTATCCTTGCCCTTCCTGTTCCTCCAATGCGCCTTGGGGCTGCTCTCATCCCAGGACTCTTGTATGAGCCTACTTTCGGAGCCTGTGTTATAATCGGTTTTTACATTGTTGGTGGTGTAGTACCCGGCATCACGAAGGAGGGAAGGCCAGCCTTTGATGTAACGTGGGATGGGGAAGTCTGCCCGGAGGTGCTGCGTCCCCAACGTATTTGCATAGACCCCGGTAATGAGGCAGGAGCGGCTGGGGGAGCAGACGGGGTTCGTCGCGAAGGCATGGGTGTAGCGGATGCTCTGGGATGCGAATTTGTCGAGGTTCGGGGTGTCGGCGAACTTGTCGCCATAACATCCTAGCGTCGGACTCATGTCCTCACAGGTGATCCATAGGATATTCGGCCTGGGGGATGAGGCCAGGGTTGTTATCCAGACCAAGGAGGTGATTGGGGCGAGGGCAAACAGGGGGATGCGGGGTACCATGGCCTGTTTGTCTTATTTGCCAATGATTTCGACAAAGTTCTTTAGCTGGAGTACGCCGTCGATGTTATAGACGAATACAAAAGTGCGGATGTCCCCCCTCGACAGCCACTTCTTTTTGAAAAAGGTCTCCCATTGCTTTTCCTCGTTCTGGTAGGCGAATTGGACGGGGATGCTCCCTGCCACTTCAATTTTCTCAGTCTCGGGAGGGGTGTCATCCTCTTTGCCCGCGCTTTTGGTCTCGTTGACTACTTCGACTTCCAGGGTGCGCCTTTCTGCCGGGGGAGGGGAGACGACTTGGTATTGCCCGGATGCGAATTGGTAGGTCTGGCCGTTGAGCAACATGGCGACATTCAACTTGGTTTGGTTTTGGACCCGGAAGGAACCCGGGGGCATGGAGTTGTCGTCGCTCGGGATCGGGTAAATGTTGAGGGTTCCCTGTGCGGATGGGTTGGGGTAAAAAATGAGCAGAAGTTTTGGGTAACGGGGGTCAAAAGGGAGCTGGGCGACGGGTGTCCGGGTGACATTCCCCTCCTGGTCAACGGACCTGTTGAAGAAGACCAATGGGGATGGGCCGTTGTAGCTGTATTTCAAGGAGAGCCCGTATTCATTGATCTCAACAGGTTGGTCCGAATCCTGCCCAGCTTGGAAATGGAGCCCGGAGTAATTCCCCCGGAATGCCATGCAATGGAAATCCAAGGCGTTGGCTTGCGGCAGAAAAGAGCAGCATAGCAACCCGGCAATCCAGGCAAAGGGCTTTGATGTGGGAGTGGGCATGATGGGAGTC
>JAYPDO010000252.1:0-3788 GCA_038125285.1 Opitutia bacterium
GCCTTTGCATGGCAAGGAGATAGGTCGGGCTGTTGGGATCGTACATTGGGTCAGTGTAGATCAACATGTCGAGCCCCATCCTTGCGATTTGCTGGCTGGCGTCCTGGATACCTTTGGCCAGAAGGATGTTTTTCGTGGCCAGTTTTTCTGCCTTTTTCTGAATCTCAATGGAAGAACTGGAGTCGCAGATGAAGTCGCAATGGTACCCAGCGCCGACAAGCATTTCGAGAAGAGTAAGGGCGTATGGGGTCGCTTCACCTTGGCCGACATGGCTGCAGAAAATTGCGATCCTGGGATCCTTCCCTTCGGGGGGAACAGTAGTAATCTCCCTCAAATTTCTACCGAGGACGTGGCGATAGACCGCTTCCCGTCTCTCCATGAAGGGACGGAGACCACGGCCGGCTTGATTCAATGCGGGGGTAGGTATGCCCGAATAGAGGGATGCGTTCGCCATTTCGTTGGTAACCTCCCCGTGCGGGTCGATGGCAATGCGCCGGGATAGGTAGTCGAAAGAATTGACCAAGGTGAGCGCCTTCTGTTCCATGTCTTGGGTGAGGATGTAGCCGGATAGATACTCCAGCATTTTCCTCAAAAGGTGGCTGAGCAACGAGTCGGGGATATACTCCAAGTTGGGCTGGAAGGGTAACAAGTGGATGGGAAGGTACATTGCTGCAAGGAGGAAGTCCCGGGCTTCATCTTGTGCAGTGTTGCGCGTCCTGTCCAGGATGCCGATGAAAAAGTCCCGTTCCTTGTCATTCCAAGCGATGGAGTGTGAATCATCGGCGGCAAGTTGGTTGTAGCATGGCTCGGACTCAAGGCGCAAGAGAACCTCTTCATAGGAAGCGTCCGCCAGGTCGTCAGAGATGATGCCGCGAAGTTCCCGGATCCCGTCTTCATCCAGCTTCTTGGGCTTGGACGGAGTGAGCCCCGGAAGGTTGATCGATTGCGGGACAACTGGTACCGAATCCGCCTCTTCAACTACAGACATGAGCCTGTTCGCAATGATTTTGGCAGACCTCTCCCATGAGAATTCTTTTGGACGCGCCAACCCATCCCGAACTAGTTTGGACCGGGTAGCCGGCTCTTGGACAGCCTTGAGCGCAGCCACTAATTCCTCCGGCTTGTCAGGGGAAACATAGATTGCCGCATCACCGCATACTTCGGGAAGGGACGAATTGCTGCATGTAATGACCGGGCAACCGCAGGCCATGGCTTCTAGCGGGGGCATGCCGAAGCCTTCGTAATAGGAAGGGTAAACGAGGGCTACCGCTCCGGCATAGGCCAGGGCGAGATCTTCGTCTGAAAACTTGTAGGAATTGACGGCGGAACCTTTACAGAACTTGCGCAGCTCCTCCTCAAAAGGGGCAGATCCGGTCCTGACGATATCGAAATCCTTGCTATTCTCCAGCTGGGAAAATGCCTGGAAAAAGAGCTGGGCGTTTTTGTAGGAAGTGGAGGATCCGACTAAGAGGAAATAGGGACGATTGATCCCGTACTTGAGTTTGAATTCTTCGAGGTCGACAACATTGGCAGGCTTGAACACCTCGGTTGTGGCGCAATAGGCAACCCCGATATTAGCCACAGGGCAACCAGGATGGAACTTATTGAGGTCCCTTGCGGTATTCTTGGATATCGCAAGGAGGGATTCCGCATTGTTGATCGCCGAAGTTTTCTCCTGCCACATGGGAACCTTCTCCCATTTGAAGACCTCGGGGATCATATCATAGAGGAGGAGGACAGACGGGGTCTGGGAGGGGTAGCTATAGTAGCTGGAGATGAAGACCTTGGCACCGATTTCCCGGCAGGCCGATTCCAGGATACCCCGGTCCTCCTGCAGGTTGGCGTAGTTATGGGGCGGGACACGCTTATAGTGGGCACCCTGGATTTTGGGGGCAGTTCCGTTGCGATCCAGGATGCAGACGTTTTCAATGAAACCGGATTTGACCCACTCCTGGATGATGCTCCTCCAGAGCCGGGCAATCCCGGTTTGGTAGTATTGGAAGAAGACCGCGTCAAACGCGACGGTGAAGTTTTTAGGGGCGGAGTCCACCAATTCGGAGGCAGGGACAAGGGGACGGATACCCAGGGAAGAACATCGGTTTACTTCCGTGCCATCCTGAACCCATCCGAAATAGTCGCGGAGCTTGATCGGGAAACTCGGGGCGCTGTTGAGCGCTTTCCATTGACCAAGTGCGCCTTTGTAGCCGTAGTAATCCTCTTTGAAATGGAGTTGGGCTTCGGTCGTGTACGCAAAGTGCTGGAAAACGAGGCCGGCTTGCTCGGTTTCTGCATGGAGGAAGGGTTTGATGGACGCCACATTGACCACTTCCCCTTTATCGTTCTGGATGCAAAGAACGGGAGGTTCGTGGGCTGCCCATCCCATACCTTTCTTGTACTTCCAAGCCCTCAGCCACTCTTGGGCTGGGTTCTGGGCGTAGCAATTGCGGGTGCTGATCACGAGTTCCGGCCCGACGAAATAATGGCACCAGAACATGGCGGCCGTCCGGGAGGGATCTTTGGCGAACAAGTTGGAAAGGCCATGGATCTGTTGGGTTGTCCAGATTTCATCCGAATCCAACTGCCAGAGGATGGCTTGGTCAGGAAGGTTTGCCAGAGGAGCGTTGACCATTTCCAGTTTCCCGTCCCAAAACTGGCCGCCACCCTTGCGGTAGACGGTGATGTTGTTGGGATACTTCCGTTGGATTTCGTCAATGTAGGCAGTCGTCCCGTCGACGCTGAGCCCTTTGTCATGGAGGTTCTCCGGGATGGAGCCGCCATTCCTTTTTCCCCAGGCGGTGTCGTGAACCAGTTCGGCGATCCCTTCGACGATGTGCCAGTGCCAGTCGAACGAGAGCTTCCGGAAGGACTCCAGGTGATGCTGGATAAAAGGCATCCCGTTGACGACGATGGTGAAAAAGTGGACAGGGAGCGTGTTGGACGCAAAGTCGTGCCCCTCCTTGCGTTTGAAAACGGAGAACCCGTTGCGTAAGTGGCGGTTGCAGTGCAGTTGCTCGTAGTTCGGGTCTTCGAGGAGGTTGTAGTGGGACTCCGCGTTTTTGTAGGTGCAAATGTCGTCCAGTAGCAGGTATTTGGCACCGTAAACCTTTTTCAACTCGACCAGGCCGGTAAACTCCGACCCGTCGATCAGGGCGACATCGAACGAGTCTATGCCGTGCTCCTTGCGGATGACGTTGATGATGTCGTGGGAGAGTCCCTCGCTTTTCGTGGTTGCCAGGATATCGAACCCCTCCCTAGCCCAGCCCAGGAATTGTTCACACTTGAACACCCTGGAATGGGATGGATGGGCTGCAAAGAAGTCGGAAATCGCGTCCAAGGTAGGATGCTCGTCTAACGTTACGGTGGATCCCCGGTAAGCGTGTGAGAAGTCGATACCAGAGAGGTTTTTCTCCAACGCATGGAAACGGTCTTTGATGATTTCGACGCTGTACAACTGCTTGGGCGTCCCGCTTTGGCGGATCCCTTTCAAAATTTGCTGGGTACTGCCATCCCCCGAAGAGGCCCCGATTTCCAAGATCGTGCCGACATCATCCTGGGCACAGATCTTGGTGATCCATTCAGAAAACTCGTCGTTGATGATTTCAGGGGGAATAATGTTGCTCATGGTTATTCAGAAAAAGGGGGAAGGTGGCCCAGCCACACGTCTCAATCCGAATCCCCCAGGGCTGCCCCGTGGGGTGCCCCAGTGGATTTGGCAGGGCGTTGTCCCGCATCACCAAAAGCCTGTCAATGCTTTTCCCCGGAGGGAATCGTTGGAAGTAGGCCAGAAC
>JAYPDO010000253.1:0-3756 GCA_038125285.1 Opitutia bacterium
TTGGGCTACGATCATGTTAACCATTTCTTCCACGACATTTACGTTGGACATTTCTAGGTAGCCTTGCTTGATGCTGCCGAAGCCGTTTTCGTTAGGCTGACCGGCTTCCGGGGGGCCGCTGGCTGGTGTCTCGATGAAGAGGTTGCCACCCATGCTCTTGAGTCCGGCGGGGTTGTTGAAGCGGATCAACTGGAACTGTCCGGCCTGCTGGATCGTGCCGTCACCAAGCTGGACATTCACCGTTCCGGACGGGTCGACAAAGATCCCGATCCCGTCAGGGGGCAAATTGTTCGGCCCGTTGAGGACAGGCAATCCGTCGCTGGTCGTCACTTCGCCGTTAGGGCCACGTTTGAACGCACCGTCACGGGTGTAAGCAGAAGTGCCGTCCGGGCGCTCGATCTCAAAGAAGCCGACCCCATCGACTGCAAAATCGAACTCGTGCTCAGTGTTCTTCAAATTGCCCTGGCTGAAAACTTTTCCGGTGGCCACAACCTTTGTGCCGTTCCCGAGTTCAATACCTACCGGCACAGTGTTGCCGGCTCCGGTTTCCCCGCCGACAGGACGGGGGTTTTGGTAGAGCAGATCCTGGAATTCGATCTTGTTTTGCTTGTAGCCGGCGGTGTTGACGTTGGCGATGTTGTTGGAAATGACATTGAGGCTGAGTTGCTGGGCCTCCATGCCAGTTGCTCCTGAGTAGAGTGCGAGGTTCATAGGTATCTATCCTGTGGGGTTAAAGTCTGTTCTGTCCGGAGGGTTAGCTAAGTTGGCCAAGGGAAGAGATCGCCTTACCAAAAATATTGTCGTATTGCTGGATCATCTTGTGGTTGGCCTCGTGTATACGGGAAAGGGTGATCATATTGACCATTTCCTGGAGGGGGTTCACGTTGCTGTTCTCGACAAAGTTCTGGAGGACGGTCGGGTTCGTCATTTGCTTGGGCTGCTGCCCTGCGGAGCGGAAACCGCCGGGCATACGGCCCAACTTCTGCGGGTCGTCGAAATTCACGACCTTTAACCTGGCGACGATAGTGTTCGGGGCACGCTCCTGGGTAATCTCCCCGCGCTTATTAATAATGAGGTCACCCATGGCAGGAAGTACTTGGATACGGCCGTTCTCGCCCTGGACTTCCTTGCCGGTGCTGGAAACCAGAACGGATTCTGAGTTCATCCGGAAGTGCCCGTTACGTGTATAGAGCATTTCGCCATTTTCCCCCTGGACTTCAAAGAAACCCTCGCCCTCAATTGCCAAATCATAAGGGTTGGCGGTTTGGCGCAGTTCCCCTTGGCTCATCGCAAACTCACCATCCAGGAGAGGATACTGGGCCCGGAGCCCGCGTTCAAATTCACTGAGAGTCTCCTTTGGCAAGTGCCCGGCCTTCACGGAGTTCACCGCACTTTCGGTCTTTTTGAAGCCAGCTACATCGCTGGTCGCAAGGTTATGGGAGGAGATGTCCTGCCACTGTTCGACTGTTCGGAGGGCACTAGCGTTTTGGTAGACTGAGATATTCATAGTGACAACCACCTAGCACAACGCGTGCCAATCTTGGATAAAACTCCCAAACCCGCTCCAGCAAAGGGAGAAATCTTGGGACGGGAAAAATATTCCACGCCATTTTCAAAGCATTGGCACGGCTTAGGAGCATTTTTTCAGGGTGGACAACCGTGGGAGGTTTCGTGGATATGCATGGATGTCACTGGAGCCGACCAACATCCTGCTTTCATTCATAATCTTCCACCTGTCGCTGAAGGTGTTGGCTCCATTCTTCAGCCTCCTCCATGAACTCGGGCACGCCATCCCTGCCCTAATGTTTACAAAAGGGGAAGTAATGGTGGGGCTCACACTGGAAGGTGGAAAGGAATTCCGGGTAGGACGGCTTATTTTTAGTTGCCGCCTTCGAGGGACATACCATGGCTCCTGTGAATTCCCAACCGAGGGCGTTGCTAACCGGAACCTGGCATTGATAGTGGCTGGCGGCCCCTTGTTCTCCAGCCTCTTGGCAGTTTTTTCCATCTGCGGCATGTTACAAACGGCTTGGCCTCCCCTGCCCCGCTTGCTACTGGCTGCCGCCGGTTATGCTAACCTGAGGATTTTCCTGACCTCGGCCATACCCTTCGTCCACAAAGTCCCCGGATCAACCGAGGAAGTCCCTAGCGACGGAAAAAGGTTCCTGGAGTATTTACAGAAGTGCTGCTTCTCAAAGGATTGATCCTCTACTAGCCCTGTCCAGTATGAAAGTCGGATTATGACTGGCTGCCAATACCAAGTTTTCAGAGATCCCCATTAGTTTTAAAAATGGTATTGGTAGCTTGTAGCTGATTTTGCACCCTTAGCAACTTCAGCCCCTTGAGGAAATGTCCAGCTATGCAATTTTGAGCCAGAGATATCGTCCATGCGGAAAGTCAAAACGAAAGGACTCAAAATACGGTAAGAAATGTAGGTTAGAAATGAAACCAAGGAAACGCAGACAAAGTTTGCCGCTTCCATATTCATTCCCCTGAGATGGATAAAAGTTTCCCGGTTTAGTACTCACAGTTGATCTCGAGGATATTATCCGGGGAAAGGTGGACGATGATTTTCTGTACAACGTCCTTGACTGAAACGACTTCAACCTTGGGGCCTTCGACTTGGTTGTAAATGACCTCTGTATGGGCTTCTGGAGCCGGAGCCAAGGGTTGGGTCTCGACAGCGGGAAGTTCCTCTTCGGCTGCAACTGCCTTCGAATAGTCCGCAGAGTCCTCTTGCGGTTCGTCATGGGAATCTTCCGAATCGGCACCTTGGACAGGAAGTCCATTATCCAAGACATGGGTTTCTTCCTTTGCTTCGGGAGGTTCCTCGATGGGTTGAGCCGGGTCAATGTATGGGCTAAAACCCGATGGCCCCTTGTGAGTGGGGATGTCTGCAAGTATGCTTTCCATGGATCTTAATCGATCAGGTCGGTGCGGAGTTTGGTGTCCTTGTCGAAAACGATGCTGATTTCGAGGCGTTGGTTCCTGCGGCTTTCCGGTTCGTCAACGTTGTCCGGGGTAGAGGCACCCCAACTGATCAACTGCTCGACCTGGGACTGGGGAAGGCCGTACCAAACAAGTTTTTCACGAGTCGAGCCGACCTGGTTGCTAGTGGCTTGGAACTCGGTGTCGGACTCGGGGTTGCGGAAAGTGTGTGCATCGATGCGGACGCGCATAGGGGGTATCTTCACTTGCTCGTTGTCCACGGCGATGGACTCACGGGTCAGGAGCCAGGACATGTTTTTAAGGACGGTGAGGCCCCATTCGGTAAATTCTGCGTTTTGGCCGGTAAAGACTGGGTGGTTGTCGTTGTCAAAAAGGGTGATGCGAAGGGCATCTTGCTCAATTTTTATTTTCACCCGTTCGGATGGGTCGTATTCTTCAAGATTCAGCAGTTTGTAATACTGCATGGCCATCTGCTCCAAAACTTTGTATTGGATTGTGTCCCTCGATTCCTCTTCGTTGGGAAGGACGCTGTCTTCGTAACCGATGATTTGGTTGACGATGCTTCCTGGGCGAGTCTCCGGTTGGATGATGGGATCACTCGGAGTGTAGCCAAAAAGGTAGGCACTTTGGAAATAATCTGTGGTGGCAAAAGTTTGCTCGACCTGCATAGAAAGAACCCAAAGCACGAGGAAAAGAGCCATAAGGGAGGTGATGAAGTCACCGTAGGCGACTTTCCAAGCACCACCGGCAAACAGCTTGAGAGTGCGTTTGGTTTTATCCTTCATCTAGGGTTCCTATGTTTCAGGG
>JAYPDO010000254.1:0-3695 GCA_038125285.1 Opitutia bacterium
TATCATACCTTTATGAAAAGCCTCTTCGTCACAGCATTGATGGAAGAGGCAAGGCCATTTATTGGGTTACTAGGGTTAAAAAAAATGCAGGTTCCCGGAAACCTAGGACTCTACGCAAGGGGTACAACAAGGCTATTAATTACTGGTATTGGCAGGATCCAGGCTGCAATCAATTTGACAAGGTTGCTACAACAGGATCTCCACGAACCCTATGCCCATATCATTAACGTCGGCATTTGCGGATGTGGAAACCTGATTTTACCATTAGGTACGGCCTGTCTTGTGAATAAAATTACGGAGGGAGCGACAGGGCGCGTATTCATACCAGACAGGCTCTACACTTCATGCTTTCCTGAAACCGCACTGGTCACCGTGGACTTACCCAAAATCAATCGCGCTGGCAATGACCCCACGCTCTATGATATGGAATCCTCCGGCCTCTTTCAGGCCGCCACCCAGTTCCTAACCGCGGATCGAATCCATTTCATCAAAGTGGTATCGGACTACCTAGACGGCCGTTTCCCGTCCAAAGCCAACATCCAGGAATTGGTGGGGAAGAGCGCCTCTGCCGTTGTGGATTACGCCTCATCCCTCCCGGGAGACCAACCGGATCCCATCATGGCGCCAGAAGAAAGCCAAGCCCTGGAATCCGCAGGATCCGCCCTCGGCCTTACCCAAACCCAATCTATCCAGCTACGTAACTCCGCCATCCATTTCAAGCTTGCCAACCCTGGACGACCACTAATAGACGTAATTACAAATTTTAGCGCCATGGCCCCATCAGGAAAGTCGGGACGTAACGCCATCCTTTCAAAACTGCGCCATGCCTTGGGAGCCTAAATACTCCCATATCTACGTTGAAGACGGAGCCAGGAATTATCCCATGGCAAAACGTGTCCTGGCAAAGTTCCCCAAAGCCAAGGTCGTCGCCATAGAGGATTACAAACAAGCCTTCAACCGCCCCGCCCAGGATTTCCATAACCAGAAACAATCCCCAAAACTGGTCCTGGCAAAAAAGAAGGACAATTTTGTCTACCCGGGTAGCCACTACGTACAAAACCACTGGAACCCTAATTTCCACTACGTCGCCCAAGCCCTGAACTGTACCTATGACTGCGCCTACTGCTACCTCCAAGGCATGTACAATTCGGCGAACCAAGTCCTTTTTGTAAACCTTGGTGATTACTTCGCAAGCACTAGGCCAGCCATAAAAAGCCGGAAGGATCCGGCCCGTCCATTTTACCTTTGCATTTCCTACGACACCGACTTGCTCGCTTTCGAGTCCGTCGCACCATTCGCCAGGGAATGGATCCGTTACGCTTCGGAAAATACCGGCCTCGAAATCGAACTCCGGACAAAGAGTGCCAATTTTCATGCCATCTCGGATTTGCCCGCCGAACCGTCCACCATCTTGGCGTGGTCCCTGTCCCCAAAGGAAGTCGTTGAAAAGTACGAATACAAAACCCCGTCCCTTGATGCACGGTTGCGGTCGCTTACCGGGGCGATTTCCGCTGGATGGAAGGTTCGGATATGCATCGACCCGATCCTCCCCATTCCCAACTGGCAAAAGGCGTACGGTAATTTTGTTGATACGCTTTTTAGCAAGGTGGACCCCGCCGCTATTTTGGATATACATTTAGGAGTGTTCAGGATGAACTCGGCTTACTTCCAAAACATCCGTAAGCGCCGCCCTCCCCTCGACTTGTATTACCGGGATTGGGAAAAGAAGGACGGTGCCATAACGCACCCTGAAATTGAACGGAAAGCCCTCTCCGGCCATCTGATGGAACTCTTGAAACCCCATCTCCCGAATGATAAGTTGGTGGTTTGGGAGGGTTAGGTTGTCCAGAAACCGCATCGTCTCACTATAAAGAAGCGCACAATTTCTATAAAACCATGAAGACCCTGTCTGCATCCCGCCGCACTTTTTTACGAGGATTCGGTACCACCCTCGCCCTCCCTTGGCTTGAATCCTTGGCTCCCCGCCAAGCCTCCGCAGCCACCAGCAATATGCCTAGGCGCATGGCTTTCATCTATACCCCGAACGGGGCGATCATGCCAAGCTGGACACCGGAAGGAGAAGGAAAGGACTACAGCCTTTCCCCAACCCTCCAGCCTTTGGCAGGTTTGAAAGGCCATTTCCAAGTCATCACCGGCCTGGCCCACCAAAAGGCCAACGCCAACGGCGACGGCGGCGGCGACCATGCCCGGGCCAATGCCACCTTCCTCACCGGATGCCAGGCCCGCAAAACAGCTGGTGCGGACATCAAGCTCGGGGTCTCCGTCGACCAAGTCGCCGCCCAACAATTGGGCCACCACACCCGTCTCCCTTCCCTGGAGCTTGGCTGTGACAAGCCCCGAAGCGCCGGCCAGTGCGATTCCGGGTACAGTTGTGCATACCAATACAATCTCGCCTGGAAATCGGAGTCTGTCCCCATGCCCCCGGAGCACGACCCCAAGCTCGCCTTCGAACGCATCTTTGGCTCCCCGGGTTCGGATGCGGAAAAACGCAAAGCCCTTTCATCGGAATATGACAAAAGCCTCCTTGATTTTGTTATGGAGGACACCAAATCCCTCTCGGCCAAACTTGGGTATACCGACCGGCAAAAATTGGACCAGTACCTTGGAAGCGTCCGCGACATCGAGCAGCGCATCGAGCGTTCCAAGAAATTTGCCCGCCAATTCCCGGATTTCAAAAAACCGGACGGGATCCCTGGGGACTACCGCGAACACATCAACATCATGTTCGACCTACTCGTCCTCGCCTTCCAGACGGATACCACCCGCATCGGCACCTTCCTCCAGGCCAATGACGGCAGCAACCGCAGTTTCAAGGACATCGGCGTTGGCCAAGGGCACCACGGGCTCTCCCACCACCAAAATGACCAAGGGAAAATCGAACTCATCGAGAAGATCGACCTTTTCTATATACAAAATTTTGCCCGCTTCCTCCAAAGGATGTCCAGCATCCAGGAAGGGGAGGGAACCCTCCTGGATAACTGTGCCATCGTCTACGGCAGTGGCATCAGCGATGCCAACCGCCATCGCCACAACAACCTACCCGTCCTTGTGGCTGGAGGCAAAAACCAAGGTTTCCAACAAGGACGCCACCTGGTTCTGCCTGTCGACAACAACACCCCCATGGCCAACCTCTACCTTACCATGCTGGAACGCTTCGGAGCGAAAGCCGAAAAGCTTGGGGATAGCACAGGCTTCCTCCCCTCGGCCTAATAAAATCCTTAGCTTCTTCTCTACGAAGTTCCGGATAACTAAAGGAACAGGCAAGATTGCCTGGGTCTTAAAAGTGATACAGGCATTCTGCCTGTCATCCACAACTCTATCTTCTCAGAAAACCAGAGATTCCTATTGACAGGAACACGCAAAATCAAGGTTCAGTGGACTTGTAGGATTGATCCATGATTAAGGAATTTTTGAGCCTTTTAGTGCACTGAATTAAAGGATTAGAACACATTTTCGATGTTCCTTAGTGGTTCCTTAGATGCTTCTCCAGTTTTTGCTAATTCACGAAGCGGCGCTAGCAAGGTTCCTAAGCTGGGCGGAGTATTCTTTCCTAGATTCCCTCAAGCCAACCAGTGCATCCTCTGCCATTGAAAACGCTTCCCCAATCGAGTCGGCCTCAGTTAACAGTTCCGGTTCCATTGGGGACGTGACGCCATATCGGTTGGGTTCACCAG
>JAYPDO010000255.1:0-3660 GCA_038125285.1 Opitutia bacterium
GCATTGGACAGGGAGGGCACCGTCATCGACACGGACAAATTCACCTGGCAGCAAGGCCGCTTCACCTGGCTCCTCGGGGAGCTGTACAACAACGTCGAACCTCGCGAAGAATGGCTCGGATTTGCCAAGCTCGGGGCAACCTTCCTCGACCGCCATTGCTACGACCCGGAGGACGGCCGGATGTGGTTCCACCTCACCCGCGATGGCCGGCCCATCCGCAAACGCCGCTACGCCTACTCCGAAAGTTTCGCCGCCATCGCCTACGGGGAACTCGCCAAAGCCACAGGTGACAGCCGGTACGCCGAAAAAGCAGCCAAAGCATTCCATGCGTTCACCAGACACAACCTCGACCCCAAGGGCGTCCAACCCAAGTTCACCGGCACACGGCCAACCCGGGGCATCGGCTTCCCCATGATCACTATCGCGACCGCCCAGGAACTCCGGGGATCGATCGCTCTGGAAGGTGCCACGGAGTGGATTGACCGCAGCATCGCGGACATCCAAAACTTCCACCTCAAGGAGGACATCCGGTGCGTCATGGAAACCGTCGCCCCGGATGGCGGAATGATCAACCATTTCGATGGCCGCACCCTCAACCCCGGCCACGCCATCGAAGGGGCATGGTTCATCATGCTGGAAGGCAAACTCCGCCAGGACGAAAGCCTGGTCCGGACCGGTTGCCAGATGCTCGACTGGATGTGGGAACGTGGATGGGACAAGGAACACGGCGGCATCCTTTACTTCGTCGATGTCAACGGCCACCCCGTCCAGGATTACTGGCATGACATGAAATTCTGGTGGCCCCAAAACGAAACCATCATCGCCACCCTCCTGGCCTACGACCTCACCGGCGACCCCAAATATGCGGACTGGCACCGGCAAGCCCACGACTGGGCGCACCAACGCTTCCCCGACCCACAACACGGCGAATGGTTCGGCTACCTCCACCGTGACGGCCGCATCAGTTCCACCCTCAAGGGCAACATGTGGAAAGGCCCTTTCCACATCCCCCGCATGCAACTGCTCTGCTGGCGGATCCTCACAGGACAACCCCTAGGATAAGCCGACCAATGACACAATTCTGGGGATAGTTCCAATCTGTAGAAGCGGCAAGATGCCGCTTCTACTTTCCCAACTCCACCTTGACCGGATCCCAATCGGTGAAGCTTTTGTCGATCCCCACGATCCGGACATCCAGGGTGGCCTCCCGTTTCTTTGAGGTTCCAACTTCGCGATCATTTGGATATCTTTCCAAACGGAAAGCGGCGAGTCCGAGACCATGCGCCACGTCGGCGATATCGCCGCTCCAGGCATAACAGGAACGCCTGCCAGCCCTCAGGATTGCTTGAGCCGCAGGAAGGAAGCCAGTGCCGGGAACCAGACAAAGAGCAGGAGCAAGATTGCCCCCCTTTGCAACAGCCCCCAGCGGTAGGAGTCCTTCTGGTTCCCGTCCTTCAAGTCCTCCTCGGGGAAGAAGGGCACGAACTCCCTGGGGTCCTCCCCTTCATCCTCAGAATCCTTGGCACCCATCATGGGCAGTTCGTAATCGCGGGACAAATTCTCGACCTGGACCGCCGCTTCGTAACCCCACCTTGCGGGGACCAAGGAGCTGGCCGCACGGGATAACGGGTCCATGTCGTCGTAGGTCTTCAGCAACCCGCCGAAAAGGATGAACGGGATCAGGATCAAGGGCACCATCACGATGGCCGAGACCTCGCTCTTGGAGTACGCGCTCACCAACAAGCCGATGCTGATCCCCGCCAGGGAACAAAGCCAGCACAGCAGCAGGAGCAAGGGGAAGAAGCATTCCAGCCCCAGCAAGGGGAAACTCACCCCTAGCAGCAACACGCATTGGGCGAGGGTGAACAACGCCTGCCCCGCGAACTTCGAGGCAAAGTACGCACCTGGGGACAAACCGCTGCGAAGTTCCCGCCGGTAGATTGACCGCTCCCCCACCAGTTCCCTCGCCGAGTTGTTCACCCCGAACCAAAGCGAGACAAACACCAGCATGAACAACGGGGCGTTCAGCCCCTGCCCCAGGAAGGTCCACCCCAAGAGCAAGGCGATGAGCGGGGCTTGGAGCAGCAAGATCGCCATCGCACCCCGGTCCCTGGCCTTGCAGAGCAGGTAGCGGCCCAGAAGTTGCATGAACTGGAGCAACGGGTTGGGCCGGCGCACCCCTGCGCGGTTCCCCCTCCCGGATACCGTCTGCCCGCCCGATTTCCGCTCCCTTTTCTCCACAAAATGCCGGTAGGGTTCGGATTGTTGGTACTCGTCCGCCATCTCCGCTTCCCCGCGCTCGTCCAGCACCTCCATCACTGCGTCCGGACCCTCCAGGTCAGGGTCGCAATCCTCCCCTTTGAAGTAGGTGATCGAGTCCGGGTAGGCCTTCCCGTAGTAGCACAGCTTCCCCGCCTTCAGGTAGATGATATTGTCCATCAACTGGTACACCCGGGCGGACGGTTGGTGGATGGTGATGAGGATTGCGATGCCCTGGGAATCCGCCAGCTTGCGGAGGATCTCCATCACATCCCGGGTGTCCTTGCTGGAAAGGCCGGAAGTCGGCTCGTCCAGGAACAGCACCTTGGGGTCGGTCATCAGCTCCATGGCCAGGTTCACCCGCTTCTTCTGCCCGCCGGACAAGGTCTTGCGGGTCTCGGAGCCAATGGGCGTGTCCATTTGCTTGAATAGGTTCAAGTCCCGGCAAACCCTCTCGGCCCGGGCATGGATCTCCTGGTCCGATGTCCCGGGGGACTTGAGCCGCGCACTGTAGAACAGCACCTCCCGCACCGTCAGTTCGGCGTGCATGATGTCATCCTGCGGGACATAGCCGATCTGCGGGGAAAGCCGCCCCAGGTTCCCCTTCAGTTCGATTTGGTCGTACAGGACCCGCCCGCCGGTGTACTCGGAACACCCGTTCAAGGCCGTCATGAAAGTCGTCTTCCCGCAACCGGAAGGCCCCATCAGGCCCACGAACTCCCCAGGGTTCACCGTCAGGCTCACATTGTCCAACAGCCTCTTCGGCTGCCCCGTCTTGAAATCCTTCACATCCAGGCAGATCCCGCTCGCCCGGACAAAGAAGCCCTGCCGCGTCGTCCCCACCACCATCTTGCCCGCCCGGCCTTCGCTGAACTGGACGCTCACCTCCGTGCCCGCGATCTCGACCCGGTCCCCTGGGTGCAGGGCCATCTCCCCTCCTTGCAGGAAGTCGTTGTTCACCCACAGGCCCGTCTTCCCGGAAAGGTCCCGGATCACCCGCTTCCCCATCGACACCTCCACGATCTCCGCATGGTAACGGCTCACCCGCAGCCCCTGGAGCACGATGTCGTTGTCGGCCGCCCGGCCGATCCTCACGATCCCCTGCCCTTCCCCGAAGGTCCCGCCCGCCTTCTCCGTTTTGTTCCCCTGCCCGATTTGCTTCCAAAGCATCTCCACCGGGACTTGGTAATGGCTGGAAAGGAAGACCACATCGCCCGCCTCCAAGGCTACCTCCCCATCCACCGGGTTGTCCCGGCTATTCAAAAAAGTCCCGTTCGCGCTCCCGTTATCCACCAGCCAAAGCCCGTCCTCCCTCTCCTCCACAAAAGCATGGATCCGGGAGATGAAGGCGTTGTTGACCACGAGGTCGCAATCCGGCGAACGGCCTATCGAGTAGCGGGC
>JAYPDO010000256.1:0-3652 GCA_038125285.1 Opitutia bacterium
TTACAAACAGCTCTGTTTCGCCTGCCATGGCGGAGACGGCAAAGGGACGCCGATGGCCGGGCAACCCGGAGTCACCCTCGGACCCCCGCTACCACGTTCGCCCCGTGTACTGGGCTCCGGGGGCAGTTTGGTCAGGACTGTGCTCCATGGCCTTACCGGACCGCTCGATGGCAAGACTTATCCTGGGCAAATGTTACCACTCGCCGCCAATGACGACGAGTGGATTGCCGCAGCGGCCACCTATGTCCGCAATAGTTTTGGAAATGACGGGGGAATTATCTCCAAGGAATTTGTGGCCGCCATCCGTAAGCAGACAGGGGAGCGTTTGGAGCCATGGACGGAAGCTGAGTTGGAGCAACTGGAGCCTCCCCTGCTGGCCAACTTCAAATCGTGGAAGCTGACCGCCAGCCACAACTCTGCGACAGCGGGCGCCGCCATCGACGGGAACCACAAGACCCGTTTTGACACTGGGGCGACACAACAGCCCGGGATGTGGTTCCAAATGGAGTTCCCGGTTCCAACGACGCTCAACCGGATCGTCCTCAATTCCGCCGGGTCGAGGGAGGACTACCCGCGCCAGTACGAAGTCCGGGTTTCCGACAATGGGAAGAAGTGGTCGGAACCGATTGCCCAAGGAACAGGCCGTTCTCCGGAGACAGACATCATTTTCCCAACGGCCACGGCCAAGTTCGTGAGGATTATCCAGCAAGGGTCGTCCCCTGGCAAGTATTGGTCTATCCACGAAATGCAGGTTTTCGGCAAACAGGTCCCAAGGGAGATGCCCGAGGTGAAGTTTTGACGCAATTACAAGGCAAGGGTGGCCCGACCGCCCTTGCAAGGTTTGCTTCCTCCATGCAAACCTTGACAAAACTGCAGTGCCACCCCCTCATCCTCGCTCCATTTTAATTAGCCGAATCCACACACCATGCCTCCTCCCGAAGAACTGGGGATCACCTTGGCCGCTTTCCTACTGGGTCTCCAATCGCTTGCCTACTCAGGGCTCCTTTTCTGGATCGGCCGGAAGGAAAACTCCGTCCTGCTCTGTAGCATCGCATGCCTGGACATTTCCGCAACCTCAATCCTCTACGGCATCCTGGCAGGTTGGGGCGAGAGTGCAAACCTGCCCAAAGTCTTGTGGCCGGTAACAGTCTTCCTTGTTGCCTACCTGAGCTTTTTTCTGGCCTGCGGAACGGCTCAATCTTCAATTCGAAACCCGGCCAGGAGGGGTTTCCAACTGGCTCTGCTTCTCAAATTCCTAATATCCCTCTCCTATTTAGCGACCCGACCCGAAGTCCGTTTCCAAGATGTGCTGTGGGATTACGTGACCGCATTGGCCATAATCTGTTGCTTCAAGGCCTACACAAAGTTCGGCAGGAATGACAAGACCTCTAACTGGATCCTTTCCGGGGTGGCCATCAGCTTCCTCGCGCTTCCTGTACTGGCTTCCGGTTTCCTCGCCAATGCCTGGGTCAACCACATTACCGTTTTCCTTCTCCTCCAGATGGTCGCCCTGCATTGTTTTTATTCCGGTGCTCGTTACAAAAAGGACATCTGACGCCCCTGCGAAAACCCTTGCTCCCCTGCCCCAACACCCTATCCATAATCTTTCCTTCCTGTTTCCATTCATCCAACTAAAATTTTACCCAGGGCATCTATTGAAAGTCTACGCAGTGCAAATGGATCAGGTTTGGGAGGACAAACCGGCAAATTATGCCAAAGCCAGCGCAATGCTGGATATGGCATCCCCAATGCCCGGCAGCATGGTTGTCCTGCCGGAAATGTTCCCCACCGGTTATAGCAACAACCTCGCCGTCACAGCCAAGGACGAACCCTTCCTGACCGACACCTTCCTCAGTAACTTGGCCAAAAACTACAAATGCTGGATCCTTTCCGGGAGCGTTAGGGGCGAGACGAAGGAGATGGGCGAGAATATTGCCGTGACCTTCAATCCGGAAGGCAAACGGATCTCATCCTTCACCAAGCTCCATCCGGTCAAATTTTATGGCGAGGACAAAAGCTATGCCCCAGGCACGGCAGTCCAGACCTTCAACTGCAACGATTTCTCGGTCAGCCCCTTCATCTGCTACGATCTCCGCTTCCCCGAAGTCTTCCGGATCGCAGCCTTCCAGGGAGCCACGTTGATCGTGGTGATCGCCAACTGGCCTGCAATCCGCATCGATCATTGGGAAATCCTCCTGCGTGCCCGCGCCATCGAAAACCAGGCGTTCGTGGTCGGCGTAAACCGCTGCGGCAAAGATCCCAACCTCGAATACCCAGGGCGCTCCCTCATTTTGGACCAACAAGGTCGTTTCCTGGCCGAAGCCAACGATTCCGAGTGCGTCATCTCCGCAGACCTCGACCTCAATGCCCTCAATGACTGGCGCGACCATTTCCCTGCGCTCGACGATGCGAGGTTACAGTTTTTACCTAACAACCTCCTCAACCCAGAAACCACCTTCGATTTATGAACCGTAGAAAACTCCTCGCTTCCAGTGCCGCCGCACTAGCCTCCCACACCCTTGTCCAAGCCCGTGATTACGGCCCCGGTGCCGCTCCAGTCCGCTACCCGGACCCTGACATCCTCGTCCTAGATGACCGTTTCGCCAAATACCGCCTTGGCAACACCCCCATCCAGCGCATCTACCACAACCCCAACACCCTCTGGACGGAAGGCCCGGCTTGGAATGGCGTGGGCAAATATCTCCTTTTCTCCGACATCCCCAACAACGTCCAGCTTCGTTGGCTCGAGGACGATGGCCGCACCTCCCTCTTCCGCCACCCGTCGGGGAACAGCAATGGCAACACCTTCGATTTCCAAGGACGCCAAATCTCCTGCGAACATGGCAACCGCCGTGTCGTCCGCTACGAGTACAGCGGCAAAACCACCGTCCTGGCCAGCGAGTGGAATGGCAAGCCTTTCAACGCCCCCAACGATGTAATAGTCCATCCGGAGGACGGCGCCATCTGGTTCACGGACCCGGGCTACGGCAGCATGTGGAACTATGAGGGCAATAAAGGCCCGTTGCACCACAAAGAAGCCATCTACCGCATCGACGCAAAAGACGGGAAGATCTCCAAACTTACGGACGAAATCTACAAGCCCAATGGCCTCTGCTTCTCCAATGATTATAGCAAACTCTATGTCTCCGACACCGGTGACGGCAAAAACATCAAAGTCTGGGACATCACCGGTCAAACCAAGTTGAAAAACGGCAAGGAGTTCGCCTCCATGAAGCTGGACGGCTTTGACAACCCGGGCAACGCCGACGGGATCCGATGTGACACGGACGGCAATGTCTGGGCCAGTGCGGGATGGGTCGGCCAGGGCTATGACGGCGTCCATATCTTCGCACCGGATGGCGACCGCATCGGCCAGATCCTCCTCCCCGAAATATGTTCCAACGTCTGCTTTGGAGGCCAAAAGCGCAACCGCCTATTCATGACCGCCAGCCAAAGCGTCTACGCAGTCTACACCGACGCCATCGGGGCACACATCACTTGATACTCCTCCCATGATCCTTGCCCTCGACCAAGGCACGACCAGTTCCCGCGCAATTGTTTTTGACGGGGACATGGATTGCCGTGGGACGGCCCAGCAGGAATTCACCCAGTACTTCCCCAGGGCCGGATGGGTAGAGCATGACCCCAGGGA
>JAYPDO010000257.1:0-3358 GCA_038125285.1 Opitutia bacterium
GGAATGAGGCCGAGCGAGTATTTTGAGGTCCTGGAAGAAGTAGGATTATTGGAAGGTTCTAGCAGTGACCATGTGGATGCTGGATTCGAGGAGGAGGGGGAGCGGGACGCCTTGCTAGGAGGTTTCAAGAGCAATGCCAGGCGTCATTCCGCCGCACTCCTAAGGGATGGCCGTCCGTCATGACTTCCCAAATAGCCTGTTAAGTCTTCCTGCGAAGGAGTCTTGGTACAAAGTCACCTCGTAATTACCTGTGCTAGCCAATTCCTGCTTCCGGGGTTGCTGCTTCCGAGCAAAGTAGGGGCTGAGGATGTCTTGGGTAAACGTTTTCCCGAGGCGGTTGATTTGGATGAAGCGGTACATGCCCAATAGTTCTTCCAGGCCTTCCATCATGCAAATGTAAGGCTCCATTTCCTCCGAAGCGGAAAAGGGTACGGGGTTTATATCAAACAGGCCGATTGCCCGAAGAGATTTCCCGAGCTTGGCGGGGATTTCGGCAAAAGGCCAGTAAACCAAAGGCAGTTCTGCCCCTTCCCCGGCAAAAACAGTGAGGTGGATCGGGGCATCGACCAAGGCGATGTGCTGCCCCCACAAGGAAAGCTGCTCTTGGGTGGCACCCTGGGCCACAAGACGTGGCTTGAGTTGGTCGTATATCCCCTTGCCTGCCTGGATTCGATAAACTGGGGAACCCACGTTCAGAAATGGAAGGCTTTTTTATCCGTTTTGGAATTGTTCCAGGAGGGAGTCGACGATGGAGGGATCCGCCAGGGTGGTAACGTTACCCAGTTCACGGCCTTCGGCGATGTCGCGGAGGAGCCGGCGCATGATTTTTCCCGAGCGGGTTTTCGGCAAGTCCGGGGAGAAAAGGATGCGCTCGGGAAGGGCGAATTTACCGATCTTTTGGGCAACGAGGCCGTTGAGTTCCTTGCGGAGGTTGTCAGAACCTTCAAACCCTTGGCGCAGGGTGACGAAGGATACCAGTCCTTGGCCCTTGATCTCGTGGGCAACACCGATGACTGCGGACTCGGCGACGGCGGGGTGCTCGACGTAAATACTTTCAAGTTCGGCAGTGCCGATCCGGTGCCCGGATACGTTGACGACGTCATCGACCCGGCCGAGGATCCAGATATAGCCATCCTCGTCCTTACGGGCACCATCTCCGGGAAAATAATATTCGCCGTTCCATTTGCACCAGTAGGTGTCTTTGAAGCGCTGGGCATCGCCCCAGATGCCTCGGGTCATTCCAGGCCAGGGTTTGCGAACGGAAAGGATGCCGGCTCGGACTTCCTCGCCTTCCTCGGTCAGGACGGCTGGATCGATACCGAAAAACGGGAGGGTGGCGGAACCAGGCTTGGTCGGGGTTACGCCGGGGAGAGGGGTCAGGATGATGCCGCCGGTCTCGGTTTGCCAATAGGTATCGACGATAGGGCAACGTTTGCCTCCGATAACCTCGTGATACCAGATCCAGGCTTCCGGGTTGATGGCTTCCCCGACCGTGCCGAGGAGGCGGAGGCTGGATAGGTCGCATTTCTTGGGCCATTCGTCGCCCCATTTCATAAAAGCGCGGATGGCGGTCGGGGCGGTGTAGAAAATGCTGACTTTGTACTTTTGGACGATTTCCCAGAAGCGGCCGTTGTCCGGGTGGTTGGGCGCCCCTTCGTATACGACGACGGTAGCGGCATTTTGCATCGGCCCGTAGATCAAGTAGCTGTGGCCCGTGATCCACCCGACGTCCGCAGTACACCAGTAGACGTCATTGTCCTGGATATCAAAAACGTATTTGGCGGAGAGATAGGTGTAGACCATGTAACCACCTTGGGTGTGCATGATGCCCTTCGGTTTTCCCGTTGTGCCGCTGGTGTAGAGGAGGAAAAGCATGTCCTCAGCGTCAAGTTCCTCAGCCGGACAATCGTCGGACTGGCCTTCGGCGAGTTCGTGGTACCATTTGTCCCGGCCTTCCGTCATCGAGAACGGAAAGTCCTCTGAAATGCCCCGTTTGACCACCAGGACATTTTCCACGATGTCCACCCCATCGACAGCGGCATCCACAATGTCCTTGAGGGCAAGGACCTTCCCCCGGCGCCAACCGGCATCGGCCGTGATGACCAGCTTGGCCTCGGAGTCGAGGACACGGTCCTTGATGGACTCAGAGGAAAACCCGGCGAAAACGACATTGTGTACCGCACCGATCCGGGCACAGGCGAGGACCGCTACGGGAAGCTCCACAATCATGGGCAGGTAAATGGCCACGCGGTCACCCTTCCCCACCCCGAGCGATTTGAGGACGTTCGCGAACCGGCAAACCTCTTTGTGCAGCTCGTCATATGTGAGTGTCTTGGATTCGTCACCTGGCTCACCTTCCCAAACGATAGCGGGTTTGTTCCGGTTCGGGCCATCCAGGTGACGGTCGACGCAGTTATAGCAAATATTGGTCTTGCCTCCTTCGAACCATTTGAAAAACGGCTTGTCAGAGTCATTCAGAACGGTGTCCCATTTTTTGAACCAATGGAGCTCGGAAGCCACGTCGGCCCAAAACCCCTCGGGATCCTCAATGCTGCGTTTGTGGAGTTCCTGGTATTCCTCCATAGATTTTATGTGGGCTTGGGCGGAAAACTCGGCCGGGGGGGCGAATTTACGGTTTTCAGCCAGGACGGTGCTCATTTGTTGGTCGCTCATGGTAAGTGGGAATCCGGGGTTGGGGGGTGAGGTTGGGTATTGTGAAATTTCAGGCGTAGCGATATGGCGGCGGGACAACGCAAGGTCAAGGGGAAGGTGGGAATGGATAGAACAGAAGATTGTCGGACAAGGATTGTTGATTGTTGGAGTTGGGGAAATTATGCAACAGGCCAATGGACACTTCCCTCTTTGATTATGAGCTCCCGAAGGGACAAATCGCACAAGCCCCGGCACAGAATCGGGATGACTCCAAATTGCTGGTGGTCGACCGGAAGTCGGGAAAATTGGAGCACCGCGTTTTTAGGGAGATCGGGGATTGGTTACCTGCCCGAAGCCGCCTGTTCAGGAATGTGGCGGCAGTTTTGCGTGCACGGATCATAGGGAAGCTGCAAACCGGGGGAAAGGTGGAGTGCTTGCTTTTGCATCCCGGGGAAACTCCGGAGAATTGGTGGTGCTTGCTCAAACCTGGGAAGAAATTGCCACCGGGAAGGACTTTCGGCCTGGAAGGGCATTTCATCGCGGAGATCCTGGAAAAGAATGGAGACGGCCAATGTTTGGTAAGGTTCCAATGTGAGAAAGGCCAGTCAGTTGCAGGGCTTGCAGAAGAAATCGGGGAATTGCCCCTTCCCCCATATATCGCGAGGAAAAACTGCACCAATACCCCCGAGGACAAAGAACGCTACCA
>JAYPDO010000258.1:0-3349 GCA_038125285.1 Opitutia bacterium
ATACATGAGGGGAAGCGCGTTGAGGAATCTGATCGGGAAGAATATCCAGGAAGGTGGTATTCGGCAACTGGAGGGATGGGCAAACAGCCTACCCCTGGAGTTGGATCCGAAGCTAATGGAAGGGATCTCCTCCATGGTTGCGAGCCAACTTGCTGACTATGACCTGGAGGCTGCTGGGAACTGGGTGAAAAAACTTCCTGAAGGGGATGGCCGCCAAAAGGCCATGTCGACCATTATCAGGGAGCTGGCCAATGATTCCACGGAGTCCGCAAAGGAATGGCTCATGTCCTTGCCTGAAAAAGACCGGTATGCGGGCATGCCGGAGCTGATTCGTAAATGGGCGAACGAAGATCCCGGTTCGGCTGGGGAATGGTTGAACCAATTCCCCCCGTCCGAACAGATGGACAAAGCCGTTTCGACCTACGTCCGGGCGATCCGTAGGGGGGATCCTGCGGCGGCCAAGGAATGGGCTTCTTCTATCGTGAACGAGGACACCCGGAAAAAGGTTGTCGAATCCATTGACCGGCCTCCTAATTCATTCCGGTTTGACGGTGGGGAGGTCAAGGTGGAAGGTGACGTCGGAATTGATGTCAAGGGCGCGACGATACGAGTCACTACCGAGTAAGCGGCAAGCCTACTTGCCTTTTATTTAGGGCGGGGATTAGCGGGCTGCAAAGGGAGGTTGGGTGCGGCCGGCTAACTTGATTTGTTCAGGTACTCGTTGTTGACGTTGAGGAAAACTAGGCTTTCAAGGCAGTCGGTGCCTGATTCGCTTGGTGCAAGATCCCCTTCGCCCCGTTAGACTTGGGAGTATATGAAATCGTCGGCGGAGAGACCCAACCCCATTATCTTTTACCAATCAAAAAACTAATGAGCATATTATGCGAAAAGGAAACGTTTGCAGAAAGACGTTATTACTCTTCATTCCGCGCGAGTTCGCGAATAGCTAATTCCCGTCAGAAATGATGTAAATCGGGTACTCGGGGAAGTGGGGACTGAGCAAGGATTGGATTTACTCGTTACAGTCAGAATGGGTGTGGAAGTGAGCCCCGGCCTTGTCTTGGTCATGGAACACCCAGGATATCCATTTTTTGTCTTCAGTCCTCGATTAGACGTAGTGCATTGCAACCGTACCTTACTCCCCAATCCTTAGCGAATTTGGACCGCCTTGGAACGTCCTATGGTAGGAAAGGCCTCGTCAAAGCAGATTAGCCTTCAATGGATGTCACCAAGAGGTGATCAATTTCCAGGTTCGCTAAGGATTGGGGTACTAGGAAACTTTAGTTTTGCCTTGATAACCTTTTCCTCCGGTTGTTTCTGGTTATCCCCGATTTGTAAGCCCAATCCTGTGCTTTTTGGCTTTCTGGCTCTTTCCTGGGCATCACTCCCAGAGCAAAGGCAAATATTTTACGGTCAAGGCGATAAACATCACTGCGGTTGTCAGGATCGTGCCCAGTAACAACCAGAAGTGCCTTCTTGCAATGGTATCTTCCAATTTCCTTTTTTTGTTAGTCACCGAGACGGACATTTGTGTCTCGATGTGGTCCGAAAGGGTGATCATTGCCCCGCCTTCTGGTGAATAAAGGGGAGGTGGAGGCAATGGTGCAGGGATGGATTCAGCCATTTCCAAGACCGTTTGAAACCGGAAATTCGGATCCGGTTCAATGGCTTGTTGAAGCCATGCGTCCCACTGTGCGTTCAGTCCGGGGACGAGTTCCGATGGCCTGGCCACACCTGGCATGGAGCGCCCCGTAAGGCATTTGTAGCAGACGAGGCCTACCGCATAGAGGTCGTTTCTGGGATCGGTAAGGTCAAAATTGTCTTCATTGGTCAGGTAGGCAGTCCTCCTTTGGTGGGGAGGCGGCTTACTTATCGGGGCAGTTGAATCTTCATCAAGGGCGTCATCGATGTCCAAGACCGTGTGGCCAGCCGAATTGTTGCCCTGGTCAAAGTGCTCGCCGTTATTGCCAAATTTGGAGAGCTTGATCCCGTCACTGCAAACCAGTACGGTTTGGGTGTTAATGTCGTTGTGGACTTGGCCTTTGCCGTGGAGGTACCGGACTTCTTCAAGGATTTGTCGGGCGCATTCTTCCGTTTCATCGATGCTGAGCCTTCCGCCGTTGTATTTGAGATATTCTTCCAGGTTGACGACTTCCTCTTGTCCGTAATCTTGATCCTTAGGTTCCATGGTTTTTACTGGCTCAAGTATGGGGCGGGAGGCAGACATCCTGTTTGCCAGCTAGTTTCCTACTGTTAAGGATGATCTGGGAAGGTTGGTAAGTGCCATTCTTTCGCATTTTCCTAGTTTAGCAAAGTCCCATCGGGAAAGTCCTAATATATTTGACCACCTGCACGAAATGTCAATCGCACCGATCGGATCCCTTGGGATGGGCACAATGGGGCATTGCCTTTAAACACCACCTTTTTTCGGGGTGCGCCTGATCAGGAAATCAGCCAGGGTTTGGCCGGGATCGGCGGGGAGTAGAACCCTTTGGTAATCGCTCCCGGTCGATTGGGCCACGGTGTCAATCTGGGCGAGGTAATTTTGAAGGGACAGGTCGTACTGACTGGCAATGAGGGTCGGGTCAACGAGCATGGAGGAGTGGTCTTCCATGTCCACAAATCGGGTCGGTCGGTCAAATGGGAACTCTATTTCGGCCTTTGACAGTAGATGGAAAATCGCCACGTCGTGCCGGCGGAATTTGAGGTGTTGGAAACATTCGTTGAGAATAGTGGGGTCGATAAAGAGGTCGGATATGACTACTACCAGCGCCCGTTGCGGTATTTTTTCCGCCGCTTCGTGGAGGGCTTCTGGCAATCCGGTTTCCCCTTCGGCTTCCATTCCGGCCAAATTGTCCAGGACCACGCTCAGGTGGGCAGGGTTCCGTCGGGGCGGGATCTCTTTGTTGAATCCTTTTCCTGCGCAATAAAACCCTACGGCATCCCCTTGCTGGATTGCGAGGTAGGCAAGGTAGCCCGCGATCTGGCGGGCAAAGTCTATTTTGGAAGAGGAACCTTCCGGGGTGAAAGCCATGGATCCGCTTGTATCGACGATGAGGCAGAGTCGTAAGTTTGTGTCGGCCTCAAATTCTTTGATGTAAAAGCGGTCGCTACGTCCCCATGCTTTCCAATCCAGCCTTCGCAAATCGTCGCCCGGGACATATTTGCGGTATTCCGCGAATTCTAGACTAGATCCCCGGATTGGGCTGGCATGCTTCCCTGAGATGCTGCCCATCATGGGGTGGCGGGCGTGCAGCGGCAAGCCCATCAGTTGGCCAATGAGTTGGTGGTCTAGGAAATCCCGTTTGGACATGCGAGTTACGGGGTAAGTCAGTTCGGGTTGCGAGTT
>JAYPDO010000259.1:0-420 GCA_038125285.1 Opitutia bacterium
GCTTCGGATAGGTCTTCTTCAACTAAATCAATATTCTCCCGGTTATTGATGAAGTATCTAGTTTGGCAGTTGTAGAATAATTGCTTTTCTAAGTGGGAAATTGACCTGCTCCATGATTCCACATCTGACGGGCAATTCCAATCAATCGATGAAAGCTTCAGAGACAGGTCGATGAAGTGCTGATTATTCTCCTTATACAGATCCTCGTTCCTATCCCTAGTGATGGATATGAGCCATTTGATATGGGATTTTAATTGGTCGATCGGGTTCCTTAAGATGGTAGTCCTGAAGTAATCACCTTGCTTTGCTAATTCAATGAAGATTGGGAAAGGTATGTGGCCACTGAAGAAATGATAATTTCTTACCCTCTTGAATACCATTATTTCGATCCACTAGGAGGATTCAAAATGAAGCCGGAAA
>JAYPDO010000259.1:430-3332 GCA_038125285.1 Opitutia bacterium
GGATCCTGCAGTCTTGGGGATGTGCAGAAGGGCGATTCTTTTTACCTTTTTAGGCATTTAAAATTTAGGCTCTAGAAGGCGGCTTCGCGCCTTGGGGTCAGTCCAATTTTCATTTTTTGGACCAAGATTATTAAATCAAAGACTCGTTCCGAGAGTCGTCGAGGGAATTCCAAGGAATTCTGAAAAGACTAGGTTTCTTGGTTGTTTGCAATATTTGTAGGGCAGGAGATTGTGGCTGGGATGGATTAGCATCCCTGTTGGTTGTTGGAAACTCTCCTTTGGGGATTGTCCGAGGGTAGTGAGGGTTTCAAGGAGTTTGCAAGGAGTTTGCAAGGAGAAGGAATTTCGCTCAATTTTGGGGAATTGGGGAGGGCGCCTATTCCCGACAGGCTGAAAACTTAGGCACCGGGACATTGGGGCTTGTGTCCCGTCTGATCAATTCGCCGCATCTTTTGAGGTGGGGAATGGCTGGCCGGAATGCCTGTATCAACTTTGTGGCACAGGCATTCCTGCCTGTTTCCTGATTGAAATCTGATTTCATGAACTTATCTGACAGGACACTAGCCACAGTACCATTATGATCCAGAAGATACACCTATCCTCGGCGGTAACCCTGATGCTCCTTTTGGGTGCAAGCCCTTTGCTTGACGCAAAACGGTCCTCCAAGAAGGAAGAACCGGCCAAGTTAGAATTGGTCTGCGAAACAGACGGGATTGTGCCAGGGGAAATCCTGAACCTCGGTCTCCACATCCGGCATGAACCGGGGTGGCACACTTATTGGAAAAACCCAGGGGATGTAGGACTGCCCCCGAAGGTCGAATGGACAGGCCTGCCGGAAGGGATGGAACAGCAACCTGTCATCTGGGCACCTCCCGAACTCCACAAAATGGGCATCATTGACGTCCAGTCCTATCACGGCGAAGTACTACACATCCATCCCTTGCTGGTACCGGCCAACCTGGAACCAGGCAAAAAGGTTACCCTCAAAGGCAAACTTTCCTGGCTGATGTGTTCGCGGAAATGCATCCCGGCATGGCAGGACGTGGAAATCACCCTCCCGGTTCTGAAAGAAGCCAAGTCGGATCCGAAATGGCAAAAGCTGTTTGCCAAGACACGGGAAGGCCAACCCGTGAAACTGGACCGGAAGCTGGAAGCCCGGACAGTGGGAGACCATATCGAACTCAAAATCAGCCCCCGCGTCCTGCCAAAGGGCCCGCAGGAGCGGGAGATGTGGTTCTTTTGTAACGAGAACCACATTTCCACCCAGGAACTCCCCCGCATATCCCATGACAAGGACTCAACAATACTACGCTTATTGAAGACAAAATGGGCACCCGCCAAGATCTCGCGCCTTACCGGCCACATCTATTTGAAAAAAGGCTGGGATGCCGAAGGCAAAATCCACAACCTCCTGGTTGAAATCCCATTAGACAAAGACTCATGAAACCAATTGCCGCCGCTTCCATTCCCTTGGCCGTAATCCTCCTGACTGCTACCTATGGCCGGACAGAAACCGAAGAACCGAAAGCAGAACAAGCCTTCCTGACCGGGACACGCCAGCTCACCTTCGAGGGAAAACGCAGCGGGGAAGGCTACTTCTCGGCGGACGGCTCGATGATGGTCTTCCAATCCGAGCGGCATGAGGGAAACCCCTTTTACCAAATCTACTTACTCGACCTGGAAACCGGCGACACCAGCCTCGTCTCCCCCGGAAACGGGCGGACCACCTGCGCATGGATCCATCCTTCGAACAAAAAAATCCTCTTCGCCTCCACCCACCAAGACCCGGAGGCCGCAGCAAAACAAAAGGAGGAATACAAAGAGCGGGAAACCTCCGCCAAGCGACGCTACTCCTGGAATTACGACAAGTCCTACGACATTTACGAAAAAGACCTGGCCTCGGGCAAACTTCGCAACCTGACCAATGCGGAAGGCTATGATGCCGAAGGCGCTTACTCGCCGGACGGCGAATGGATCGTTTTCGCCTCCAATCGCCAAGCCTACGGCAGGGAACTCTCGGAAGAGGAGAAAATACCATTTGAAAACAACAAAGCCTACTTCATGGAACTCTATATCATGAAGTCCGACGGTTCCGGGCTCCGCAGGTTGACCGACACACCGGGGTACGACGGCGGCCCGTTTTTCAGCGCGGACGGGAAAAAAATCTGCTGGCGCCGCTTCTCGACTGACCATGCCACGGCTGAAATTTACACGATGAATGTGGATGGGACTGGTGAAAAGCAGCTCACAAACCTCAAGCACCTTTCCTGGGCACCCTACTTCCACCCCTCCGGCGAATACCTCATCTTTGCCACAAACAAGCACGGATTCGCTAATTTCGAGCTGTACCTCGTCCGCACCGACGGAAGAGGGGAGCCTGTACGGGTTACCGATTCCAATGGTTTCGACGGCCTCCCCGCCTTCACTCCGGACGGGAAACAACTCTCATGGACATCCAAACGGACAACGGACGGCACCACCCAAATCTTCCTGGCCGGATGGAACCACAACCTTGCACGGGAAGCCCTGGGGCTGGACAAGAATCCAGTTTCCAAACCTTCGACTACCCAACCGACCACCCCGGAGATCACGGAAGACGACCTCCGCTACCACATCGGCCAGCTTGCTTCGGACGAGTTTGAAGGGCGCCTCACCGGGACAACAGGCGAAAAACTGGCGACCGCCCATGTGGCCAGTGCCTTCCAACAGGCCGGGCTCCAGCCTGCAGGGGATGACGGGGGCTTTTTCCAGACCTTCCCCTTTGAGTCTGGGGTTTCCCTTGGAAAAAGTAACAAGCTGAGCCTGATGCCAGAAAAGGTGGAAATCCCAAACGAATCCTGGCGTCCCCTCTCCTTCTCGGGGAATACCAAGGTACCGCCGACAGAAATTGTCTTTGCAGGAT
>JAYPDO010000260.1:0-3250 GCA_038125285.1 Opitutia bacterium
CCTCTGGCACCCCCGTCGATATATTCCCCCTCCTCACCTATGCCGAGCCTCGTGGCAGCGGCACCGTCCTCGGCACGGGCGCTTACCTTGTCGGCAGCACTGTGCAGGTCATCGCAAACCCCGCCCCTGGCGAAGGCTTTGCCGGATGGTATGGCGACGCCATCGGTACCGAAGCCAAGGCCGGGGTAAAAATCCTCAACCTGAGCCTCACCAAGAGCATGAAGGTCACCGGCCTCTTCGGCGACACCACCAAGGATACCGACCGCGACGGCCTGCCCGACCTCTACGAAAACATTCTTGGCTCCAATCCCTTCGACCGCGATACCGACGACGACAAACTCATCGACGGGGAAGAAATTTCCATCTACGGCTCGGACCCCACCAAAAAAGACACGGATGGCGACGGCCATGACGACCGTTCCGAAACCCTCTACAAAACTGACCCCGCCAACCGTGACGACATCCCCTTCCTCCCGTCCGAATCCCTCGTCCGCTATTTCCAGCTTAGCGGCAATGCCAACGACTACAGCGGCAACAAGGGGCACGGGAAAGCCACCGGCACCACCCCTGTCACAGACCGCTGGAATCAAAACAAACGTGCCCTATCCTTCGACGGCTCCACTGCCTTCGTGGATGTCGCCAACTACATTGGCGTCTCCAAGGCCGGGGCCCGGGCCATCTCCGGTTGGGTCAAAACGGAACCAGGCCGCCAAGGCCCGATGGTCGCCTATGGGAAGAACCCTGGCATCTTCTCCGTCGGCATTGGTTCGGGCGGTACCCTCGTAATCACTGCCGGCCCTACTGTCCTCACTGGAGAGACCGTCCTGGCCGACTCGGTTTGGCACCAATTCCTCGTCTCCGTCCCGCAAGGGGCTACCCCTGGGGACATCGAAGCCCACATCGACGGCAACCCCGAGGCCCTTACCGCTACGGGCGACACCACTACCCCCCTCAACACCTCCAATAGGTCGAACCTCTTCCTCGCCAAGGACGACAACAAAAATTTCTTCACCGGGGACCTCGACGACATCCGGCTATGGGAGCGCAGCCTCCACTTCTCCGAAGCACCCAAACTTTATGACTCCGAAAAGTACATCGAACCCGATACCATAAGGCCCGAAGTCACCGCATCCCCAATCTCCCTCACTGTGGCCGTTGGCGATGATGCCACCTTCTCTGTCACGGCCATCGGAAAGCCCGCCCCCACGTACACCTGGGAAAAACTGTTCAACCGCAAATGGGAACTCATTTCCGGGTCGGGGGATACACTGTCCCTCAAAAACGTCGATGAAGGGGATGCCGTGTATTACCGGGTTACCGTGGCCAATTCCCAGGGCTCCGTCATCTCCCGTCCCGCCCGGCTCACCGTGTTGCAAAAACCAACCATCACCCAGGCGGTGCAAGACCAATTCCTCCTGGCCGGGGCTGGGGGCAAAGTGCTTACCGGGGTCTCCGGCAGCCCAAAAATTTCTTACGAATGGTTCAAGGACGGCCAAAGCCTGGGGACCACCAACCTTCCCTACTGGGCAATCCCGAAGGAAGCGACCCAAGGCTCCCACGGGGGAACCTACTCCTTCAAGGCGACCAATGCGGTTGGGGAAGTCTCCAGCCCCGACTTCCTGCTTTCCATTATAGATGCGGTTGCAATTACGGCACAGCCCTCGGCAACCGGTATCCTCCAAGGCGCGTCGGGAAGCCTTTCCGTAACGGCGACAGCCGGGGGCACGCTGTCCTACCAGTGGCTCAAATATAATTCTGCAACCCGTACCTACGACCCCATCCCCGGGGCAACGGAAGCGGCCCTTTCCATTGGTGCGATGTCGTCCCGTGAAGTCGGGAAATACCAAGTCGTTGTCTCCAACGAAGCCAGTTCCAAAAGTGCCACCCCCGTGGAGTTGGACATGTACATTGCCCCCACCTTCAAAACGCAGCCCCTGTCTGCCACCATCAATGAAGGCACGCCCCTGACGTTGTCCTCCCTTGCCTCAGGGCAACCCCAGCCTTCCTACCAGTGGCAAATGTTCAACCCGGGCACAACCCAATGGGAAGACATCCCCAAGCAGTCCAAAGAATCCACCAACCTCGGCCAGGCCGACCGGGGGGACTCCGGCAAATACCGTGTCGTCGCGACCAACGCCGGGGGCACGGCCACCAGTAATGAAGTCGATATCCTGGTTTACTACAAACCGTTCATCACCACGGACCTCCAGCACTCCACTGCCAACGAAGGCGACAATGTCACCTTCACGGTGGCCGCCGAAGCCCTGGACAGCAAAGGCACCTCCATCACTTACCAATGGTTCCAGGGAAGGACCGAAATCAGCAGTGACGGCAATGGCATCACCGGTGCGGGCACCCCCACGCTCGAGCTCTCCGCCATAGATGCCGCCGACAAAGGCACTTGGTTCTGCCTCCTCACCAACTCGGTCGGCACCACCCGTACCACTGCGGCGAAACTCACCGTCATCGAAAAGCCCCGTACCACCCGCCCCCTTGCCGACCAAAGCGTCCCGGTAGGAAAAAGCCTGTCCCTGAGCGCGTCCGTCCTGGGGACCAAACCCATGACTTACCAATGGTACAAGGGCAGCAATGCGATCAGGAATGCCACGACCACCCTGCTTTCCTTTACCAGCCTTAGGAACGCCGATGCCGGGGAATACACGTTCAAAGCCGTCAATCCCGCCGGAACCCTCAGCATGTCCATGGTCCTCACCGTCACTGCCGCCCAAGATTCCGGGGCACGCATCATCTCCGGCGCCGACACTTTGACCGCCGAAGCCGACCCGGATGGGGACGGCCTCGCCAACCTCCTCGAACATGCCCTCGGCAGTGATCCCGCCGATCCCGACTCCACCTATGCCCCCTCCGTCAATATCGTCGACAACGGCTCCGGAGAGACCTTCTTCAACTTCCAATACACCCAAAACCAATCCGCCACCGACGTCACCACCATCGTCGAGCAAAGCACCGACTTACAAACCTGGGAACCCATCGACCTCAACGAAGCCACACTCACCACCCTCGACCGCGGCGACCTGAACCAGACCAACGTCTACATCCCCACCTCCTCCGGAGCCCGCTTCTTCCGCATCCGGGTAGAAAAATAACAGGCCCTGCAAACCACAAAAAATGCGCACCCGAGACCTTCCAGCCATGAACCTTGCCCGCTCCCTCCTCACCACTGCCAAAGCCCTCACTGCCCTTCTGCTCGGCCTTTCTGCAATCCCCAGCCTGCCCGCCCAGTTGGAAG
>JAYPDO010000261.1:0-3233 GCA_038125285.1 Opitutia bacterium
AGCCAAGTAGCTACACTCGAACCGAAAAAACTCGAACTCAACGCATCCAAACGCGTCTTCAAGCCTTTCTGCTTGGTGCGTCTCTTGAAAACATGTTTCGGGGAGGGAAGTGGTGAAAGAGTTTGTGTTTTGATTGACCTGCCAGACCCCAAGAATGTGAAAGGTTTTGCTTTCCTTGGGGACGAGAAACTTTCAATCCAAAACTATGGGCATGAAGTTTTCTACAAGGGCTTTCGTAATGGGGCATTAGAGGAAATGAACTGGAAAGGCGGGGATTTCTATGCCTATGCTGAAACCGGGGGCAGCAACCTGGATATGGCCGACGAATGTTTCGACCCGGAAGGCAACCAACTGAGCCTGGACAGGGACATCTACCCCAAATACGACATTATCCTCACGGTCTCCACCTACTCCGCCACGGCACCGCTCACGGCCAAATGCAAGGAATACGGATTCCGCGGCGCCACCCTCCATGGCCTCAACCAAATCATCCTCGATTCCGGCTTGGCCGTGGATTACGAGGAAGTCAGTGCAGATGCAGAAAAACTCCGCCTCGGTCTTACGAAGGCAGACAAATTTGAAATCGACTTTGAGGTCGAGTCAAAGCTCTACACTCTCACACTCTTCACCAATGGCCAGGAGGCACAGAAAAGCCACGGCCTTTGCCCCCCGGGCAAGCCCGATGTAGCCAACCTGCCTGCTGGGGAAGTTTACTTTGTCCCAGAATCTGCCGAAGGCACGTTCCCCTTCAAGTATCCGGAAGGCACGGTCGGTTTGCTCCACGTCAAGGAGGGCAAGATTTACAAGTCCCAGCTTGTTTATGGTGACTATTCCCAAATCGAAGCCCACAACAAAACCCTTGCGGACGACCCGATGACCGGGGTTTTGGGCGAACTGGGTTTCGGGACGCAGGTCCTTCCTTTTTCCGGACGCGATATCCAGGACGAGAAGATCCTTGGAACCATCCATGTCGCCACCGGACGGGACGACCACCTTGGGGGGAGTATCACCCCAGAGTTATTCAAGGAACACAAGAACTCCTCCCACGACGATGTCCTCTATGCGCCGCACAAAACACCGGAGATCCGGCTTCCCGAAGCCCGCATCTACAGGGGCGGGCAAACGGAAGTACTTATCAGGAATTACAAGCCAGCCGCATACATGGTTTCCCTCCTGGAAAATGAGGGTTGACCAGGAACAACGTGGAAAACCCATACGAATCCAGAGAACTCCTGACCCAATACCTCGTATTCCACTATGCAGGGGACGAAGAACAATTCCCCTATGCCTTCGGGGCGAAGGACGGCCTCAGTTTTCCTGCAAGATGCGTTGAAGAAGGCCTGAATTACAGCTCGCTCCCGGGCACCCAGAGGGCACTGGACATCGGTTGCGCCGTAGGACGTTCTACGTTCGAACTCTCACGGACATTCGGGGAAGTCATCGGGATCGACTACTCCCACAGCTTCATTGGGGCGGCAGGGCAACTTCAGTCCGGACGTATCCTCCAAGCAAAGTTTTCCAAGGAGGGCGCCTCATCCCGTAGACTTCAAATCCGTTTGCCCCAAGCTACGGATCCATCAAAAGTCCACTTCGAACAAGGGGACGCCCAATCCCTCCGCAAGGATCTCGGGCAGTTCGACGCAGTCCTGGCCTGCAACCTTATTTGCCGCCTCCCGGACCCACGCAAGCTCATCGCTCGCCTCCCTTCTTTGATAAAACCCGGCGGCCAACTCTTCCTTACCACTCCCTTTACCTGGCTAGAAGAATACACCCCGAATGAAAATTGGCTTGGTGGGGAAGGCCAATCATCGTTTGACGCACTGTCCGCTACCCTTGCTCCAGATTTCAGCTTGGATGCCAAGTTTGACATGCCGTTCCTGATTCCCGAAACCGCCCGAAAATTTCAATACACCGTCGCATTGGCTAGCCGTTGGGTCAGGAGGGGCTGAAAACAAGTCACACTAGGCCAACACCGCCTCCAACACCCCACAATGGATCAAAGTGGGTTGTACTGACCCGACCGCACGAAACCCGGCCTGCCCGAGCATCTCCCTATATTCCGCGGCACTGTAGACCCTACCCTCTGTCAAAGTGAATAGGGAGGCCGAGTACAATGCCAACGGGAGCGGTCCGTCCAATTCGTCATCCATGAACACATCATGGATCCAAAGTTTCCCGCTTCTTCCCAATGCCCTGGCGCACCGCTTCAGGAGTTGGACACATTCTGGCACATCCCAATCATGCAAAACATTGGAAAGCAGCACAGCGTCCGCCATAGGCAAGTCGTCCGAGAACATATCCCCGGGCATGAACTCTACTTGCCCTTCCACTCCATGCTCCCTCGCAAATTCCTCCGCCACTTTCATAACTTCCGCGCTATCTACCAAGATCGCCTTCAATCTCGGATACTTTTGCAATAAGGCAAAGCTGTACAACCCGCTCCCACACCCCAAGTCCAGGATCGTAGCTTTTCCGGGAAATTCCAGCCTGCTGGCCAAGTAAGGAGCAACATTCATCGCCCGCCCCGCCAGCGACAGGGTCAGGTGCCTTGCCTCGTGACCTTTGTTCATTGCACTGTCCACCCCTTCCTTGATAATAAAGGCAGTGCCGGCATTCGGGTCGTCCGCCCCCCGGGGTTGGTTTCTCCGCAGTTGGTCCAAAAATCCAATTACCCCTGGAGAATCGGCCGCAAGGGCGATATAGCCGTTCACCCCATAATCCAAGAAGTCCCCCAAATGCTCAGCCGCCAGAGCCGTTAGAGTGTAGCTTCCGTAAAAATCCTTTTGCAGCAATCCCATTGCTCGCAACGCCGTCACCACCACTTGCAAAGGCCTGTCCTCCAGCTGCGTCGCCTCCTTCAGGCCATTCCAGTCCAGTTGCTCGCCTTGGAGTTGGTCAAAAATTTGCAAGTGGCACACCGAGGCCACCAATATTTCCGTGGCATAGTTGCCCCTGAACAACTCGAAGATAGGGGTCGGGTCGGTCGTAGGAAAGGAGGTTGCGAAATTTTTCATGGCGATCGGGAACATCCATCAAAATGCCCACGACAACCCCCCCCCGCAAACCAATAAACCGCCAAACTCCTTACTTCGGGCATCACATCAAAGAGGGTACTGAACAGAATGGCTCGGACTTTGGCTGATCTTCGGCGCCCTAAACACATGTATATGAAGTTGTATTATAGCATCTCTCAAAAATCATTTCCGAAACGAGCACTGTGATGCAACAATCTC
>JAYPDO010000262.1:0-2892 GCA_038125285.1 Opitutia bacterium
ATTATGGCGGAAAGTTTCCGGCTTGACGATTTGACCAGTCCGACCAGTCCGAAATAGCTGCGGCTCCAAACAGTAAGTGCCTTTGTGGCAAAAACCTATTTGCCCGAAATATCACGCTAAGTCAGGAAAGGGCAGACTTTTCGGATTACCCATCACGGGAAAGAGATAGCGGAATTGAGGCCACAGGAAGATAGCAAGTCACCCCATGCGGAAATTTTTAAAAGGATATTTTTCCAACATGTCGGAGGATTTTGACGAACCCCTGGAGGATTTTCCCCGCACATGGAATGAAACTCCTCCTGGATTCCCAGACGCTTGTCTGGCTAGTCGGATAAGCGCCCCAATTATCAGGGAAAGCAAAGAAACGCCATCTCGGATCCAAAAAACGTTCTCTACTATTCCGTTGCGTCAATTTGGGAGATTGCGATCAAAGTGAGCCTAGGTGACGCTGGATACAAAATTCCAGACCTCAGAAGGCCTTGAGTCCATCCTGGAACAAAACCATATCAGCAAATGGCCAGTCTCCTTCAAAGAAGCCAACCATGAAACAGGACTGCCCTACCTGCCCAACGCCATAAGGCCGCGTGAGACTTTTGAAAGCTCCTTGTCGTGTTCGCGGGCTTTGGGATCGTAGGTTTCGAGGACACTCCAGAAACGGCCGGAGTGGTTCATCTCGGAAAGGTGAGCCAGCTCGTGGAGGATGATGTAGTCGTGGAGATGGGGCTTGAGGAGCAAGAGCCGCCAATTGAGGGAAATATTGCCGTGGTCGGAACAGGATCCCCATCGGGACTTTTGGTTGCGTATGCCGACCTTGGAAATCTTGAGTTTGAGGAAGCTGGCGATCTCCGTGACCCGGGGCGGGATGATAAGGGTGGCGAGCCTGTTGAAAAGGCGGGAAAGCTCGTCGTCAATATCCCCGGATTGGACGAGCTGGAGCTTGAGGCGTTTCCAGTCGTCAACCAAGTTGAATGCGGGCCGCTCCCCGCCGAACTGCATGTCGAGGACGGCCTTTTGCCCGGCAATGGAGACCCAGCCCTGTTTATTAAGGAATTCGAGGAGTGGGGTAGTCGGTTTCTTGGCCTTGGGGTCGGGCTGGTGTTTCTTGATCCAGTCGCCATGTTTTTTTAAAAACTCGATCCCGGATTGTTTGGAGCAGCGGTGTGGAATGGTAAGGAGTGCCTCGCCTTGGTTCCCTACCGTAAGCCGGAAGTTCCTGGCGCGTTTGGAGTACCGGATCAGTACAGGCATGAGCTCCATGCCCTCGGAGGTCGGCACGGGCATCAGCTCGGACTCTGGCTCCGAAGACGGCATCAGGCTTGGGATTTTACTTTTTCCTCAATCCTGGACTGGACTTTCCCGGCATGGCGGCGGACAGCGGCTTCCGGGTCGACCCCGGCCTCCCGGCAGGCGGCCACAAGGTTGAAAAACATCTCCCCTGCCCCGGCTTCGTCCAGGCCTTCCGCCATGGTTTTTACACACTCCACGTCCAACGCGTCTTCCGCTGGCAGGTTCTTTTTTTGGATCCTTTTGTAAGTTTCCAAAGCATGGAGAAGCGCGGGGAGCTTCGGAGGTAAATCCTTGAAAACGCCTTCCGGGGGACGGTCCTTCTTCTCCGCCGCCTTGATTTTCTCCCACTCGACAATGACTTCCTCCCCGGTGCCCAATTTAGAAGCGTCCCCAAAAACATGGGGATGGCGGCGGACCAGTTTGTCGTCGATGTCCTTTACGACATCGGCCAAGTCGAAATGCCCCTCCTCCTCGGCAAACCGGGCGTGCATGACCACCTGGAGGAGCAAGTCGCCCAGTTCCTCCCGCATTAGTTCCATGTCCAGGATGTCGATCGCTTCCAGGAGTTCGGAACATTCCTCGACCAAGCAAATGGTCAGGGACTGGTGAGTCTGTTCTTGGTCCCAAGGGCAACCCCCAGGCTCGCGCAAGCTGGCAACGGTTCTTTTCAGTGCGGTAAATTCTTCCATGGGTAACAGATGGCAGGCGGATTTGCAAAAATTGCCAGCACAGGGCAAGGCGGAAGATGAGGTTACCTGGATGGCTTGCCAAGGGAAGACAGCCAAAAAACCCAAGTCCAAGAAATCATGATGGACGGACTTTTCAGATGATTGAAAGTTGGGATTCCCAAATAAAAAGACTTGTTTGTTTTAAATCATGGAATCTTGAACCCCTTCGACCACGTCCCGCGTCTTGGTGCCGAAGTTCCGCAAACTGCGCAATTGCCAGCACAGTGCCGATCAGCGTGAATGCGGTTGCTGCGGCAACGATGGTTCTGCGGCCGTCTATTAATAAGTGCCGCCCGCAATGGGCTAACGACCCAAACTCAGCGAACCGGCCAGCGGGACGCCATGATTGCAACCGCGACGCTCACGCCGGGTTCCCTTCAGCGCATAGTTAGGCCACATGGTCATATCAGTAACTATGCAAATCCGAGGACACTGAAATCTTCAGGTCTGACGCGACTGTAACAGCGACGCGATAGCCGCCGCTACCCTCGAAGTAGCCCTGCTCCCCGGAGTCAAAGTGCTGCCCCCCCGCTTCGAACGCGATGCGAACACCCGACTCTCCGCGGGGACGAACGGTGAGACTGCGCTCGCCACCGACTGCGATATTATCAACGCGCTGAGTAAAACCCGAACCAGACACCACGATGTTTGTGAGTGCAACGGGCGCGCGATTCGTGATAGTGACGACCGGCGCACGCGAACAGGCAACTAACGCCACTACCGCCGCAAGGATGATGACGCGAAAAATCTGCATGGCGTGCGAATGTAGCCAATCAATTTAAATAAGGGTTCGAAATGCGGACTTGGGGTCAAACGTTTTATCCTAAAAAGAGCAGTTGAATCCAACCTCATCCTGAGTTGGCTCCTCGCTGGCGCA
>JAYPDO010000263.1:0-2867 GCA_038125285.1 Opitutia bacterium
GGCCACACCGGTCGTACCGGTGAACTCGGGGGCGTAATCCGTCGTGTAGATCGGACGACCGAACGGCGTCCCGATGCCACCCGCGGCGAGGTTCACCGTGGAGTAGGCCTCGTTGCTGTTGCCGAGGATGCGGATCCACTCATGGCTGGCACGGAACTTTTGCATATTCCCGATATCGTAATAGGCCCCGACCCATGGGCTGCCAATCTCGTCGAGGTAGTCGCGGAAAAGTTCCGGGGTTTCACAAAACCCGTTCCAGACGGTTTCGACCAGTATGCGGATGTCCAACTTACCAGCCAGGGGAAGGACAGCCCGGATCCCGTCGATGGAACGTTTCCAAACATGTTCATGGGTCTCATCCTCCCCAGTGACCCTCCCTGGGACAAGGAGCACGGAACCTGCCCCCACTTCCGAAGCAGTCCGGATCGCATTCTCGAGGCCATTGATCCCTTTCGCCCGGATGCTCTCGTCCGGGGAAGAAAGCCTGTCTTTCCAATGGACGGAATCGACCACACCATGCACTCGCAGCCCGATGCTTTTGCACATTTGCACCAACCCCTGCGGATCCTGGTAACCCGGTGCTTGGGGCTCCACGCCGTCGAAGCCTAGGGCTCGGAGGTTTTCAAGGTGTTCACGGGTGGTGCTGCGGCTAAGTTTTACCGCCTTGTAGATCCTGCCGCGGTTGGGTGATTTCACGGGCTTGGTCTCCGAATCGGCATGGAGGGTTGACAGGGCACCCGCAGCGATGGCCACGGTAGAAGATTTGCAAAAAGTACGTCGATCCATATTGGGAGGAAATAGCCACTCGTCATGGATTGCAATGCAGGAATCTACAACTCGACAACCGGCGGCATTTTCCCTAGCTGGAGGACATGAAGATTTTAATAACCGGGGCGTCGGGAAAAGTCGGCCGGCACTTTATCGGGAAGATCCTTGGGGACAGGAAATTCGCGGGGGCCAGATTGCGGGCACTTTGTCACAACCGGATGCTGGAAGGCCACGAAAGGCTGGAAGTGGTAAAGGGAAGCATTTCTGAGAGGGGGACGGTCGAGAAGGCGATGGAAGGGGTTACGCATGTCCTTCATCTGGCAACCTGCAAGGAGACCCAGGAAGACGTGATGGATGTGGCCGTGAAGGGCTTGTTCTGGTTGCTGGAGGCGGCAAGGGAAAGCCGGACATTCAAGCAATTCCTGATGGTCGGGGGGGATGCGGCAATGGGACACTTTTTCTACCCCCACCCCGTACCAGTGACCGAAGGCCAAAAACATAGCCCTTACCCAGGTTGTTATGCGTTGTCCAAAGTCCTCGAAGAAGTGATGTTGGATCAATACTATATCCAGTATGGGTTGGAAGGGTGCTGCCTGCGGGCACCATGGATCATGGAAAAAGACGATTTTAAATACAGCCTAAGCTTCGGGGAGGATGTTTTCGGGGGACCAAGGTGGCGGGACTTTGTGACGACGGAAGAAGCAGACGCTTACCATGAAGCGGGCACTATACCGGTGATGCTGGATCCGGACGGGGTGCCCGTACAACGGAACTTTGTCCATGTGGAGGACTTAGTATCTGCCATTATGTCGGCCATCGACAACCCCAAGGCCAGCAAGCAGTTGTTCAACATTTGCATGGACGAACCGATTCACTACGGCCTAGTTGCCGCATACCTAGCCAAGGAGTTCGGCTTGGGCTCCGTGGAAATTCCGACCCCGTACCGAAGCACTTGGCTGGATAACACGAAGGCGAAATTTCTCTTGGGTTGGCGTCCTGGATACGACATGGAAAGGCTTGCCTCGGAAGCCTATCGCTACAAACGTCCTGCAGATGACCCCCGAAAGGTCTGGTACCCCGGATAATGCGTCAAGGAAGTGGATACTCGATACACAGCACCAAAGCAACAAACCGGATTCCCTGCAATAGCAGTCCTTTTTGCCCTTTTATGTTTCCTGATGTGGTCATGTGGCTCGGAAAAAAATAACGGGGTAAATGGGAAGGAAAATCCCCCAGGGGTAGATTTGGCGGCAAACCAAGAAGGCCAGGGGGATGTAGAGAAAAAAGACCCGCCTCAAAAGTCGGACGAACTGGAAGAGGGCAAGGACTTCAAGCACCCTACCATGCACTTTGAAATGGTTTGGGTGGAACCAGGGAATTTCTTCCTTGGGGCAAAAAAGAATGCGCCTGGGCAAAAAGGGAAGACCGGGATCCTGGTGACGTTGACCAAAGGGTTCTGGCTGGCCAAGTACGAGACCACCCAAGAGATTTACGAAGCCGTGATGCACGATAACCCAAGCGACTTCCCCAGTCCGCGCCATCCCGTTGAAAACCTGGCTTACTTTGAAGCGGAGGACTTTTGCAACAGACTAACGGCATGGGAGAAGGAGAACGGCAGGCTGCCCGGTTCCCTCCGGTACCACCTCCCTACGGAAGCCCAATGGGAATTTGCGGCCAAAGGAGGGAATAATGCCCATATCCTAACCTTCCCTAGCCTGGATGAGTCGGCTTGGCACAAGGAAAACAGCACGGGGGGACCAAGCAACATCGGGCTAAAAGCGGCGCATCCCCTCGGGTTCCATGATCTTATTGGCAACGTGTCCGAGCTTTGTTATGGGAGGGCCGCACCCTACCCGGTTACCGCCCAAAAGGACTGGATCGGGCCACAGGATGGGAACTTTTGCATCGCCCGGGGCGGGGGTTGGTACTCTACGCCTGCGGAGTGCGCGGAAACGACCAGAATGGAAGTCCTGCCCTCGTTCAAAATGTCGATGGTCGGTTTCCGGTTCGCAGTCAGCAGTGCGATGGTCATACGTTAGTCTTTCCCACTTCTTCCGACCCACCAGGCTGCTTATGCCAGGTGGATGTAAAAATTGCTC
>JAYPDO010000264.1:0-2848 GCA_038125285.1 Opitutia bacterium
TCGCAAACGCAGGAAAAGGCACGGGGTCAACATCCTCCCACTTCTGGATGTCCTCACTGTCATCCTCTTTTTTTTCCTGATGACCATGCAGTTCCGCCAGACCCGGACATTGAACCTCGTCCTTCCTGAGATCGAAACTGCGGGGACGAACGAACTCACGGACAAAATCATCCTTTCTGTGGACAAGGCCGGACAGCTCCATTACAACAACATCCCGGCCTCCCAGAAGCAATTCGCCCAGCTGCTCTCTACCACAGCCAGCCTTGGCAAAAACCCATCCGTCCTCATCCATGCAGACGAAGATACTCCCGTAAAAATGGTCACATGGATTATGGACCAGTGCAGAACAAACGGCTACCGGAAAATCCGTATCCAATCACGCTAGACAAGGGGTATCCAGGTACTCCGTTCTAAGAAAATCTTCCTTATTGCCGATTGCATCTTACTAGATATTCTACATCACCGCTGCCCCCCGATGCGCACGTGTTAGGGTTTGCCTCCAGTATCACTTTAGCCTATACCGACTCTGCTTTAATTTTTTCCAGCCGATCCTTTTTACCATGATTGTACTGTCCTCCTCCATCAACCTGCTGGCCTCCGGCCATGACTACCTTTACGGGCTCCTCTTCATCATTGTCAGCGTTGCCATTGGTGCTGCATCCAAGCATCTGCTAAAGGTCTTCCCCTGGATCCCCCTCCCGTTTACGGTGTTCTTGCTGATTATCGGTTTGGGCATGGGTTGGTTGAACCGTGGATTCAAAGCGGACAAGGAATCTGGGAACACCCACGGGCACGACCATACCCACCAGCATGATAGCCAACATGCCGCCCATGCCCACCATGGCGCTTCAGGTAACCATGGGCAGCCTGATCCCGCCCATGCCCTGGATCTTGACCAAGGTCACCACGGACCTGAAGGTGCTGTCGCCCCGACACGATTCTCCGCCCCGGTTCAAAAGTTCCTAGTTTCATATCGAAACTACCTCCAGGCCAAAGACCCTTCCAATCCTCGACTCAAACTCTCCGACCCGGAATTGTTGGTTGAGCTGGGGAAAATCGTGGAAGCCCAAAGGGCTTGGGAAAAGTGGGAGTCCGATTATCCAGGTTTCCAAGCTGCATACAATTTGGCTTCCACATCCGCCGCTACTGCCAATTCGAAGCCATCCGAACCGCCTGTTGCCAAGGCTCCGCCTTCTGCCGGCCATTCTTCTGCCCTCAAAGTCTCCGCACACTATACCCCCGATGCTGATAGCCATGGCCAAGAAAACACTGCCCATTCAGGCGGGCAAACGCATGGAGCTGTAGGAGCCTCTGGTGAAGATTCCCATGGCGGCCATGGCCACGGGAAGGGCAAGGGGCTTTTCGCAACGATCATCGAGTTCCTCCAGGAGGCGATTTACTGGGGATCCCAAATGGATCCACACCTCATCCTCTACGTGTTCCTCCCCATTTTGATCTTTGAGGCCGCTTTCGCCCTCGACATGCACACTTTCAAAAAATCCATCGAAAACGCATTCTGGTTGGCCGGCCCCGGTATCGTTACCGCCACCCTTATGACAGGGATCCTTCTACACTTTTGCATCCCGGTCGAAGCCCTTGGTTTGGGGGCCTGGGCAACTTTTGACCTGGGGAGTGTCATCAAAGCTCCCGAGGGGATCACTTTTCCTGATGCAGAGCAGATGTCCTGGTTCCTTTGTATGCTGTTCGGCGGCATCATTAGTGCGACGGATCCTGTCGCCGTCGTCGCACTCCTGAAGGAACTTGGTGCAAGCAAGAAACTTGGGACACTGATCGAAGGGGAGTCGCTACTCAATGACGGTACCGCCATCGTGGCCTTCGTCGTTTTGCTTGAAGTGATCTGCGGGGAGAAATCTTTCAGCATCCTCGGAGCAGTCGCAGGCTTCGTCCAGATCGGTGCCGCCGGTGCCGTGGTCGGCGTTGTCATCGGCCTGACGACAGCCGCCTGGGTAAAACGTGTATTCAATGACCCTGAAATCGAGATCGCCGTCATCTTGGTAGGTGCCTACCTTACCTTCTACGCTGCTGAAGCCTTCCTGCACGTCTCCGGCGTCCTTGGTTTGGTTGCCCTCGGCGTGGTCATGGCCAGTTTCGGCCGGACACGGATTAGCCCCGAGGTGGAGCATTTCCTCCATGAGTTCATCGAATTCGCCGCTTTCATCTGTAACGTTCTGATCTTCGTTATTGTAGGGGTCGTCATCTCCCAGAATATCAAATTGGATAACTTGGGATCCGACCTTCTTATGCTTGTCGTCATCTACGTGATCATCCACGTCGTCCGGATTGCCAACATGATGATCTTCTACCTACGGATGCGCAAAGCAGGTTATGGCCTTCCCCCGAAGGATGCGATCGTTGTCTGGTGGGGTGCCCTTCGCGGGGCGATCGGCCTTGCCCTTGCGCTTGTCGTCGCCAGCCCCACCTTGCACAGCGGGGCTGACAACCCCATACCAGAAAGCATCCGCGACCAATTCCTCTTCTATGTCTCAGGGATCGTGTTGCTGACCCTCCTTGTCAACGCCACCACCATCAAGGCAATCGTCAATGCGTTGGGCTTGACCAAGATCCCTGCAGTCAAGGCTGTAATGATGCGCCAGACCGCCAAGATCGTCGAGGCTGGGGCGAGGAATGAAATGAACTTGATGAAGAATGACCGCTTCCTTGGCGGCGCAAGCTGGACTAATGTCCGGCCCTATCTTCCAGAAGTCAATGTCCCCGAGGTCTCCGCTGAGGACAAAGCCAACATCGATTCCCTTGCCGAAGCTCGCCGCAGGCTCCTAGAAAAAGAAAAGGCCAATTATTGGAACCAGTTCAGCGAAGGGCTCCTCTC
>JAYPDO010000265.1:0-2751 GCA_038125285.1 Opitutia bacterium
GGACCGGAAGGACAGAAAGGTGCCTCCGGGGACTGTGGCTTCGAGAGTGTCTTCAATGGCAAGGACTTGTCGGGTTGGGCTGGTGCAAAGGACAACTATGAAGTTGTTGATGGCGCGATCCGTTGCCAGAAAGGCAAAGGGGGAAACCTCTTTACCGAATCAATCTATAAGGACTTTGTGGTTCGTTTTGAATTCAAGTTGCCACCAGGGGGTAACAACGGTCTGGCCATCCGCTATCCAGGCAAAGGGAACCCCGCGTACTCCGGGATGTGCGAACTACAAGTCCTGGACAGCGAGCACCCTAAATACGCGAAACTGGATGCCCGCCAATATCATGGCTCGGCTTATGGGATGGTCGCTGCAAAGCGGGGACATTTGAAAGAAGCAGGGGAGTGGAACGAGCAAGAGGTGACCGTCAAGGGATCCACGATCCAAGTAATCCTGAATGGCAAAGAGATCCTCAATGCAGACCTGAAGGATGTGAAGGAATTTATGGCGAATAGCCCCCATCCGGGCAAAGACCTTGCTGAAGGGCACTTTGGGTTTGCCGGGCATAACGACCCGGTGATGTTCCGGAATATCCGGATCAAAAAGTTATAAACTTCCTTCTGTATTTACCAGTATGAACCCAAGGTGGCAGTTTGCCGCCTTGGGTTTTTTCATCCCCAAGTGGATTGGTCATTCTGCAACGAAGAGAAGTCCGGAGCTGCACTCGCACTACTCGGAATTGGCGGCTTTCCTGGACGTTTGGGATCGAGGTCTTTGGATGGGAAGCGGATGGAACCCGCAGGAAAAATAGCGTTACCAACTGATCCGGGCACCGAGGCGGAAGCCGTGGAGAATGTCGTTTTCCGTGACGGTGGTTCCCCTGAAACGCTTGATGTCGAAGACGCCAATCGCGCTGTAACGCAAGTTCAATGCAAACCAACTGGAAAAGGCCAGGTCTCCTCCCGCATCCAGGCAGAAGGTTGGGTTGATGTTGTCCTTCCCATCGGAAAACGGAGGGGTCTCCGGGCGTTCCTTGTAGTTTACGATAGTGTTGCCTGCCCCGAACCCGAGGTAGGGTTGGATCCTGCCTGATGCAATATCGGGGGTGTACCATTTATACCTGAACAGGAACATGAGGTAGTCCTCGTCATGTTGGTAGATGGTAGCGTACCGGCAGTCGTCCGTTATGTAATCGAAGGAGAGTCCGACATAGTGGCTTGGATTGGCTTCTTCACCCAAGCCGAAGAACCTGCTATCCCTGCACCCCAACCAGCGTCCTCGCTTGTGACATACAGGGCTGGTCCGAACTCCAACTGGTAAGGAGTCCGGTGCAGGAGCATTTGCGCATGGGATACCCCGGCAAGGAAAAGGAGCGGGAGCAGGAAGTTTAGTCTGTTTCTTGGGTTGATCATGACAAAGGGCTTTTAACCATTTGGAACATTCCGCCATTCCAGGACAAGACAAGGATTTCCCCGTCCGGGGCGGAAACAAAGGCGACAGGTTTGAAGATAAATTGCTTGGGATTCCCGGTCTCGTTATTGCGGAAGACCATTTTTGAGGTGCCTTCCTTGTCCGTAGCCCAGATATGGCCGGTACCCCAGTCCCCGTAGAGGAAGTGCCCGCGGAGGGTAGGGAAGGTTTTCCCGTAGTATACGACCCCGCCAGTGATACTCGTGCCTTCCGGCCTGCCGTACACTGCCACAGGTTCAACGAACTGCAATCCATCTGGAGGCGGATCCGTGCGGATTTCAAATTTTTCATCCCCTTCCCGGTAGCTCCACCCGTAATTCCCACCCTTTCGGATATGGTTGACTTCCTCCTTCTTGTTTTGGCCAACGTCCGCCAGCCAGAAAATCCCGGACTGGTGGTCGTAATCGATCCCCCATGGGTTGCGCAGGCCCATCGCCCATATTTCCGGGGCCATGCCTTCTTCATTTACGAATGGGTTGTCCTCCGGGATGCCGTATTGCAGGCCTTCCGACTGGCTATCCACATCAATCCTCAGTACCGACCCATTGAGGATGAAGGGGTTTTGGGCGAGGCGGCGGATGTCGTCCTTTTTGCCCCCGTCCCCCACTGTGATGTAAAGTTTGCCGTCCGGGCCAAAGGTGAGGTTTCCCGAATTGTGGTTCCAAAAGGGTTGGGGGATTTCCAGGAGTTTCCGTTCGCTGGAAAGGTTAGCCCTGTCCGGGTTATTCCCGAAGACCCTCATTTCGCTGATAATGCTCCGCTTGGGATGCTGATGGCTATAATAAATGTAGAACTTCCCGTTTTCATTGAACTTGGGATGGAAGGCCAGGCCAAGGAGGCCTTCCTCAAAAGCATGCCCGATCATGTCACGCCCTGAAATGTCAAGGAACACCTTGTAGGAAGTTGTATTCCTATCTTCAGGAAGGATGAGGATGCGTCCCCCTTGCTCTACAAGGAATAGCCGGTTTGTCCCGTCCGGTGGGTAAGCAGCCGCAATGGGCAGGGTGAATTGTATTCCAGTGTAGGTTTTCTCGAAAGATATCCCATTAGGGAAAAGCCCTTGGCAGGGAAGGGCGAGAAGCAGGGTGGCGGCGAGGGTTTTTCTCATGTCCTAAAATCCTTAATGCTTGGATAAATTCTAGTTTTGTCTGAGAGAGCAAATCGTTAACCTATCTTCCTGGCAACCCCAAGGTTTCAGAAAGATGAAATTGGGCGACCGCACTTTGGAGGGTTTCTGCCTGGCTCCGAAGTTTCGCGTCCATGTTCAACTACCGTATGCGGAGTGGCATGGGT
>JAYPDO010000266.1:0-2689 GCA_038125285.1 Opitutia bacterium
CCTAAGATCCTCAAGGAAGCGACCACCAAGGACGACGCCGAGGAAATCAAGAAGAAGCTCGAGGAAGCTGGCGCAAAAGTCACCCTCAAGTAACCTTTTTCTGCAAGCGGGGGAGGGGGAAACCCCCTTCCCCGCTTTCGCCTCCCCTCCCTTAGGCACACCATCCCGGTCGAATAAAAATTTTCCACAATCACCCCCTTCAATCCAGCACCGCACACCATTATGTCTGATCGCAAGAACTTCGGACAACTCACGGAGGTCATCCAGCCACCTAACCTCATCCAGAACCAGATAGATTCTTACATGAACTTTCTGCAGATGGACGTTCCCAAAGGGCAACGTACTAACGACGGTCTTGAGGCGGTTTTCCGGGAGGTGTTCCCGATCGAAAGCTATGATGGCCGGTGTACTCTCCACTACTTGAGCTACACGCTTACGCCTCCGAAAAATACAGAGACCGAGTGTTTCTCTGAGGGTATTTCCTTTTCTATCGCCCTCCATGTGAAACTTCGCCTTGAGCAAGAGGAAGAGGATGGCGAAAAGAAGCGACATGACGAGGAAATCTTCATGGGTGACATCCCCATGATTACCGAGCGTGGTTCTTTCATCATTAACGGTGCTGAGCGTGTTATCGTCAGCCAGCTACACCGTTCCCCTGGAATTTGCTTCGAGGAAACCCCGCACACCAGCGGCAAAATTCTCCACTCCTTCCGCATCATACCCGATCGCGGTACCTGGATGGAGGTTCAGTATGACCAAAACGATCTTCTCTACGTATACCTCGACCGGCGTCGTCGTCGCAGGAAGTTCCTGCTTTCCACCCTTTTCCGTGCCCTCGGGCACCCCTCTGACCAGGAGATCCTAGAGCTTTTCTACACCATTGAACCTCTTGAGGTGGACAATGTCCTCAAGATGGAGAATCTCTCGCAGTTTGTCCTTGTCGAAGACATCATCAATGCCGAGAAAGGTCTCGTCCTTGCGCGCTCTTTCGAACCATTGACCAAGTCTGTCCTCCGCACTTTCAAAACTTCTGGCGTGGACACCGTTCGGGTGATCGACACTTCTGTCGATGATGGTGCCTTGATCCGCTGCATCAAAAAGGACACCACCCGGAACGAAGAGGATGCTCTTAAAGAAATTTATAAGCGGCTCCGCCCAGGCGAACCCCCCACAGTTGCCAATGCCAAAGCCCTTCTTAAACGTCTTTTCCAAGACCCGAAACGCTACGACCTTGGTCGTGTTGGTCGTTACAAGCTCAACCAGAAGCTGGACTTGGGGACGGACATTGAAGTTCGCACACTCCAGGTCGAGGACATAGTTGAGTCCACACTTTACCTCGCCAAGCTTAAGCGCGGAGAAGGTATCATTGACGATATAGACCACCTGGGCTCTCGCCGTGTCCGTACCGTAGGGGAGCTGCTGGCAAACCAATGCCGCACCGGCCTGGCTCGAACTGAGCGAGTTGTTAAAGAGCGGATCACCCTTTACGACCAAAGCGTTGATTCCTTGACCCCGGCCAAGCTGATTAACCCCAAGGCACTGACTACTGTTATCCGGGATTTCTTTGCCCGGAGCCAACTTAGTCAGTTCATGGACCAGATAAACCCATTGGCCGAGCTTACCCACAAGCGCCGACTCTCAGCCCTCGGCCCCGGCGGCCTCAACCGGGAGCGAGCAGGTTTTGAAGTCCGTGACGTGCATCCTAGCCACTACGGCCGGATTTGCCCTATCGAAACTCCTGAAGGTCCAAACATCGGCCTCATCAACTCCCTTTCGATTTATTCGCGCATCAATGAGTTCGGCTTCATTGAGACGCCATACCGGGTCGTCAAGGATGGCAAGGTCACAAACGAAGTCGTCTATTTGAATGCGGACAGGGAGGAAGGCCATGTCATCGCCCAGGCCAATTCCGAGTACGACAAGTCAGGAAAATTCGTTGGCAAGGTGACTTGCCGTGACCGAGACCAAGTACTCGAAGTCGATGGGGAGAAAGTCCAGTACATGGACGTGTCACCGAAACAAGTGGTGTCCGTTGCCGCCGGTCTCATCCCCTTCCTTGAGCACGATGACGCTAACCGCGCTCTGATGGGATCGAACATGATGCGCCAGGGGGTGCCCCTGCTCAAGACCGAGTCTCCGTATGTGGGTACTGGGATTGAAGGCCGTGTCGCACGGGATTCGAAGACCGTTGTCGTCTGCGAAGGCGACGGTATAGTAGCATCCGTGGATTCCAAATGGATTGTCGTGACCCCGGACGGGGAGCTTCCCCCCCGTTTCCCTCGTAATCGTGTTTCCGACTCCAAGAAGGGCGTATGGGTCTACCACTTGCGCAAATTCATGCGCTCGAACGCGGGTACCTGCTTTAACCAACGCCCCATTGTCCATCGTGGTGACGAGGTCAAAGTCGGCGACATCCTTGCCGATGGTGCTGGCACCCAACTTGGGGAACTCGCCTTGGGTAAGAACGTACTTGTGGCCTTCATGCCATGGAACGGTTACAACTTCGAGGATGCTATCCTTTTAAGTGAGAAGCTCATCAAAGAGGACGTCTACACTTCAATCCATATCGAGGAATTCGAGGTAACTGCACGTGATACCAAGCTCGGACCCGAAGAAATTACCCGTGACATTCCGAATGTCGGGGAGGAAGCCCTTGCAAACCTGAGCCACAATGGTGTCATCCGGATCG
>JAYPDO010000267.1:0-2624 GCA_038125285.1 Opitutia bacterium
GGATACGGACAGAGACCAACTCTCCAATTACCAGGAATATTTGGGATCCGATGGGATCGCGCCGATTTATGTTGGCAAACTGAGTGCCAAGGCAACCGTTGTCGAGCAATTGGTAGCCCTCGCTAACCATGCGCGCCTTGAAGTCCTCCGTAAACTGGAGAAACCCACAGTTGCAGAACAAGCCGAACTGGATTCCCTGGTGGCCACACTTTCGGCTCAATACAGTGGCGATTTCACCGACCCGACCAAAGAGGACACCGACGGCGATACCTTCTCCGATTATGATGAGAGGATCATGGGGACTAACCCCAATGATCCTGATTCCAGCCTCAGGATCACTAACGTGGTGACCGATTCAGCCAGCCAGACGGACACTGTCACTTGGTACAGCGTCCCGACCCAAAGGTATTATATCCGGTATTCAACGGTGTCCCCGACCGGACCATACATCCACATCCTTGACCAGGACGGGAACCCCCAAGCCTTCCTTGGCAAACGGCAGTCCCGGCGCACCGCCGTCACCCATTACACAGCAGGAGTCCGCACTTGGTACCGGGTGGAACAACAGATGGTCATCCCTGACGACCTCCTTTCCCGAAACATGCCCCCCGCCACCACGCAGACCCATACTGCCGGGCAGCTTGCCTACCTGACCAAGAAGTTGGGGCCTCTGTCTGTTAAGGAAGAAAAGACGAATGCCCAGGCGGGTACTGCGAACTTCACCCGTACCCGGATCGTAGATTCAGCAGTTCAAAAACGTCCCGTCCGGGTGGTCGAAACCCTTACCAAGGACCTGGCCAAAAATACCGAGACCATCCTCCAATCCCAATTCATGCTTGCCGACCAAGTGATCGTCCGTCTCAAGGATAATTCCCAGTTGGATGCCCTTAACGCCTACTCCAGGAGAAAGGGCGGGACAGTAGGGAAATCCATAAGCTCCGGATACCGAATCTACACAGCCTTAAGTGGCGGCCTGAACACGGTACCCGCCCTTCAAGCCGAGCTCGCTGGCGTAGTCGATCATGTGGAGCCCGATTACTTGGTTTTCCCAACTGCCACGCCCAACGATCCCTATTTCCTGGATGGCACCTTATGGGGCATGCACAACACCGGGCAAAATTCAGGCACAGACGATTCCGACATCGACGCGCCTGAAGCCTGGGATATTCGTACTGACGCTTCGAATGTAATCGTTGCAGTGATTGACACTGGGGTAAACTATAACCACGAAGACTTGGCTGCCAACATGTGGCGAAACCCTGGGGAAATCCCCAACAACGGCATTGACGACGATAACAATGGCTGGGTGGACGACGTACACGGGATCGACGCTTATGATAACGATGGCGATCCCAACGATACAGACGACCATGGCTCCCATTGTTCGGGCACGATCGCCGGTGTAGGGAACAATGCCATCGGGGTTTCCGGTGTCGTTTGGAAGGCTCAGATCATGGCAATCCGGTTCCTCGGGCCTTTTGGGGGCTCGACGTCCGATGCCGTAATCAGCGTGGATTATGCTACCCAGATGGGTGCCCATATCATGAGCAACAGTTGGGGCGGAGGAGGCTTCTCCCAAGCATTGTATGATGCGATCGGCCGTGCCAAAGATGCGGACATCCTCTTTGTCGCTGCGGCAGGTAACGATGCTTCGGACAACGACCGTTTCCCCCACTACCCGTCCAACTATGACCATGACAACATCATTGCCGTCGCCGCGACAGACCGCAATGACGACATTGCTTGGTTTTCCAACTACGGGGCGACGTCCGTCGACATTGGCGCGCCGGGTGTGGACATCATGTCCACCGTCAGCGGATCCCCCAACGCATATGCCTCCTTTAACGGGACATCCATGGCCTGTCCCCATGTCAGCGGTGTGGCTGTCATGCTCAAAGCCATCAACCCGGATTGGAGCTACTCACAAATTGCCAACCGGATCCTCACTACTGCCGACCCGATCGCTTCCCTTACCGGGATCACGGTTACCGGTGCTCGGTTGAATGCTTTCAACGCAGGGGGCGCCGCTGGAGGCGCGGCAGGAAGCACTGCTGTTTTCACTGAGCTGGACAGGGATGAGGATGCCGTCACTGATTTCTACGAATACAACCTTTCTCAATTTTATTATCCGAACGGCCTGGGTCCGACCAGTTTCTCCGGGAATTCCGACCCTTCCAATCCCGACACAGACGGTGATGGCATCGCCGATGGTTGGGAAATCTTGATGGGGCTCAATCCTCTGGATGCTTCCGATGCCAATACCGACCCGGACCTCGACGGCCTCAGTAACATGGAGGAGTACTTGGGCAAAGACCTGACCGCCCCAGCCTTCGACTATGTCCTTATCGGTTCTGAAGAATATCGTGGCTACTTCGGCGATGACAGCCGTGCCGACTTGGCCGATACAGACGGGGACACTCTCCCGGACGGCTGGGAAAACCTCTACAGCCTCTCTGCCATCAACCCCCAGCAAGCCATCGGGGTGGATCTCTATTTCTCCGGTAACAACATCATTTCCGCAGAGACGGATCTGGGGATTTTCCGCCCGGGTCAAGTTGTCATCGTGCAGGGTTCGGGAAGCAATGACGGGATTTACACCCTGGATCCGGAAATCCACCAGGAAA
>JAYPDO010000268.1:0-2407 GCA_038125285.1 Opitutia bacterium
CCCCAGAAGTTTGCTAATGGTGCGTTGTCGACGACAAGTTTGTCGTTCAGGACGACTGTCACGTTCTCCCCTACCATTGTGATGTGGAAGGAGTTCCATTCCCCGAAAGGCTTGTCTGCAAGTACCAAGGGATCCCGGCCGGGGGTACCAGCCGCACCATTGTTCCACAGACCTCCAGAGCCTTTGTCGGCACCAATTTTCCACTTCCCTCCTTCTTCCGTGAAGTCCCAAATTTGGACCTGTGGCACCCCTCGTAGATAAATCCCGCTGTCTGCCTTGGCCACGGTCTTATAGTCAACAAACAGGTCGAAATCCCCGTAATTCTTGATCGTGGATAGGTAAAGACCGTGCCCGTCATTGACGAGGACTCCATCCACGACTTTCCAGTGCTGCCGGATATCCTCCAAACTCGCCTGCTTTTTCTTCTCAAATTCCTCTTTGGACAATGCCATCCACTTCGCAGGATCCTCCGTCTTCAATCCCCACCAACCTTCGAGGTTTTTCCCATTAAAAATTGCAGTGTAGCCTTCCGGGGGTTCGTTCAATCCAGCAAATGTACTGGTTGCCAAGGCAAGTGCCGCAACAGTGGGTTTGGTAAGGGTTCGGAGGGTATCTGGCTTCATATATTAGACCTTTTTGTTGGGTTGTGAAAGGAGGTAGACTCGGAAAACCTATATCCCAGGGCAAACCTTAATTGATGAATTGGAATTAACCCTCGAATCCCCCCAAAAAGTACGGCAGAAAATCCCGCCTCAGTGCATTTCCCAATTTCCCACCTAAAATTTGAATGACCATGAACCTGAAAAGCCTCATCCAAATCAACGCCCTGTGCATCATGGCGTCCACGGTATTTCACCAGGCCCAAGCGGCCAACCTCAAGCCAGGGTTGGTCGGGGAGTACTTTAAAGGCCGCTTCAAAAGCATCCCCGCCACGGAAAAGCCCTTCTATGTGCGGGTGGACAAGCAAGTCAGCTTCGCAAACTCGACAGGGGATTTCCAAGGATCCAAACTCGGCCAGAATTTCACCGCCCGATGGCGAGGGTTCTTGCTGGTGGAGAAATCTGGCGAATATACCTTTTCCACTGCATCTGATGATGGGTCCCGCCTCTTGATCGACGGCAAGGTGGTTGTGGACAATTGGGGAGACCACTCCTGGGGAAAGAAGTCGGGAAGTACACACCTGTCTTTCGGCACCCACCCCATCGAGATCCAATACGACCAAGGCGGCGGGGAATGCGGTGTCATCGCTTACTGGATGCCCCCTGGGGGAAAAGAAACCCCCATCCCGGCCAGCGCCCTTTTCCACAATGCGGAAGACGCCAACATCGCCTATGACAAAAAGGCCTGGGAAAAAGCCAACTCGTCCAAAGGCAAACCAGGGAACAATACGGTTCCGGGCGGTGCAATCCCCTTGCATTTCGGCAATTTCATTGGCACCGCCGTCCAAGTCCGCCAGGACGAATTCGGGGAAAACCGGGCATTCAGGGGCACAGTCATCCGTTTGGACAAAGACGGGAACACTGGGATCCTGTTTGATGCAGATACCATGCGCATGGCCGCAGGTTGGACAAAGCCCTCAATCAAGTTCGAGGGGTTGCCCTTCACCGGGAGCCATGGTCGTTTCCCCATACTTTCCGGGGATGTCTTGTTTACGAACAAAGCCCTGCCAGGTTGGGCCGGCTCGGAAGGCAACCTCAGCGACCCCCGTGAAGGGGATTACCCCAGGCTAGGGCCACTCCCAAAAGCATGGGCAAAATACAAGGGTCTCTACATCAACGGGGAAAAGACCCTTCTCCGGTACACAGTAGGTGACGCCGAAGTCCTGGAGTACCCGTACTTGGCGGGTGAAGAAATTGACCCCGTAATCATCCGGCACCTAGAAATCAAAGGACAAACCACCCCACTGGCCTTGGTTGTGGCCGATGTCCCGCAATCCGAGATCAAAATAGATGGCAATTCAGCTATCGTGGGCGGGATAACCTTCTCCGTTGCTTCGAACAGGAAGGTGAAATTTGTCCAGGAAGGTACTACCCTCAGTGTGCAAATCCCTGCCGCCGAAGGGCTGTCCAAAATACTTGTGGGATATGGGCAGGCAAGCGCGGCACCGCTCTTCCAAAGGGAAGTCGATGGGACTGAAACCCTGGAACCGCTCACAAAAGGTGGTCCTGCGAGATGGGGGGATCCGATCGTCACCAAAGGGGAGTTAGGCAACGAGAAAGGCAAACCTTACGTTGTGGACAGGATTACCGTCCCATACGGCAACCCCTTGGAAAAACAGATGCGGATTGGCGGGTTCGATTTTTTCTCTGACGGGACATCCGCTGCGGTCTCCACATGGGATGGCGATGTCTGGATCGTAAAAGGGATCGACGAAGACTTGGACGAAATCACATGGAAACGTTTTGCA
>JAYPDO010000269.1:0-2352 GCA_038125285.1 Opitutia bacterium
CGTGGTGTCCGTGTTCGTCCAGGATTTCGTAACCGGTTTCCACGGGTTCCGGGGTATGGATGACGGTGTAGGCGTACATGGTTCCTTCGTCTTCGTAGGCTTTCCAGCCGAGTTGGCGGACTTCGCGGAAGTCCAGGGTATCCCGGGGGATGGGGGCATCGTGCCACTCGAGCTTTCTTTGCCTTTTGCGGGTTTGGGTGATGCCGCCGGTATATTTGGCAGAGAAATCGAGGTTTTCTTCCGGGGGGAAGGCCATCGGGCCGAGGCGTTCGGTCAATTGGTTGCGGCCTTCGCGATGGTCAAAGGTGGGGAGTTCCGGGAAACCGAACGGGCCGATGACTTTCCAGTGCCGCACGGGCAAGTTGGCAATGGTCTCGAATTGTGCCTGCGCCCAGCTTCCGGGGTAGAGGCGGGCTTCGCTGGGTTCGTCCACGGTTTCCCGGTTTGCTGAGCCGTCGGCGTCGGACCACCAGATTTTTTGGGAACCCCCGAAAGTCGCCCCAAAATTGGCGAGGGTGCGCCAACCTGAGGACAAGGCCGGGACTTCTTTAGGCAGGGCGTCCTTGGGGATGGCGGCGGCGATGACGAAGGATTTCTTGTCCGCCGCAAGTTGGTGCGCCATCAGGATGTCCCCAAGCAGGCCGGTATGGGCGAAGTTAGTTTCCCCTACCGGTGAGCCATATTTGAAGGGTTCGGCTTTGCCTTCGCCGTTCCAGCTTGCGAACAACCCAAGGGCGGCGGGGACGATTTTCCCGGCGTCTTTATAGAGGCCGAAGACAATCCGCACATCCCCCGGCCTTCCAGCCACCGCCTTCCCTTTGGCCGCAGGGTCGCCCTGGAGGTAGAGGCTCAGGGTCGTCGCGCCCCGGTCATGGGTGAACATACGTTCGGCAGGGAAGAGGGCGGGTATGTTCAGCGGAGTTTCCGACCTGGCTTCCCAGCGGAGGTAAAGGTTTTGAGGGTCGTAGGCGCAACGGACTTCCACTCCGACTTTGTCCCCGGCGAAGACAACCGGTTCGCATGCTTCCCAACCGGACAGTGAACCATCAATGGCCGGGCCGCCGCCGGGAGTGGGTTGGAACCTTGCGAACTTCGCCTTCCCCGCTCCCCCACGTATCTGGAGTGCCAATTCCGGGGGCGATGCAATTTCGGCAGGGGTGATGTGGACGTTGGCGCGCAGTCCCTTGATTTCCCGGATGCCATGGTTGGCTGTCCATCCTTCGACCTCAAAGAGCAGTGGGGTGGTCTTGCCCCAGCGGAGGATGACCTTCCCGTCGGCCGACAGGTGGGCGTCCCCCGCAAAAAATTCCCCGGGCGAACCGTAGATGCTGCTGTCCTGGAACTTGCCCGGGAGCATCAGAGTGTCCACATAAAGCCCGCTGTCCCAGGTGAACACATGCACACCGGCCAGGGACTGGTCGATGACCCCGAAAAGCCCGTGCATGGGCTGGGTCACGTGGATGGAACCGACGATTGACTCGGCCGCCGGGACGATGTTCGCGCAACGCCCCACCCTCCATTTTTGCTTGTACCCGCCTTGGGCGTCCGGGATGTAGCGGGTGATTTTTTGCTGGTAGGCATGGTTGGCGGAAAAGCCGTTGCTGCGGGTGTTCACCAGGATGTCGCCGGATGGCAATTTCCTCACGCATCCCCAGGCGGACTCGTATCCTTTTGCCGTTTCATTCGCCCCGTGGAGGGCGTCGGAAACGCCTTCCCGATTGGCTGCGAAGACTTCGTCGGTGAGGTACTTTTGCCATTGGCCGTAGACCGGGTTGCCATGTTGGTCAAAACGCTCGACGGGGAGCCGGTAGATGTCCGGGGAACCTTCCGCGAGGGCGAGCATGGAGAGGTCGTCCTGCCAATAGTCCCCCCAATAGCGGATTACCCTGGCCGGGAGTTCCATCGGGTTGTTCCGGTACTCCCCCGGTTCGCGCAGGCCGTTGCCGTTGGCATCGCTCCAGAGGAAGTAGAGGTAGGTGTTGGGCTTGGTTTGCTCCCGGACAATCCCGGCGGATGCGAGGATGCGGTCGCCGTCGAAACGGTAGATGGAATGCCCCCGGTTGAAGGCGAGGTACGTCCTTCCGTTGGCGCGGAGGATTCGCGGGTAACTGCCGCAATGGCGAGGAATGGTCGAGCTTCCCCCGTCGATGCCGTGCCAGACGGCGTCCAGCTTCCATTCCCCGGTCCCGTAGTCGACTTCGTAGCGAAGCAAAGTGTTGCCCTGGCCGCGGATGTAGAGGTCTTCCGGGTGTTCCGGGTCGACGGTGTATCCCGTGTTGGCATAGGTGCAGAGGCCGTTCCAATCCCGGAGGAGTTTGCCCTTCGGTGACCATTCCGAGATGCGCCCTGGAC
>JAYPDO010000270.1:0-2300 GCA_038125285.1 Opitutia bacterium
GGCTGCCTTGTCCACGACAGATTTATAGCTTACCTGGATGCCGGAGGTACGGTCCAGCATGCTCCGGTCCACAGTGACCTCGGCGGCTTTCTGTGCTTCCTTGGCTTTCAGGTATATGTGTCCACCGAGGGTGGCGGAGGAGAGGGCTGCGAGTCCGAACAGTGTTTTCCAATGAATTTTCATATGATGTATCTTTCCAATTTGGTTTTCACTAGGATAGCGGCGCGGGGAAGCGGAATTATTTATCCGACCTTGATTTCGATGCTCTGGGGCTGGGCTTCCTTTTTCTTGGGCAGGGTGACCTGGAGCAGACCGTCCTTAAATTCGGCGGCGAGTTTGGTGGTTTCGACATCCTTGGGCAGGGTAAAACGGCGGGCAAATTTCCCGTAGGTCCGTTCATTCGGGTAGCCTTGCCAGCTTCCTGATTTCTCTGGGCGCTTGCGTTCGCCGCTAATTTCGAGGGTACTGCCTTCGAGTTTCACATCAATTTGTTTCCGGTCGAGTCCGGGTAACTCCAGTGCGAGCCGGTAGTCCGATTCACTTTCCAGGACATCGGTCACCGGTTTCCACGCTACTTGGTCTTGGCTGGTTTCTTCGGAGGTATTCCTGTTGCAACAGTTGGCCATGCGGTTGTGGATGTTCGCGAGTTCTTGGGCTGGGTTCCATATACTGAATACTTTCATTGTTTTTCCTTTGTTGGTAGCTTTGGCGGATTTGTTGGTTCCTCCAGATTGTCGCCAATTCCAATCAGGGGATGTAGTCTTGCTTTCTGGCTAACCACCACAAAACATGCCAAAGGCAGGATCCCGCATAATCAAAGGGATCAGGAAGCTCCTGTCCCTGCATTGCCAGGAAAGTTTGCGACAGCTTGCCCCCTGTTGTGCCTTCTGTTGCGGGACAAGATGGCACACGTGCCTGCGGTGAGTATTTAATGGGACACAAAGGGACACTCTCCCTCCGGTATTGTAATCCTTCCCGTACCTGGTTTCCTCTGCTCCAGACGATTGGCATGACTTGGCAAACCCAACACGAAGAAATCGAAAAGCGGAAATTGCTCCGCAGGTTCGTCCTGGTCTCCTGGGGCGTTTTCCTGGCCGTGCTTACCTGGCTTCTTGCCCCGAAGATCGACCGGATGATGTCCAACAGGTCTGCCAAGCCACGACCTGTGATGGCACGAGGGGAGTTGGCGGCGGACGAAATCTCCACTATCCAAGTCTTCGAGCAGGCCAGCCCATCTGTTGTCTTTATCTCTACCAGCGAGCGGGTGGTTGATTACTGGTCAAGGAATGTAATGGATGTACCCAGGGGGAACGGTTCCGGCTTCATCTGGGATAGCCAAGGGCATATCGTGACCAACCACCATGTCATCTCCGGGGCTTCCAAGGCGACGGTCAGGCTCAATGACGGGAGGAGTTTCGATGCCGGGGTGGTAGGTACCAGCCCCGACCATGATTTGGCAGTCTTGCGGATTGATGTCGGGCTTGCCCCGCCGCCCCCGGTTCCGGTCGGGACAAGCGGGGATTTGCGGGTCGGACAGAAAGTTTTCGCCATCGGGAACCCGTTTGGATTGGACTATACTTTAACCAGTGGGCTCGTTTCCGCCTTGAACCGGACTTTGGATGAGGAAAACGGGGCGCGCATTGAAGGGTTGATCCAGACCGATGCGGCTATCAACCCTGGCAACTCCGGGGGCCCTCTCCTTGACAGTGCAGGCCGACTCATCGGAATTAATACCGCCATTTACAGCCCGTCCGGCGCCTATGCCGGGATCGGTTTCGCCGTCCCGGTGGATACCGTCAACCAAGTCGTCCCTCAACTCATTGCGCGGGGAAAATTCATCCGCCCCACCATCGGGATCTCCGTGGACGAGGAGGTCAACAAGGCGATTTCGCGGAGGCTCGGGATCCAAGGGGTTTTGGTTTTGGGCACAACCCCCGGTTCTGCAGCCGAAAGGGCGGGGATCCAGCCTTCCCGGATGACACGGCGCGGGGGCTTTGTCCCTGGCGATGTGATTTTGTCCATCAACGGGGAAGCGATTTCGAGCGTAAAAGACCTGGGGGCTATATTGTCCAAACACAAAGTCGGCGACCGCGTTATCATCCGGCTCCTCCGGGGAAACCATGAGGTCGAGGCCAGCCTGACCTTGCAGGCCGGGTCTTCGTGAGGCTGCGTGAAGCCCCAAATCGTAACAGATTGAGGGGATGGAGCGGCGATTTGAAATCGCCGTTTCTTTTTTTGTGGAATTACCAAATAAAACGGCCGGTCTTTGGGGAACCCGCCGTGTGGAAATGGGGGTAAAT
>JAYPDO010000271.1:0-2285 GCA_038125285.1 Opitutia bacterium
CGGAGTTGTGGGTGCAGAGGAAAAGGATGTTGTAGGTTTTCATGAGGACGGTTCCTTCCGGGAGGTTCCAAGTCCGGTCACGGTGGAAGCCAATCCTCTCCGTCTCCAACACCCCGTTTTCATTCGGGAATGCCGGCAGGGCGATGGCACGTTCCTGCATGGCCCCATCCGCCCATTGTTCCGCGTTTACGGCGTAGGGGACTACCCCCGGAGCCAATTCACGTTTTGCCACATCTTTGAAGAGGCCGGTTTCGGAGAGCCTTTTTGGGAAGTCGTTTTCCTCAACTGAATCCGGGACAGGAACCAACCTGTAAAACCCGCCTTGCCCGGGTTGGTCACCGTGGTCGAGGACGAGGAGGCCGCCCCGGCTGTCCAGGTTGAAGTCCGTAATTTTCAAGGGCGAATCCACCAGTTCCACGGGTGTGGATACCTTTTCGCCGTCGTATTTTGCCGCCCAGATTTTACCGGTGGAGTAGTCCCCATAAATGTAATGGCCATCCAACCCTGGCAGTCCGCAACCATGGTAGACGATCCCGCCCGTAAGTGAACGGGCTTCTGCATGGGAGTGCTCCACCGCCGGCAGTTGGATCGGGTGGGGACCCCTTTCCCTTCCCGGATAAAACGGATGGCTGCCTTCCACCACGCTCCATCCATAGTTCGCACCTTTCTCTACCAAGTAGGCTTGTTCCCATAGGTCCTGCCCGTTTTGGCCGACCCAGACCTGACCTGTCTTCTCATCCACATCCAGGCGCCAGGGATTGCGGAAGCCGTAGGCCCAAGTTTCCGGGACGAACCGGGAATCGTTGACGTAAGGATTATCCGGTGGCACGGAATAAGGCTTGCCGCCGGAAGGTTTGTCCACGTCGATCCTCAGCAACTTGGCATGAAGGTCGTTGGTGCGTTGGCCATTGAGCAGGGTGTCAGAGTCACTCGTGCCGTCCCCGGTCGTGACATAAAGCATCCCGTCCGGGCCGAAGTCGATAGCGGCCCCGTTATGCCCATTCCCGTCCCAAGTGAGGAAGACCGTTTCGGAAGCCTTGTCGAACTCCATGGCTTGGGCGTCGAACTTGAAGCGCGTGAGGAGGCTCTTCTTCCCGTCATTCCAACCGAGGAAGAGGAACCCATTTTCGGCAAAATCCGGATGGAAGGCAAAATCATAGGCCGTCCCCTTCTGCTCCAGCAGTGTCCGGACAGCCGTCGCATCTTCCTTGTCCTCAAAGGTGATTACACGGGTCTGCGCGTAGGCCCGGTCCTGGGTGATTGCGAGCATCCGGTTTGTCCCAGGGACAGCCACTGCGGAGATAGGCATCAATTTCCCCTCCAGCACTGGGTAGGCTTTCACAACCTTGAATGGTGCGGGCTTCCCTGGGCTTCCTTTGATTGTTACCCCGCTGGCTGGGGGGAACAACGGCACCGGCCCTTCGAACACCAAATCCTGGTAATCTTCATAGAGGTGAAAATTTGCTCTCTTGAGAGGCGCGCTGGAGGAAAGGTCCGGCCCCTCGAAATCAACGGAGTAATCGTACCGGCAAGCTGTGTATTTCCAGGTGTCCCCTGCCCTTGGCCTGCCTCCCGCCCGGATGAAATCCTTCCAGGGGAGCTTGCCCTCGATTGTCCAGCCTTTGTCCTGGTCCGTCCATTTGTTCAGGGTGCCGTCGAGCTGCACTTTGGTCTCGGCATGGAACTCGAATTCCCTTCGGAACCTAGGAACTGAACCGCCCCCACGGCGTGGGAAATAAAAGTCCAGGACGGCATTGTTCAGGTTGAATTCGAATTCATAGTAACCGGGGAAATCCTCCACCGGCTTGAAAAACAGCTCGAACACGTCGTCGTTCCAAAGGTCTCCATCCTGTTCGGTATTGGTCGCATAAAGGTCCCCGTCCTCCATTCGGGCAAAAAAGTAAAGGTTGTCCCTGTCCCAGCACAGTTTTGCCTCTGTCTTGGTACGGGGGATCCGCTTTGCAGGGTCGTCCGCCCAAGCCTTTTGGAAATCTCCTACAGTAACAGCAACTTTCCATGCCGGGTCGTCGTCTTTTCCATCGATTACAGGGGGCACTTCGGCCCACTTGCAGACGGTGCCCCAGGAGGGTTGGAATATCAAAGCGGCCAGGAGGATCGGGGACAAATGTTTCATGTCCTGGAAATTATTGTCCCAAGACTGGATGTAAAGCTTCCGGCGACTTTTGGGAGCCCTTGCCAATCCTTAGCGAACCAGGGAAAGATACACCTACGGTGAGTCGGAAAATGGTATAATCTCCTTGGATGTCCAAACATTATACCATGAA
>JAYPDO010000272.1:0-2247 GCA_038125285.1 Opitutia bacterium
GTAGGGGAGGGGGGCCGGGCGGCGTTCGTAGTTGGGGATGTTGTCCCGCTTTTCATAGGTGAGGGGTTTGCGCCGGGTGAGGAACTGGTCGTAACGGGCCTTGGCTTTTTCCCCGATGGACCAGAGGATCCCGGATTTGAGGAGTTGGTGAAAACCGGGTTGGTTCCAGACCCTTTCGTCGTGTCCGGAGGCGGTGTAGAATATCCGCCCCTTTCCTTCGGTGCGCACCCATGTCCAGGGTTCGGGGGTGGTGTGCGTGTCGCCGGGCATGACTTCGCGCACCATGAGGACGGTGCGGCCTTCCGGGTTGTGGTTGTTGTGGAAATAGGTCTCGTCCCAGGCTTCGAATTCGGTGACACCGGAGAGGGCAGGGTGCGAGGGTTGGATGATTTTGGCGGAGAAAGTGCCAGTCTGGTGGCTTTTGAATCGACCGCCGACGAGTTGGTCGTAGCCCGGGATATTGGAGAAACACCAGCTTGCGCAGTGGACGGGTACGAATCCGCCGCCCTGGCGGACGTAGTTTTGCAGGTTTTCCCATTGCTTGGCAGTCAGCCGGGGATGGTTGGCGTAGAGGAGCAGGGCATCGAATTTCCCGAGGTACTCCGCATCTCCAAGCGCGGTTTCGACGGAGGTGGTGTAGTCGAAGTAAATGGCGTCCCGACCGAGGGCTTTGGCCAGCATCGGGTAGAACTCGTTCGAGTTGTGGTGTTCGCTTTCGTGGCCCAGGAAAAGAACCCGAACCGGGTTGGCGGCCAAGGATGTGCTGAGGAGAAGGAGGGCGGGGAGGAGGGATGGAATGGCGCGCATGGTTGTCTGTGTATTGTTGGACTATGTTGACCTTCTTGACGGGATTGATGGATGGGTTTCAATGAAGTCAAACCGATTGGATCAAAGGGGGGTATTTTGAGTGGACATCGTAGGTTTTCTGCGGTGTTGGTAGTTTTATCATTTTCCAGAAATATCCAACTGCATTACCCTATGAACCGTCGTCACTTCCTCCAAGCCTCCCTTGCCACCTCCTTCGCCATGCCCGCCTTTGCCCTCGATAAGAACAACAAGTACCGGAAAAACATCGGCATCCAGCTCTACACCTTACGAAACCAGATCAAGGAAGATGTGGCCGGGACTTTGAAGGCCGTCGCCGATGCGGGTTACAAACAGGTGGAGCCTTATGGCTTCGACGGGACGGAAAGCCCGATGATGAAAGAGGCGAAGGCGAACGGACTGGCTGTCAACTCCACACACTTCAACTGGGAGTGTGTGACCAATCCCGACAAACCGGGCGTAGGAAGTTTCGAAACAATTTTGGAAGGGGCGCAAAAGTTGGGGCTGACCCACCTTGTCGTCCCGTACCTGCATGCTAATGAGCGCAAGGGTTTGGCAGGGTATAAGAAGATCGCCGAAAACTGCAACAAGGCGGCGGCCAAAGCGAAGTGCAGCGGCATCAAGCTAGCCTACCATAACCATTCCTTCGAGTTCGAGCCATTGGGTAAGGACGGGAAGAATGGTTACGATATTCTGGTGGAGGAGTTTTCCAAGGATATGCTCTTTGAGGTGGACGTTTTCTGGATCAAGTGCGGCGGGGTCAGTCCGGTCGAGCTGATCAAAAAGTTGCCTGGCCGTGTCTCCCAATTGCACCTTAAGGATTTGAAGGAAGGGCTTGGGATCCCGATGTACGGCGGGCTTCCAAAGGATGCCTTCAAGGAACTCGGTAAGGGAATGATTCCAATGGAGCCGATCATTAAGGCTGCCGCCGAAGCCGGTGTGGAGCATTGCCATGTGGAGCAAGACCATTCTCCGGATCCGATCGCCAGCATCCGGGGGAGCATGGAGTATTTAAAGACCCTGTAGGATCTGATACCGATTCAAAAAAGTTTGGGCAAATTAACATCCCTAGGGCCGGACTCGCAAGCTCGTCCCCCCATGGTGAATCCATAGCCCCTTTGCATTGGAGAGGCGGCCTTGTGAGTCCGTGGCAGGCATTTTAATGTTCAAGACTTTATCGACTTGGATGCTGGCTCAAAAGGGAGGGGTTTTCCTATTGGAATCTAGAGCTTTAGCCGTAATGAGATTTTCTTTGTAGCGGTTAAATCGTGTATCCCGACCCTTTGTTCTGACTTGCTGGGTTAGGCTTTCTTCATTCAGCATTGCCATTTATTGACAAGAATAATTGGACTGACCCCAATGCGAAGCATCTCCGAAGCATCTCCGGAAGCATCTCCGCAGAACTCTCCGGATGGCTTCTAC
>JAYPDO010000273.1:0-2127 GCA_038125285.1 Opitutia bacterium
GGGGCGTTGCCCGGGCATAAAGCGGAGCGAGGAACGAGCGGAGCGTCCGGGCAACAAGTTATTAGATAATTTTGAGATAATCTTCACATGGAGCCCCACTCCATTGTGGATCCAAATTAAACCGATACCGTAATAATTGGATATCATGCAAAAACATGAGATATCTGAATTTGGTTATCATCTTAGCAATTTGATTTGGAGATAATTGTTTGTTGAATCCTTACAAGAGTCAGTGGGCTCTTCGTGATTCCGAGCCCATCCAATTTTTCATTTTTAGACAAGATGCACAAGATGAACAGGATTTTGAAAACCTTGCAAGGATGTTAGATTCATCCTGTCCATCCTTTAAATCCTGTCACAAAAAGGGTCGATTCGCGACTTGGAGGGTGTCGGTGGGGTTACTGGTTTCGTCCAATAGTGAGGAAGAGGCCGGGAGCCACCTGTGGAGGAATTTTTGGCGGGGGAGGACTTTGCCGCCGAGGTCGAGTTTGTACTGCATGCCGGGGTGGCCGAGGTTCCAGAATGCGTAGCCTTTGTTCTGGAGATAGTCGGCGAGGAGGTGCAGTTGGAGTTTGCCGGCATGGTTGTGGGCATTCCAGGTGCGGTCGAGGAACCCGGTTACGCTGGTGTAGATGGTTCCGACGCGGTAGCCGATTTCCCCGGCGACCAGTTGGCCGGACTTGGTAAGCAGGGCTGGGGTGAAAATTTCGAAATCCGGGTCGAAGCCTTGCTTTTGGAGTGCTGCGACGAGGGCGGCATATTGGTCGATGACCCAGCATTTTTCTCCATGGCATGCGCGGATGCCCCGAACGATTGCAAGGAGGTCGTGGTGGGGCTCTAGGCGGTAGCCTTGGGCGCGGCATTTTTCGGATCGTCGCCAGCGTTGGAACGACTTTCCGGCGTGGAGGTTTTCCCAGTCCAGGACGCAGTAGGCTGGTTGGATCTCGGGGAGCAGGAGTGGGACGCAGCCCCCATTGTATTCATAGTGAATGGCGGTGCTGATGAAGCCGAGTTTGGCCAGGCTGATGTAGAAGGCGGTGGACCAGTCGGTGGACCAATGGAGGCCGGTTTCCCCCGCGAGGATGGATTGGAGTCGTTCCTGGGAAGCGAGGTCTTCCCGGGTGATGGGGTAAATATGGTTTTCTGCTTCGGGCAAGGGCGGGGATGGCAAAGGGGCCGGCAAGTCCATGCCGGCCCCTTTTGCTGAAAGCGGGACAGGGGTTTTACTTGGCCAGGGCGGCTTCGATGGCCTTGGTGACTTTGCCGGAGTCCGGCTTTTCACCGGGTTCGAAGCGTTGCAGGGGCACCCCGTCCTTGCCGATGAGGAATTTGCCAAAATTCCATTTCACATTGCCGGGGAACGCGCCTTCTTTCCCGGTGAGGGCGGCGTAGAGGGGGTGCTGGCCGTCGCCTTTGACTTTGACCTTTTCCATCATGGGGAAGGAGACGTCATAGCGGTCTTTGCAAAATGCTTTGATTTCCTCCAGGGTGCCCGGTTCCTGGCGGCCAAAGTCGTTGCAGGGGAAGCCGACGATGACGAGGCCTTTGTCCTTGTATTTGCGGTAGACGCTTTCGAGGTCTTTGTATTGTGGGGTGAGCCCGCATTTGGAGGCTACGTTGACCACGAGGACGACTTTGCCGTCGTAGGCTTTCAGGGAGGTCTTTTCCCCGTCGATGGTCTTGAACGGGATGTCTTTGACGGATTTGTTTTCTGCGGCAAAGGTTGCGAGCGGGGCAAGAAGGAGGGCGAGTAGGAGAGTTGGTTTCATTTGGATATGGATTTGTTTTGGACAGGGGAAAACGGCTCCCCTGTAATTTGTACCCTAGTTCAATAGTTTGTTACTGGTGTTTTTGACAACCCACAAAGAGCAAACCCCCGAGGGGTGGAATTTAGTCAAATGTTGGAGCGGAGCTCCTTGAGGTCCAGGCGGTTTCTGAAATCGCGATGGTTTCGAGGCAGTTATGGATCAGGTCGAATACCAGATCTTCGGTTGAAGCTCCGAGTGGCCCGGGACTTCCGCCCCAATTGGACAAGGGGCAGGTTGGACTTATTGGACTTCGCCGGTTTGTCCCATCAGGAAGAGAACTAAGGAGTCCAATTGTTGTTGGTCGAGGATGCCTAGGTAG
>JAYPDO010000274.1:0-2115 GCA_038125285.1 Opitutia bacterium
TAACAGAGCTTGCCTCCAAATTGGAAGGCCTGGAAGAGGTTACCGAAGAATCCATGGAAGCCCTGTTCGACCAGTTGGCCGAAGAACACGGCGTCAAGAAGTTCGATTATTTCCCCATCTCCCGCCTCGCTGTCAGTGGTGTAGGTGGAGGCCCGGATCTCCTTCCCATGCTCGCCACCCTGGGCAAAGAACGTCTCCTGTCCCGTATCAACCGTTACCTTTCCTCCAAGTCATGAGCGAAGAAACATCACAACCACAAAACTTCCTCAAGAAGATCATCCAGGACGACATTGGCGCCGATACCCACGGCGGCAGGGTGCTGACCCGATTCCCCCCGGAGCCCAACGGCTACCTCCACATCGGCCACGCCAAGTCCATTTGCCTGAACTTCGGCCTGGGCAAGGAGTTTGGCGGGAAGACCAACCTCCGCTTCGACGACACCAACCCGGTGACCGAGGATGTCGAGTACGTTGAGTCGATCCAAGAAGACATCAAATGGCTCGGGTTCCAATGGGAAGGGGAAGTCAAGTACGCATCGGACTATTTTGACCAATTTTACGATTTCGCCTGTCAACTCATCCGCGCCGGCAAAGCCTACGTCTGCGACCTCACCCTTGATGAACTCAAGGAATACCGCGGCAGCACTTCCGAACCTGGCAAAAACAGTCCTCATCGCGACCGCTCCGTGGAGGAAAACCTCGACCTCTTCCAACGCATGAAAAACGGCGAGTTCGAAGACGGCACCAAGACCCTCCGTGCCAAAATTGACATGGCCTCGCCTAACATGCACATGCGGGATCCTGCCCTCTACCGCATCAAGAAAGCCCACCATTACCGCACTGGCGACAAGTGGTGCATCTACCCGATGTACGACTACGCCCACTGCCTTGAGGACTCCATCGAAGGTATCACTCACTCCTTCTGCACGCTGGAGTTCGAAGTCCACCGCCCTCTCTACGACTGGGTTTTGGAAAACGTAGACACCTTTCGTTCCCACCAATACGAGTTCGCTCGCCTGAACCTCAATTACACTGTGATGAGCAAACGCAAGTTCATCCAGCTTGTCAGCGAAGGCCATGTCTCCGGTTGGGACGACCCCCGCATGCCCACCATCTCCGGGATGCGCCGCCGGGGCTATACCCCCGAATCCATTCGCAACTTCTGTGAAACTGTCGGGGTCACCAAGTTCAACAGCCTTACTGACATGGCTCTGCTTGAACACTGCGTCCGCGACCACCTCAACAAAGTCGCCCCCCGCGTCATGGCCGTCCTCGACCCGGTCAAAGTCATCATCACCAATTATCCGGAAGGCCAAACCGAGCAACTCGAAGGCACTAACAACCCTGAAGACGAATCCGCCGGGACACGCCAAATCCCCTTCTCCCGCGAAATCTACATCGAACGCGACGACTTCACGGAAGACGCCCCAAAAAAATACTTCCGCCTCAGTCCAGGCCGGGAAGTCCGCCTCCGCTACGCTTACTATATCACCTGCACGGATTTCGTAAAAGACGCCGACGGCAATCTTCTGGAAATCCACTGCACCTACGATCCAGAGACCAAAGGCGGCGACTCCCCCGACGGTCGCAAGGTCAAGGGCACCCTCCACTGGGTATGCGCTCAAAATGCCAAACCTGCCCAGGTCAACCTTTACGACCGCCTCTTCACAATAGAACGCCCGGATGCCGACAAAGAGAAGCCCTTCACCGATTTCCTCAACCCTGACTCTCTCAAAACCATTACCGCCCAAGTCGAACCATACCTGGGCGAACAAGCCACCCCCGGTTACATCTGCCAGTTCGAGCGCACCGGCTACTTCTGTGCAGACAAGGAGTCCACCCCGGAATCCCCAGTCTTCAACCGCACCGTAGCCCTCCGCGATAGCTGGGCAAAGGTTATTGCCAAGTAAGCCTGTATTCCCTCCCAGGTCGTGTCATAGGCCACCTATTTAAGAGGGATGCCAGCGAGCTTCGTTTGCACTTTATAGAAGTTGGCCACATCGTCGTCCAAAGCGACGTTGTAATGAGGACTGGCGCCCGCTTGGAAAGACTGTCCAGGGATGGGCAAGGAAGCTGCCATGAGCCGGAGCGGGGCAGGGAAGGCCAGGGTGCCACC
>JAYPDO010000275.1:0-1991 GCA_038125285.1 Opitutia bacterium
GTGCGGCGGTGGTGGTGGTGTTTCATAAATTTGGCTCCTGTCATCAGGGGATCCAGGCGAATTCCCGGATATTGGCGAGGGTCCAGACGATGTCTTCGTAAACTTCGCGCCAGCCGTCCTCCAGGCGGGGATCGGGCGGCGGGCCTTGTTGGACACGTTTCTCGACTTCGAGTTGGATGGTGTTGGCTTCGGGGCTGACATGGTTCAACCAGGTTGCCAAGGGAAGGGGCGGGGGCAGCACGGGGACAGTTTGGCGGCTTTCTGGGACCAGACGGCCTTCGAAGCCTTTCGCAATCTCTGGGAGGAAAGCGTCGCGCTCTTCCCAGCGGGGCAAGCGACTGAGGAAGCGCAGGTAGAGGGTATCCAGAAGGGCCGAGGGTGATTTGGCTTCGACGGCGAGATCCGCCAGTTCGCTGCGCCAGGACGCACGGGAAAGGACCTGCATGAGGGTACCGTTGGCGAGGATGCCAGGCTGGAGGACATTCGGCTCGGTTTCCCGTGCGAAGACGGGCATTTGCCGGGAACCGTTCCAACCAAAGGCTTCCATTACATCGACGGAAGCCTGGGCATGGGGAAGGGCGAGGCTGGGGCGGTCACGCTCATTATTGAGGCTGGCGAACATCCAGCCCCGGCGTGGGATGCCAAGGGTCTGCCTCCGGCCGAGGGGATGGCGGCCGTCGTACACGAAGGTGAGTTCCTCGGAGTCGATAGTTTTCCCGGTGGAGGCATGGAGGGAATCGAGGACTTGTTCCGCCGTGAGGCGGCGGCGGCCAGGGGCGTTGAAGAAGCGTTGGCCTGGGGCAAGGGCAGCAAGGTCTTCGGCGGAGGGCTCGAGCTGGTAAGCACGGGAGGTCACGATGAGGCGGACAAGGTGGTCGGTGTCATACCCGTTGGAAACAAGTTCGGCGGCCAACCATTCGAGGAGCGCGGGATGGCTGGCGTCGCGGCCCTCCCAATCTTGTGCGGGCTCGACCAAACCGGCTCCCATGAGGCGTTTCCAAATGCGGTTGGCCAGGACACGGGAAAAGCGGAGGTTGTCCGGAGCTGTGACCAATGCTGTGAAGCGTTCCCGGAGATCCTTGGGGTCTTCGACCAGGCGGTCGATACCCTCGCCATCGGACACTCCGGTGGCTTCGGGAAACGGCCACTCCGGTGCAACGGGTTCATCGGGTTTGAGGGTGACCTGGATGAGGGATTCGCGGCCTTTTTTCTCGAAGAACCCGGCGGGGACTTGGCTCGTCTTTGGGACGGTCAGGGTCTTGCGTGAAAGCATGGCGGCCAGGGAGTACAAATCCTTCTGCGTGGTGCTGTGGTAGGGGGAATCGTGGCACCGGGCGCACTGGAGTTCGATCCCCAGGAATGCGGAGGCGACGATGTGCCCTTTGGCCGCGAAGGGAGCATCATTTTCAGCGGCTTGGGCAAAGCCCGCGCTCCCGCCATAAGCGGCATCCCCCCGCATCATCAGCAACTCCGTGACGATACGGTCCATGGGCTTGCGATCCCGGAATGCGTCGTAGAGGAACCAGCGGAAAGGGCCGGTGCTGTTGAGGGAGGCGTTGATGAGGGTCGGGTTCTCGGCAAGCAGATCCAACCACTGGCTCATTTGGTGGTCGGCGGCGCGGGGATCGGCCAGGAGATGGTCGACCAACTTGGTGCGCTTGCCGGGGGATTTATCGAGCGGAAAGGCGCGGGCTTCTTCCGCAGACGGCGGAACACCGAGAATATCAAGGTAAATGCGGCGCAAGAAGGCTTCGTCGCTGGTAAGGGGTGTACGGGCTACCTTGGCAGGATCGACCGGTGTGGCGGGCCATTGGGCACCATCTTTGATCCAACGAGCAAGCTTGGTGACCTGGGCATCGTCCAGGCCATCCCCGGAAGGCGGCATCGCCAAGTCCTCGTCCTTAGTCTTCAACCGGACAAGCAATTCGCTTGCATCCGGGTTTCCGGGGACAATAGAGGGACTCTCCGAGTCTCCGCCTTTCAACGCGGCT
>JAYPDO010000276.1:0-1986 GCA_038125285.1 Opitutia bacterium
TCCCTACAGAATGCAAAATCGTGATCTCTGCGCAATCATTTTTAACTCCAGTATTATTCCTTAAAGCCGGTGACCACATTGTGGATACCCGACATCCTGGCCGGGTTACTGTCTTTCTCACGGATGGCCTTCCTCCAGCATCCCGGCCAGATTGTAGAGCCATCCTGGTGCATGAACATCAGGGTTTTGCCATAGGAGATGGAAGACATACCATTGGCAGCCCCAGAAATTTCCATTGGATTATACCAAACCGGAAAAGTTTGGTGGATGGAAAGGATATCTCTTTTAGCGCGTTACTCCACTTCCAGCGGGAAACTTTGGCTGTGGGAGTTGAACTCGGGGGCGTACATGCACTGGATGTTGGCCATGCCGGTCTGGTATTTGCCGCGGTGCTGGATGCGCAGGGAGTACTCGAAGACGTAGGTGCCTTTGGGGAGGTAGTCGAAGTAGAAGTGGGAGGCGGTGTCCTTTGTGCTTTCGTAGTAGGCGAGGCCGTCTCGGTATTGGTAACGGGAGAGGACGTTGGTGGGCTCGGATCCGCTGGGGCGGTGGTCTTTCATGTGGACGTATTCCATGTCGCGGTCGGCTTGAAGGGTAATGCGGACGACCATTTCGTCACCCACTTCGGCCTTGCCTTCGGAGGGGAAGAGCTTGGGGCCTTGGTCGGTGTCTTTCTTGAGGAAGACGGCTTTGGTGAGTTTGAGGGCTGTGCCTTCGTGGACGGTAATTTTTGAGATGTCCTCCATGTATTGCCAGTGGGCGGAGCCCCAGGAGACACCTTCGTCTTCCTTGGTGAGCGTGATGCGGCCGAATTCCGGGCGGACTTCCGCGCCCTCAAAGCGTTTTTCATAGAAACCGGTGCCAGGCTCAATGTCCTTTGGCTCGACCAATGTATCGCCCAAATGGACGGCAACGAGCTTGTCCGTAGCGAGGAGGTTTTTGCCCCGCAGGAGGAGCCCGTAAACTGCATCGGCGGTGGCCTTCGTCGTCTTCCAGTCCTGGGTTTGCTTTTGCTTGATGAGCCATACCCGGCAATCCTCGACCGCCTTGGCATCGCCCATGACCTCGTCGAAGGCTTCGATCATGAGGGCCTGGGTTTCGATGGGTGCCCGGTACCAGTAGTAGGCATATTCGGTGTCCCGCCAGAAGCGGCCCAGTTCGGGGTCGGTGACGGAGCGTTGTTTGATGGAGCGCATGATGGCCTTGGCGGTCTTTTCGTCCCCGAAACGCTTGGTCGCGAGGGCGAGGTGGCCTTGGGACTGGCGGTTGTTGAGGTCGAGCCAATGATCCTGAGCCTGGCCGAGGAAGTAGTCGACGGCTTCCTTGGCGTGGTCGGGGACGGGCTTGTCCTCCAGGAAGAAGCTGCGGCCATAGAGGTAGAGGGCAATGGTAGGGGAGAGGTTATTGGCCTTCTTGCCCCCGTGGCGGAGGATGTCGCGGTAAATTTTGTTGATCCAGTTGTCGAGGCGTCCGAGTGCTTTGACGGCGGGGCCGACATCGGTGTCCACATCCAAATGGCGGAGGCGGCCGAAACCGGTGGTGATGTAGAGGGTCAGGTAGTCATTGCCACGGCCACCCGGGAACCAGGGCCAGGAACCGTCTCCGAGTTGCATGTTCTTGAGCTTGTCAAAGGCGCGGGAGGTCTCGCTGTCGAGGCGGTTGTCATCAAAGAGCATGCCGATGTTGCGCCGTGCTTCGCTTTCGTTTTTGGCCTGGCGCACCCAAGGGGTTTCCAGGAGGGCAACGGATTTGAGGCTTTCGTTTTTCTCCAGCGGGGAGTCGAGGGCGGGGGTGCCTTTCCAGAGATCGAAAATGCGGCGGATTTTCGGGTCGGACTTGGCGATGTTGCTAGCCAGGAGGTTGGCGTAGTAGCGGTTAAATGTCTGCTCGGAACATTCGTGCGGGAACTCCATGAGGTAGGGCAGGGCGAGCACGGCGTACCATGCGGGCTGGGAGACCATTTGGACGGTGTAGCCCTTGTGGATG
>JAYPDO010000277.1:0-1949 GCA_038125285.1 Opitutia bacterium
CCGTTAGCTCCTCCTTCCCCGGCACCAATCGAACCATCTTCCTTGGCCCCGGTAACAACTGAACCTTCCCAAGAACCCCAGTTACCCCCAGGGCCGGATCATCCGATTCCACCTTTAGAAGTTACTGGCAAACCCGTACAAGATCCCAGCGGGGTCGTACCTGCAGTGATGGCAAGCATCGTTGCGGAGGGCCAACCAGGGCTCCTGGCGAAAAACATCCAAAAATGGGGTTCCCTCCAACAAGAAGGCTCGCACTGGACCGTCGAGGTAGACTATATGGCCGACTCCATTTTCGGGATATTCCCCTCCAGGGCGAAAGCCTACGTCCAACAAAACAAAGTTGTGAAGTGGGAAACCCTTCCACGCCCCTGACTCCGTTCGCACGCCCTCCGCAATATGCCCGAGAAACACTTTGGGAAACTCGTCGACGACTATCTGGCCAACAGCATCTCGCCAGACGAATTAAAGTGGTTGAAGCAAAAGGTCAACACAGACGACGACTCCAGGAAAATCTTCCAACGCAAGTGCAGCCAACACCAAGTTTCCCAGTATTTTATGGTGCAGCAAGCACCTCCAAGCAATTGGAAACAAGAAAGTGTCCCCGAGGAACCTGTAGCCTCGACCATCCATCTTGCCCCGGAAATCGGCCAAAATAAGGATGAACCGCTAGATACGGCGGATCACTTCGAGGAGCCAATTTTTAATTTACGAGACTTTATCGACTTCTCTCTGGCCAGCGGCTTGGCTTGTGTCACGATTGTCATCCTTGTCTGCTGGTTGGACAGAACCCGGATCTTCTGCCCTGAAATGCCCCTGCAAGCAGAAAGACACCCCGTGCAGGATAGCCAGGAGGGGAATACGGTCCAATTTTCCCAGAATGCATACCACAACCTCATTACCCCGACGAAAGTGAGGGACGCTGGTGAACCCGTCCGTGGAGACTGGATGGGTCTGCAACAATTGGAATGGTATCTCCGGAACCAATTCCCCCAATCCGCCCCACTGGACCTCGCACGCATGGAATTCCTCCAACAAAGATGGGAACTCCCGCCCGACATCTTCCCTCATTCCATCCTTACCAGGAACACCATCTACCCCTGAACGAACAAGTTCCTGCGAATGATGACAAAACACCCAAGCGACCCAATCCACCAACTCGGGGAAAACGATGTCGAGGCAATAGACCAACTCAGGAAAGCCTATGAGGACATAAAGGTGGAACTGGCCAAAGTCATCGTCGGGCAGGAAGATGTCATCGAGCAACTCTGCATCTGCCTCTTCGCTAAGGGACACGCCCTTCTCCAAGGCGTACCGGGATTGGCAAAGACCCTCCTGGTGAGGAAAGTCGCAGAAACCCTCCAACTGAGATTCTCCCGCATACAATTCACTCCGGACCTCATGCCCATGGACATCACAGGGACCGAGATCCTCCAGGAAACTGCGTCCGGACGAAGGGAATTCGAATTCGTGAAAGGCCCCCTTTTTGCCAACATCATCCTGGCCGACGAAATCAACCGCGCCCCGGCCAAGACCCAGTCCGCCATGTTGGAGGCCATGCAGGAACTGCGGATCACCATACTAGGCCAAAGCCATGTCCTAGTGCCGCCGTTTTTTGTCCTCGCGACCCAAAACCCGGTTGAACAAGAAGGCACCTACCCCCTCCCGGAAGCCCAACTGGACAGGTTTATGTTCCTCATTGAGGTCGACTACCCGGGCAGGGACGAAGAAATCCGGATCGCCCGCTCTACGACAGGGCCAATCCTACCGGACTTAGGGCATATCCTAGAGGCAGATAAAGTGATCGCCTACCAAGACCTCTCCAGGAGGATCCCCGTTCCCGACCACATTTATGAATTCGCTGTGGACCTCGTCCGCCGTACACGCCCGGACACTGGGGATTCCCCGGAATGGCTGAAACCCCTGGTCGGATGGGGTGCTGGGCCTAGGGC
>JAYPDO010000278.1:0-1910 GCA_038125285.1 Opitutia bacterium
GGGTTCGGTAGGGTTTCCAGGAGGACTTTGCGTTTCAGTTTGGTAAGGAAATCCTTGGGGCGTTCCTTTTCCGCCCGTTCACGGAACGGTGCGAGCAGGTGGTTGTATTCCACCCCGGACGGGCAGGCGGTTTCACAGGAGAGGCAGCCCAGGCATTGGTCCACATGGGGAAGCGCCTTTTCCAATGCAAGTTCCCCTTCCAGCACGTTTTTCATGAGCATGATCCGGCCGCGCGGGGTGTCCATTTCCTGTCCTTTGAGGGCGTAGGTCGGACAGGCCGCCAAGCAAAAGCCGCAATGAACACAAGTCTGGACGGCCTCGGCCATCAACTTGCCCATCGGGCCATGTTGCTCCGGTTGGATCTTGTGCTGCATGTTGGTTACGTTGGCAGTCCGGCCGAAGAGTTCCAGCCTGAAATGCTTCCCCCCATTATTGCGTCTTCGTGTAATCCTCTATGATCCCGTAGCAGGCGGGGATGAAGACGAGGGTGACGATGGTTGAGACGAGGGTCCCGATGCCGAGGGAGATGGCCATGGGGACGAGGAAGAGAGCTTGGATAGAGGTCTCCATGATCATGGGGCTGAGGCCTAAGAAGGTGGTGATGGCTGTGAGGAGGATAGGGCGGAAGCGGCGGAGGGCGGAGTTTCGGGTGATGGTTTGGGGGTCGTCCCCACGGTCACGGTAACGGTTTCGTGTGATGGAGAGGACGAAGGCTCCGTTGACGACCATGCCGCACAGGGCGATCATGCCGAAGACGCTGAAGACGCTGAGTTCGAAGCCCAGGAGTTTGTGCCCGATGACTGCCCCGGCTAGGCTCCAAGGGAGGGTGAGGAGGACGACCAGGGCTTGGACGTAGCTGCAGAGCAGGGCGGCCATGAGGGCGTAGATGACAAAGAGCGCTACGATTAGCCCCCATGTAAGGTTGGCCATGGCTTCGCGTTGCTCCCGTTGTTCCCCTTCGAAGCTGTACCGCAGCCCTGGGTAACGGGCGAGGATTTGGGGCAGGCCGTCCTTGGAGAAAGCTGCGAGGACTCGGTTCCCGGTGGTGACCCCGGAGAGGACATTGGCCGATACGTCCACGACCCTGCCGCCGTCAACGCGCTCGATCCTTACGGGAGCCCGGGTGCGGATGATTTCCGCGGCTTCGTCCAGGGGGATTTCCCCGCCGTCGGGAGTGCGGATCATGAGCCCTTCGATGCCGGACATGGAGCGGCGGTCCTCCCTGGGGAGGCGTACCATGACGCGGAGTTCTTCCCGTCCACGCGGTTGGCGCAGGGCTTCGGCTCCGTAGAAGGCGTTGCGGATTTGTCGCCCGAGGTCGCGGGTGGTGAGGCCCATGGCGTGTCCGGCGGGTTTGATTTGGAAGTCCAGCTCCCGCATTTCGCGCCCGAAGCCTTTTTTGACATCGACCACTCCGGGGAATTTGCCGATGGCATCGGCGACCTCTGATGCGGCTGCCCGGAGGGTCTGGATGTCCGGGTGCGCCAGTTCGACCTCGATTTCGCCTTCCCCGCCCGGTCCGTAGATCCAGTCGAAGAAAATGGATTCCACATCGGGAAATTGGGGAATCTCCTTTCGCCAAAGTTTGACGAAGCCGCCGCTGGTGATCTTGCGCTGGCTTTGGGGGACGAGCAGGACGTTGACTTCCCCAGTGTTGCTTGCGCCGTCGGCGACTTCGGTCATGATGCCGGTCAGGATGCCTTTTTCACCAGTCTTCTCCAAGGCGCGCCGCGCGGCTTCTTCAACGGCAAAGGTAACTTCGCGGACTCGGTCGACGGGGGTGCCGGTGGGGAGTTCGATCTCAGCTTGGACGAAGAAGGTCTCGATTTCCGGGCGGAAAATGAAATCGATGCGACCGCTGGCCATCCAGGCGATGACGATCCCGAGCGCGGAGAGGAAGACGGTGACGG
>JAYPDO010000279.1:0-1876 GCA_038125285.1 Opitutia bacterium
AGCCAAGGCTGTCGTAGCCGAGTTCCTTGAGCACTTGGATTTGTTGTTCCGTCTGGCCGAAGCGGACACCGTTTTCGAAGGCGAAGAATTCCGGCTTGAATTTCTGGGCACTGACGGACGGCAGTGCAATGAGAAGGGACAGGATGAGAGTTCGTAATGGCATTGGATAACTGGCACCTTGTTGGTCCTGTCCCCTTTGTCAGACAATAAATTAGACAGGAGCGACAGGATGGACAGGGTAGGGGCTTTCAAGATGCAAAGATACGGAATGGTCATTGGGCTCAATGAGGACAAGTTGGAGGAATACAAGAAGCTCCACAAGGCGGCATGGCCTGAGATTTTGGCACTGATTGGTGAGTGCAACATCCGGAACTTCTCCATTTACATGCATCGGCTGGATGACGCGGGGTACTTCCTCTTCAGCTACTTTGAGTATACCGGGGAGGATTTTGAGGCCGACATGGAGAAAATGAAGGCCAACCCCCGGAACCAGGAGTGGTGGGAGCAGACCATGCCCTGCCAACGCCCGATCGGGAATCGGGGCAAGGATGACTGGTGGGCTCCGATGGAGGAAGTCTTCCACATGGATTGATTGGAGGGGCTGGCGATTGCTTTGCTTTCGAAGGTAGGGCTACTTTTCAAATTTTCCCGATTTCCTGGAATTGTAAATGAGACGCCTTGGTTCACTGGCCTTCCGTTCTGTTGTCACTGCCATTGTGCTGCTATTGGCATGGTCCAACCTCAAGTTATATTTCCCGCCAACGGTGGAGGCTGATTTTGCAAGGTCCCGAGGAATGCGCTGCCCCATCTGAATTGGCCGCCGAAGGCATTTCCACCCCGGTCCATGTCCGCTATGCCTTCACCGGCAAACCGTCAGTCAACCTGGTTAATTGCGCAGGGTTGCCAGCCTACCCCTTCCGGACAGATTCCTTTGCCCCTTGATGTCCACGCGAGCTAGCCCCCAGTCATGAAGATCCGATCCTTTGCCCTTTGCCTTTGGTTCCCATTGTTGGTTTCGGCTGCGTTCGCCGCTGCCCGCCCTAACATCCTGCTGATTGTCTCCGATGACCAGGGGTACAACGACCTTGGGATCCTGGGAAACGGGATTATCACGCCCCATTTGGACAGGTTGGCCAAAGAGGGGACGCGGTTGACGAATTTCTATGTAGCCTGGCCTGCCTGCACGCCATCGAGGGCGTCTTTGTTGACCAGACGGTATCCGCAGCGGAACGGGATTTACGACATGATCCGCAACGAGGCGCCGGACTATGGCCACAAATACAAACCTGCCGATTCTGAGGCGACTTTTGAGCGCATTGGCGGGATGGACGAGCGGGAGGTCATCCTTCCTGAGCTTCTCGGGAATGCCGGGTACAAACCCGCCATTTACGGCAAGTGGGACTTGGGGAGCTTACGGAGGTTCCTCCCGACATCCCAGGGGTTCGACGAGTTTTACGGCTTTGTGAATACGGGCATCGATTACTACTCCCACGAGCGGTATGGCGTCCCCAGTATGTACCGGAACTTGTCCCCGACAGAGGAAGACAAGGGTACTTATTGCACGTACCTCTTCGAGCGGGAAGCCCTGCGGTTTCTGACGGACCACGCAGGCAAGGAGCCTTTTTTCCTCTATGTGCCCTTCAATGCACCGCACAACTCCTCCGCTTTGGATCCACATATCCGTAGCTCGATCCAAGCCCCTGAAAAGTTCCAGAAAATGTACCCGGCGGTCGAAAAAGAATACAAGGATGTCGCGAAATACCGTTACGGCGGGGCGGCAAAGTTGGCGACCCGGGAAGCAAGGACACGGGACTATCGGGCCGCGGTGACCTGTATGGACGCTTCCATTGGAAAAATGTTGGGTCTCCTCGAATCC
>JAYPDO010000280.1:0-1855 GCA_038125285.1 Opitutia bacterium
GACGCCGATGAGGCGTTGGTCGAGGCCTTGGTGGGGGAAGGCGAATTTGTAGGGGTCGATTCCGAGTTGGTGGAAGATGGTGGCATGCGGTCGTCCTTATCGTCGGTTTCTATGCGGTAAACCAAGTCGCTCTTATCAATGTGCCCCGGTACGATGGCACTGGATCCTGTCGCCCCTTCAAACGTATCCAGCCGCAGCTTTGCCTTCCGTGCTTCCTTGTCCGGACCATGGCAGGCAAAACAATGTTTCGCCAGGAGGGGGCGGACTTCGCGGTTAAAATCAACTCTGGCCTGGAGCGGGATGGCCAGGGCGAGGGCGAGGGCGAGGAAGGGGAGGTGTTTGGCAGGCATCGTTTATCAACTATCGGTAATATCAGGGGGTGGGGCAGCCTGGAACATCTGCATGAGGCATGAGGAGTCTACCGAAGTTGCAACAATGTCATCAAAAAAATATACCGTGCGACCAAGCAGAGTATCCAAAGGAAGTGAACCTTGTTCCGGGTAACCGTGTTTGCAGGTACTGAGATATTCAAGCAAACGCCCCTTGCCGGATTTGGTGCACCATTTCCCAGAGCCGGTCGGACTCCCCATTTTTGATCATTTGCATAGGGGGTTTGCCTCCGAATGCAGGATTGGGTTGGTGAAGCCAACTTTTCAAGGATTTGGAGTCCCCGGCCAATTCAGAAAGGGCGTTGGTGAGCCTAACCGTTTCATTGATGGGTCGTTGCAGTTTTGTGAGGACTTTGGCATCGTTCTCACAGCTTGCCATCGTCCGCTCTGAAAAATCAGCCATTTCAGCAAAAACCTTTTGGGTGATCCCTACCTGTTTCCTCCAGGCAACCAGAGCAGGGCCGTCGGTTATTGGAGTCGTATTCGCCTTGCCTTGCTTTGGTTTTGTAACTGCCTGGTTAAAAGTCTTCGTTTGAGCCCTTGTCTGGGTTAGCCTTGCGGTGGTCATTTTGGGGATCCTTTTCCAAACACATAGATTGCAAGATACGCATTGGGAATCAATGAAAACCTGCAAATTTGCAGATTTATTTTCCAGGCCATACAACTTCCTTGGTCACCTTGAAGTTGCTGGCTGGGCATAAATTCTGGTTGAAAACAACGAGGATGGAACCTGTCCGGGCTGCGCAACTCGGGACAAGCAAGGCCTCTGCCCCAGCTTGCTCCAAAGCCCAGCAGAACGCTTGTGTCAGGGCTTCCTGTCCCGACCCGTTATCCTTTCGCCAATTACATCCTTTGATTGTTTTTGCTGAGAGCCTCAGCCGTTGGCGGCATTTGCCTTCCCGAAGATCCAGTACACGATCCAGTTTTGTTTCGGCAGAGACTAAAACCATGGGTGTCGACCCAGAATCAGGGAATCCGAAGTAGCCAGGGATTCTACAAGTGCTGTTTCAGGATCCAATGCGCAATAGGTCGCCAATTTCTCACTTTTCAGAAGCCAACGGCCATTTGCGAAGTTTGCACCTTTGCCGGAGAAGAGATCGGAAGTGGAAGAAAATCTGGGATCCACAAATCGAAAGGCTGTACCTTCAAAGGGCTCGACGAGGTCATCCATCCTGGGAATGAGTCGTCTGTAAAATTCTTTGCGCCTCGCGTGATGCTTCATTTTAGGAGAAAAAACCGGAGTCTAAAGGGACTCTTTGTCATGGATGACTTCTATGATGGGGACTTCCCAGGAGTCGAGGAGGCATTTGGGTTGGTATTCGGGTTGGCAGTCTGATTTTTCGCGACGGACGAGGGCGTGGATTTGGGCGGAGGTGATGGTGGGGAGTTGGGGGACCCAGTGGTCGCTGGCGGATTGGGAGAGGGTTGCGACGTGTTGGTTGTCTTGGGTGAAAAAGGCTGCGCGG
>JAYPDO010000281.1:0-1781 GCA_038125285.1 Opitutia bacterium
TGCGTTTCCACGGCGTTTCAGGTGGAATTACCAACGGATTTGGCTCTCCCAACGAAGATTTCCTCGAAAATCCGACAGGATTTTCAGCAGGAAGTGCCACACCTCGGATTGAGGAGGTCTTCAGGAAACTTCGCTAAGGATTGGGGAGGTGACATGGCGCCAAGGGGTCTGGATTGACAAACACAATTTACCTGTTCCGTTTCTCGTAGGAATGCCTTTCCAAAACTAGCACGATTGGCTATTACCAATGATATGTTACGCTTACTCGGACAGCCTGGGGGAAATTTCTGTGACGGCCTATCCCGTCGTTCCTTCCTAAACATCGGCTCCCTCGGCATTGCCGGAGCCACGCTCCCCAACCTCTTGCGAGCGGAAGAAGCAACGGGAATCCGGGGTTCCCGGAAAGCCATCATCAACGTCCTCCTTCCGGGCGGGCCGCCCCACTTAGACATGGTCGACCTCAAACCGGATGCGCCCAATGACATACGCGGGGAATTCAAACCCATCGCAACAAATGTTGATGGCATCCAAATTTGCGAACTCATGCCAAACATGGCACGCAACATGGATAAGTTCGCCATAATCCGCTCGATGGCTGACTCCCAAGGGGCGCATGACCTGTACCAATGTGTCACCGGCTACCCCCGTAATTTTAAGGGTTTTGGTGGCGGAACGCCCTCCATGGGTGCCTGGGCATCCAAACTTCATGGGGCGGCGAATGCTGGTGTTCCTGCCCACCTTTCCCTGGTCTACCCGACCGGCCACAGTGAATGGGGGGATCCAGGGGAAGGTGGCTTTCTTGGTATGGCGCACGGCCCTTTCCGCCTGGTTGGGGGAAAAGATGACAAAAGCTCCACCCAGAGCGCTGAAAACATGGTGCTCCGTGACATCTCGCTAGAACGCATCCAAGACCGCAGCAAACTATGCTTCGCCATCGACAACTTCCGACGCGACATTGATTACACAGGGGCGATTTCCGGCTTCGACCAATTTACCCAGCAAGCCCTAGGAATCCTTTCCTCCTCCCAACTTGGTGAAGCCCTCGACCTATCAAGTGAAGACCCCAAAACATTGGAACGCTACGGCGAACCGGATCCCGTGTGGCGTGCCGATGGTGCCCCGAAGATGACGACTAGCTTCCTCCTGGCTCGACGGCTCGTCGAAGCCGGGGCACGCTATGTCTCCCTCAATTTCAGCCGTTGGGACTGGCATGGCGACAACTTTGGCAGGGGAAGAACGGACATCCCGATGCTGGATAAAGCCCTCTCTTCCCTCGTAGAAGATCTCCACGAGCGCGGCATGCAGGACGATGTTTCGGTGGTGTGCTGGGGGGAATTCGGTCGCACCCCCAAGGTTAATCCTAAGGGAGGACGTGACCACTGGCCAAAAGCCAATTTCTGCATCCTTGCCGGTGGCGGAATGAACACCGGACAAGTCATCGGTTCTACAGACAAACAGGGCGCAGAACCCAGTGACCGCCCTGTCCGGTTCCATGAAGTCCACGCGACCCTGCTACACAACCTTGGCATTCCCATGCTTAAGGAGAGGGTCTTCGACCTCCGGGGCCGCCCCCAGGTTCCTGTCCCACAGGAAGCCAGGCCAATCAAGGAATTGGTGGCCTAGAAGTCTGGAGGTTTAGAAGTTTAACCTTACCCCGGCAAAAAAGGGTACGACCACCGCGCCCCCCCCCTGGCCCATCTAGGCAAACTGGATACTAGGCGTTAGCTTGATTTAGCCACCACGGATATTGTAATCCAGCCCGGTGTAGCCGGCAGTGTTTA
>JAYPDO010000282.1:0-1628 GCA_038125285.1 Opitutia bacterium
CGATGTGTTCCACCAAGTCAGGGCGGGTCGCCCCAACCGGAATCCCGGGTCCCCGTAGGACGAGGGGAATGTGTGTGCCTTCGTTGTAGAGGAATTGCTTGCCGCGGGCGTGGCTAATCCCGTGGTCGGTAAAGAAGACGACAAGGGTGTTTTCCAGCAAACCCTCTGACTGGAGCCGTTCCATGACCAGGCCGACATGGTAGTCGGTAATTCGGACGGTATCCAGGTAGGTGGACCAGTCTTTGAGAAGTGCTGGGTCTTGTGGGTAATAAGGCGGCAAAGTACCGGTTCCAGGTGACAGGACATCCCCGAAGATCCCGAGGGCTAGGGCATCCAGTTTTTTGTAACTCGCCTCGGATGCTCCCCGGAGCTTCCCCCCGTGGAGCTGGACTTGCATGAAGAACGGTTGTCCCTCTTTCCGGCCGGCCCAATCGTGGCTGTCGTAAATCTAGGAATCCCAGTCGAAGTTGTAGTCAGTCTTCCCGAGGCGGCTCCGGCCTTCTGGGGGAGGAGTTGTCCGGTAATCCAAGTCAGGCAAACCGCTCCCGATGCAGGTGAAATATCCTGCTTCCTGGAACAACTCCGGGATGGGCCGGACACCTTCGGGCAACAGGATCCGGTGTTCGCCCCGGCCGCTACGGTGATGGTGGCAACCGATAGTGGTCTGGTACATCCCGGTGATGAGTGCCGAACGGAATGTCGAGCAAACCGGCGCAGTCGCATAAGCACGGGTAAACCGAAGCCCTTCGGCAGCCAGTTTGTCCACATTCGGCGTCTGGATGGCAGTTTCGCCATAGCTAGAGAAATTGGCCGACATGTCGTCGACTACAAACCAAAGGATATTGGGGCGGTTGGAGGCATGGGCTGCCGTTGTTTGGATACACAGAAAAATGAGGAGGATAGAATGGCGGATTTTCATTGGAGATGGATTAACCAGTTGATGGGCACGTGCTGCTCGTTGTTGACACGTGTTATGAAGCAAAAACTGACGTTGACTGTGGATCAAGAAGCTGTGGCCACGGCCAAAAGGGTGGCCATGAAACGGGGGGTATCGGTTTCTTCCATGTTTGAAAAATGGAGCAAGGAACTGGAGGACAAGGGGACAAGGGCGGGAAACCCAACCTAGGGGAAAGATTGAGGGGGGCGTGGAAGACCGACAATATGCCGTCCCCACCGGTGAAGTCCGGCTGGATTATATTTTGCAAAAGCATTGCAGGTAGTGATTAGCTTCCTGGTAGACACAAATATCTTCTTGGATGTCCTTCTTGAACGGGAGGAATTCATCATGGAAAGCAAAAGGGTTTCGGCGTGGTGTGGATATAATTCGGGCAAGGTCTGGATGGCATGGCATTCCTTGGATACCTTGAATTATGTCGGAACGAAATATGCCGGTGTGGCCAGGACTTCAAAATACTTTGGGGAAATCCTCGAAACATTTGAAATTTCCCCGACGGACATCCGTTCCGCCCTTCTGGCCAGGATGCTTCCCGTGCAGGATTTCAAGGGTGCGATGCAGGTTGCTGCAGCTGACATGGCCAAGGTGGATTTCATTATCACCCGGAACCTTAAGGATTTGGCGGATGCCAACATCTAGGGAATAAAATAGTGCGGAGTGGGACAGAGCGTTC